>JBDIBB010000015.1:0-50444 GCA_039812685.1 Vicinamibacteraceae bacterium
GCTAGGGGCGGCCGGCCGGCCGCCCGCGAGGGTTGGATGATGGCGCACGACCAACTGGAGACAACACCGGCCTGGGGCCTGCTGGCGGAGTTCCCGTCGGCCCCGGCGCTGCTGCGCGCGGCCGGGCGAACCTACGACGAGGGCTACCGGCGCATCGATGCCTTCACGCCGTTCCCGGTGCACGGGCTCGCGGAGGCGATGGGCCACCGCGACAAGACCGTGCAGCGCATCGTGCTGCTGGGGGGCATCGTCGGCGCGCTGGCCGGGCTCACGCTCTGTTACTGGACCAACACCACCGAAGGCATGGGCGGCATCCTGTCGGGCTATGCCTACAACGTGGGCGGGCGCCCGCTCAACAGCTGGCCGGCCTTCGTCGTGCCGACCTTCGAGACCACGATCCTGGTCTCGGCGATCGCGGCCGTGGTCGGCATGCTGGCCCTCAACGGCCTGCCGCTGCCCTACCACCCGGTGTTCAACGTGGCGCGGTTCCGCGATCACGCCTCGCAGGACGGTTTCTTCCTGTGTGTCGAGGCCGACGACGACCGCTTCGACGCGGAGCGCACCCGGCAGTTCCTCGCCGGGCTGGGCGCCACCGAGGTGAACGATGTCGCGCGATAACCGCGTCGGCCCGCGTCGCGCGCGCGGCGCCCGACGGCTCGCGGCCATCGCGATCGCGGCGGCGCTGCTGGCCGGCTGCCGTCAGGACATGCACCAGGCGCCGCGCTACGATCCGCTCGAGCAGAGCGACTTCTTCGCCGACGGGCGTACGGCGCGCCCGTTCGTGGAGCACACCATCGCCCGCGGGTTCCTGCGCGAGGACACCCGCTTCTACACGGGCAAGGAGCCGGACGGCCGGCTGCTCGAGACGGTGCCGCTCCCCGTGGACCGGACCCTGCTCGAGCGCGGGCAGGACCGCTTCGACGTCTACTGCTCGCCGTGTCACGGCCGCACGGGCGACGGCAACGGCATGGTGGTGCAGCGGGGATTCAAGCAGCCGACCTCGTACCACACCGATCGCCTGCGGGCGCAGCCGGTGGGCTACTTCTACGACGTGATCACCAGCGGCTTCGGGGCGATGCAGGACTACTCGGCGCAGGTGGCGCCGCGGGATCGCTGGGCGATTGCCGCCTACGTGCGCGCGCTGCAGTTCAGCCGCCATGCCGATGCGGCCGACGTGCCCCCGGGCGCGCGCGGCGAGCTCGAGGCCGCCACGCCGGCGCCGAGCCACGGAGGAGCGAGCACCCATGAGTGAGCCGTTGACCGCCGAGACCCTGCCGATGCCGGCGGCCGTCGATCGCCTGCGCCGGCGCGCGCTGGTCGCGGGCGTGGCCGGCCTGATCGCCATGGGCGCCGGCGCCGCATTCGACACCGAGAACTTCTTCCAGGGCTACCTGGTCGGGTTCATGTTCTGGTCGGGCGTCAGCCTCGGCTGCCTCGCGCTGACGATGATCCACCACCTGTCGGGCGGGCAGTGGGGACTGGTGACGCGGCGGATCTGGGAAGCCGCGGCGCGCACCACGCCGCTGATGCTGCTGTTCTTCGTGCCGCTCGTCTTCGGGCTGCCCTACCTCTACCAGTGGGCGCAGCCGGACCTGGTCGCCGCCGATCCCATCCTCCAGCACAAGGCGCCGTTTCTCAACACGCGGTTCTGGATCCTCCGCACGGTGGCGATGTTCGCCATCTGGAGCGGCATGGCCTGGCTGCTGACGACGTGGTCGCGGCAGCAGGACACCGTGCCCTCGGGGCGCCTCGACCGCCGGTTCCAGACGCTGTCGGGCCCCGGGCTGGTCGTCTACGGGCTGACCGTGTCGCTGGCGTCGATCGACTGGATGATGTCGGTCGACCCGCACTGGTTCTCGACGATTTACGGCTTCATCATGATGACCGGCCAGGGGCTGGCCGCGCTGGCCTTCACCGTGATCATGCTGTCGGTGCTCGGCGGCGAGGCGCCGCTGCGCGACGTGGTGAAGTCGCGGCACGTCCACGACCTCGGCAAGCTCATGTTCGCGTTCGTCATGCTGTACGCCTACCTCACCTTCTCGCAGTACCTGATCGTCTGGTCGGCGAACCTCCCGGAGGAGATCCCGTGGTACCTCAAGCGGTTCACGGGAGGCTGGCAGGTGCTGCTCTTCGCGTTGATCGTCGCGCACTTCGCGCTGCCGTTCCTGATCATGCTGTCGGCCGAGGTGAAGCAGCGCCTGACCCGGCTCACGTGGATCGCGGGGCTGCTGTTCGTGGTGCGGTTCTTCGACACCGTGTTCCAGGTGCAGCCGCAGTACCACGACATGTTCACGATTCACTGGACCGACGTGGCCGTGCTCGTCGGCATGGGCGGCATCTGGCTCGCCGCCTTCGCGCACTTCCTGAAGGGACGCCCGGTGCTGCCGGTGCACGACCCGTTCTTCCACCAGGTGCTGGCAACCGACCATGGCGCACACTGATCCGCACGCGCACGCGATGTCTCCGGCCGTCGGGCACGAGGGGAGCGAGGGCGACTTCCCCGGCGCCCGCCGCATCCTGGCCGTGACGGCCCTGTTCCTGGCGGCGGTGTTCGCCTTCGTCTACTTCGTCTTCGTGTCGTGGCGGGCCCGCGCCGTGGCCACCGATCCGCCGCCTTCGCCCGTGGCCGCCCGCGAGGGCGACCGCCTGCCGCCGCTGCCGCGGCTGCAGACCACGCCGAACTCCGATCTCGAGGCGTTCCGGGCCAGCGAGGACCAGGTGCTCACCAGTTACGCCTGGGTGGACCAGGAGAAGGGCATCGTCCGGCTGCCGATTGCGCGGGCGATCGAGTTGCTGGCCGAGCGGGGACTGCCACCGGCCGGCCCGGCGCCGGCCGCGTCCGACGCGCCGGCCCCGCCCGCGCCGGCCAGGCCATGAGGCCGCGTCGGATCCGCCAGCCCGACGGGGAGGCGAGGTGGACGGCGGGCGTGCCGTGGGATCGTGAAACGAGCAGGTGGAGATCGTGACGAAGTGGACGTGGCGTGATCGGCTGGCTGGGAGCGGCGTGCGGGCCGGCGTGGCGGCGTGCGCGCTGCTGATGGCCGCGGCGGGCGCCGCGGCGCAGACCGGACCCGGCGGTGTGGCCCCGCGGCCCATCGACCCGGTGACCAAGCGTCCGGTGCTGCTGCAGGACGTGAAGTTCGAGCAGCGGCTCGACGCGCAGGTGCCCGCCGACCTCGCGTTCAAGGACGAGCTGGGTAACACGGTGCGCCTGGGCGACTACTTCGGCCAGCGGCCGATCGTGCTGGCGCTGGTGTACTTCGAGTGCCCCATGCTGTGTTCGCAGGTGCTCACCGACCTGATGAGCGCTCTGGGGGTGCTGTCCTTCGATCCCGGCAAGGAGTTCGACGTGGTGGCCGTGAGCTTCAACGCGAAGGAGTCGCCCGGGCTCGCCGCCGCCAAGAAGGCCACCTACATGGAGCGCTTCGGCCGCCCGGGCACCGAGCGGGGCTTCCACTTCCTGACCGGCGACGAGGCGTCGATCGCGCGGCTCACCGACGCCGTGGGGTTCAAGTTCGCCTGGGACGAGGAGATCAAGCAGTACGCGCACGCGACCGGCCTCGTGGTGCTCACGCCCGAGGGGCGCGTCTCGAAATACGTGTACGGCCTCGAGTACTCGCCGCGCGACCTGCGCCTGGCGCTGGTCGAGGCCTCCGAGCGCCGGATCGGCTCGCCGGTCGACGCGCTCCTGCTCTATTGCTATCACTACGATCCGACCACGGGGAAGTACGGGCTGGCGGCGATGCGGACCGTGCAGGTGGCTGGGCTCCTCGTCGTCATGGCCATGGTGACGTTCTGGATCGTGATGTGGCGCGCGTCGAGGCGGCCGGCGACGCCGCCGGCGACGCCGCAGCGCGCCTAGGCGCCCACCGGCGCGCCACGGGACCCGGCAGGCAGATCACAGCAGCTTATGGGTAACATTCCGCTCTTTCCGCAGCAGGCCTCGAACCACGCGACGGCGGTCGACGGGCTCTATTTCTTCATCATCAGCGTGACGGCGTTCTTCGCGCTGCTGGTGGTGGTGCTGGTCACCATCTTCGCGGTCCGCTACCGCCGGCGCCACGCCGCCGAGGTGGGCACGCCCGTGCACGGGGCGCTGCTGCTGGAGATCACGTGGTCGGTGATCCCGCTGATCATCGCGATGGTGATGTTCTACTGGGGCGCCACGGTCTTCTTCGCGATGTCCCGGCCGCCGCAGAATGCGATGGAGATCTACACGGTGGGCAAGCGCTGGATGTGGAAGTTCCAGCACGTCACCGGGCAGCGCGAGATCAACGAGCTGCACGTGCCGGTGGGCACGCCCGTCAAGCTGCTCATCGGCTCGGAGGACGTCATCCACTCGGTGTTCGTGCCCGCGTTCCGCGTGAAGATGGACGCGGTGCCCGGGCGCACCACCTCGCTCTGGTTCACCGCGACCAAGCCCGGGCAGTACCACCTGTTCTGCGCCGAGTACTGCGGGCAGCGCCACTCGGGGATGATCGGGTCGGTCTACGTGATGGAGCCGGCCGAGTTCCAGACGTGGCTGGCCGGCGGCGCGCCGCCGGCCAACATGGCCGAGGCCGGCGAGAAGCTGTTCACCGACCTGGCCTGCGTCACCTGCCACCACGAGGACAACACGGGGCGCGGGCCGTCGCTGCGGGGGGTGTTCGGCTCGACGGCCCGGATGACGGGCGGTGGATCGGTGACGGTCGACGAAGCCTACCTTCGCGAATCGATCGTCAACCCGCAGGCGAAGATCGTCGCGGGCTACCAGCCGCTGATGCCGACCTTCCAGGGGCTGGTGAGCGAGGAACAGATGAACATGCTCGTGGCCTACATCAAGTCGCTGGCGAGCCGCCCGGCGGAGACCGACGCCGCCGCGCCGGCCGCGGCGCCGCCGCAGTAGGCCGTTGGCGATGACAGCAGGGCACCAGGCAGGACAAGACATGCAGACCGCAGCCGCCCCGGAACCTTCCAACTACCTGAACGTCGCGCACACGGTGAAGTCGTGGCTGCTGACGCGCGATCACAAGCGGATCGCCATCCTCTACCTGCTCGGCATCACGTTCTTCTTCGCCGTGGGCGGGCTCTTCGCGCTCGGCATCCGCCTGGAGCTGCTGACGCCGGCCGGCGACCTGTTCGAGTCCGAGACCTACAACAAGCTCTTCACGATGCACGGCGTCGCGATGGTGTTCTTCTTCCTGCTGCCGTCGATCCCGGCGACGCTCGGCAACTTCCTGGTGCCGATGATGATCGGGGCGAAGGACCTCGCGTTCCCGCGCATCAACCTGCTGAGCTGGTACGTCTACATGATCGGCGGGCTCTTCACGCTGGCGGCGGCGCTGCTGGGCGGCGTCGACACGGGCTGGACCTTCTACACGCCCTATTCGACCGCCGCCAGCAACACGCACGTCGTGCTGACGGGCGTCGGCGTCTTCATCAGCGGGTTCTCGTCGATCCTCACGGGGCTGAACTTCATCGTCACGATCCACACGATGCGGGCGCCGGGCATGACCTGGGACCGCCTGCCGCTGTTCATCTGGTCGCACTACGCGGCGTCGATCATCATGATCCTGGGAACGCCGGTGGTGGCCATCGCCGTCCTGCTGGTGGCGCTCGAACGGCTGTTCCACATCGGGATCTTCGACCCGAACCTGGGCGGCGATCCGGTGCTCTACCAGCACCTGTTCTGGTACTACTCGCACCCGGCCGTCTACGTCATGGTGCTGCCCGGCATGGGCGTGATCAGCGAACTGGTCGCCGCCTTCGCGCGCAAGGCGGTCTTCGGCTACAAGTTCGTCGCCTACTCGAGCCTCGGCATCGCCGTGATCGGCTTCTTCGTGTGGGGCCACCACATGTACGTGAGCAGCCAGTCGATCTACGCCGGCCTGCTGTTCTCGATCCTCACCTACACGGTGGCCATCCCGTCGGCGATCAAGGTGTTCAACTGGACGGCGACGCTCTACAAGGGCTCGATCTCCTTCGAGTCGCCGATGATCTACGTGTTCGGCTTCATCGGCCTGTTCCTCGTCGGCGGGCTCACCGGGCTCTACCTCGGCGCGATGGGGCTCGACGTGCACGTGCACGACACCTACTTCATCGTGGCGCACTTCCACTACGTGATGGTGGGCGCCACGATCATGGCCTACATGGGCGGCCTGCACTACTGGTGGCCGAAGATCACCGGGCGGATGTACTCGGAGGGCTGGGCGAAGTTCGCCGCGCTGACCATCTTCGTCGGCTTCAACCTGACGTTCTTCCCGCAGTTCATCCTCGGCTACCTCGGGATGCCGCGGCGCTACCACATGTACCCGCCGGAGTTCCAGGTGCTGAACGTGCTCTCGACCGCCGGCGCGACGGTGCTCGGCGTCGGCTACGCGGTCCCGCTGATCTACTTCACGTGGTCGTTCTTCCGGGGCGCCAGGGCCCCGGCCAACCCGTGGGGCGCCACCGGGCTGGAATGGCAGACGCCGTCGCCGCCCCCCCTCGAGAACTTCACGACGCCGCCCGTCGTGACGCAGCCGGCCTACGCGTACGCCGAGGAGAACGCCGTTGCATAGCCCGGACGCCATCTCCCACGCCAGGCTCCAGCACCATTTCGACACGCTGGAGCAGCAGCAGCAGGCCTCCACGCTGGGCATGTGGCTGTTTCTCGCCACCGAACTCCTGTTCTTCGGCGGGATGTTCCTCGCCTACACGCTCTACCGCGCGTGGTACCCGGACGCGTGGGTGGCCGCCAGCCACCACCTCGACGTCTTCTGGGGCGCGTTCAACACCGTGGCGCTGATCCTCAGCTCGTTCACCATGGCCATGGCCGTGCACGCGGCCCAGACCGGCAGCCGCCAGGGCCAGATCGTCTTCCTCGTGCTCACGATGGCGCTCGGCACGGTCTTCCTGGGCGTCAAGGCCATGGAGTACGCCGACAAGTTCGACCATCACCTGGTGCCCGGACCGGGCTTCCTGTTCGATGATCCGCGGTACGCCCGCGCGGCACAGATCTTCTTCTCGGTCTACTTCGCGATGACCGGCGTGCACGCCCTGCACATGGTGATCGGCCTCGGCCTGCTGCTGTGGCTGCTGGCCGGGGCCAGGCGGGGGACGTTCACGGCCGAGTACAACACCCCCGTGGAGATGGTCGGGCTCTACTGGCACTTCGTCGACATCATCTGGATCTTCCTGTTTCCGCTGCTCTACCTCGTGGGGCATCACTGAGGATGGTTGGCGGCCGGCGGCGCGATGCCGCGGGCCGACGGAACCCGTTGCCATGGTCGAACACACGCAGCACGTCGCCCCGGTGCGCCTCTACGTCGTCGTCTTCCTCGCCCTGCTCGTGCTCACGTTCCTCACGGTGGGCGTCACCTACGTCGACATGGGCGAGTACAACCTGTTTGTCGCGCTCGGGATCGCCATCTTCAAGGCCAGCCTGGTGATCCTCTACTTCATGCACGCGCGCTGGAGCCCCAGGCTCGTCCAGATCGTGATGCTCACCAGCCTGCTGTTCATCGGCATCCTCGCCTCGTTCAGCTTCGCCGACTACCTCACGCGCGGCCTGCTCGGCGTGCCCGGACGGTAGCCTCGCCCGCCAGGCGTCGCCGGGCGGCGATCCCGCACCGATCCGCCATCTCGTCGGGCGCCGATCCACGCCAGGCCGGGGCGTCCGGGCCCGGTGCGCCGCGCCGGCGGACATCGACGGGCCGCCGGTGACGGCCTTGTGACGAACCGCCGCCAGCCACGCGGGGGATCCGCCATAATGGGCCGTCGGCACGGTGTCCGAGGAGTCCTCCGCCATGTGCAATCCGTCCCGTCGCCTCCCGATCGCCCTCGCCGTGGCGGCTGCCGCGGTGTTCACCAGCCACGTCGCGTCGCGCGCCGATGACGCGGCCTCGGCCTGGCGCTACCCCGCGACGCGCACGGTCGATCACGTCGACACGTACCACGGAACGCGGGTCCCCGATCCGTATCGATGGCTCGAGGACGACAATTCGCCCGAGACCAGGGCCTGGGTCGAGGCGCAGAACGAGGTCACCTTCGGCCACCTGAACCAGATCCCGTTCCGCGCCGCGCTCACCGCCCGGATGCGGGAGCTCCTCGATTACCCGCGCTACACGGCGCCGTCTCGGCGCGGCGGCAGGTTCTTCTACTCGCTCAACCAGGGCCGCCAGAACCACGCCGTCATCTACGTGCAGACGGGGCTCGACGGCGCGCCCGAGGTCCTGCTCGACCCGAACACGTTCTCGGCCGACGGCAAGACGCGGCTGGGCGCGTTCGCGCCGTCGCGGTCGGGCGCCTACGCGGTCTACGGGATCTCGGTGGGCGGCTCCGACTGGCAGGAATACCGCGTCATCGACGTCGCCACGAGGAAGCCGCTCGAGGATCGGCTCGAGTGGATCAAGGTGTCGGGCGTGGCGTGGCAGGGCGACGGGTTCTTCTACAGCCGCTACCCCGCTCCCGCGAAGGGCCAGGAACTCTCGTCTCGCAACGAGAACCACCAGGTCTGGTACCACCGGCTCGGGACGCCGCAGTCCGCCGACACGCTCGTCTACGAGGACGCCGCCAACCCGCAGCGCTTCCACATGGTCAGCACCACCGACGACGAGCGGTTCGCCATCCTCAGCGTGTCCGAGCGCGGCAAGGGGAAGAAGGGCAACGCGCTCTTCGTCCGCGATCTCGCCGCCGGCGACCGGACGTTCCGTCCGCTCGTCCCCGGGATTGGCGACGATGAGTTCGACGTGATCGACAACGTGGGCGGGCAACTGCTGGTGCGCACCAACAGGGGCGCTCCCAACGGCCGTGTCGTGCGCATCGACCCGGCCGATGCCGGCGAGGCCGCCTGGAAGACGGTGCTCGCCGAGCGATCCGAGCCGCTGCAGGGCGTCGGCACGGCCGGCGGGCGGCTCTTCGCCACCTATCTCAAGGACGTGACGACGCGTGCCTACGTGTTCGCGCTCGACGGCAGCGGCCAGCGCGAGATCGCGCTGCCGGGGCTTGGTTCGGCCGGCGGCTTCGGCGGGCGGGCCGACGACACGTTCGTCTTCTACACCTATTCGTCGTTCGACGTGCCGCAGACCATCTACCGGTACGACATCGCCACGGGCGCGAGCCGCGTGTTCCGCGCGCCGGAGGTGCCCGGGTACCGTGCCGGCGACTACGAGACGAAGCAGGTCTTCTACACGAGCCGCGACGGCACCCGCGTGCCGATGTTCATCGTCCACCGGAAGGGGATCGCGCTCGACGGCGCCAACCCGACGCTGCTCTACGGCTACGGCGGCTTCAACATCACCCAGTCGCCGGGCTTCAGCGCGCTCCGGCTGGCGCTGCTCGAACAGGGCGTGGTCTACGCGGTGGCGAACCTGCGCGGCGGCGGCGAGTACGGCGAGACCTGGCACGAGGCTGGCACGAAGCTGAAGAAGCAGAACGTCTTCGACGACTTCATCGCGGCGGCCGAGTGGCTGATCGCCAGCAAGTACACGTCGCCGGCGAAGCTGGCGATCCAGGGCGGCAGCAACGGCGGCCTGCTGGTGGGCGCCGTGATGAACCAGCGGCCCGATCTCTTCCGCGTGGCCATCCCGCAGGTGGGCGTGATGGACATGCTGCGGTTCCACAAGTTCACGATCGGCTGGAACTGGATCGCCGACTACGGGTCCAGCGACGATCCCGCCGAGTTCAAGGCGCTGCTGGCCTACTCGCCGCTGCACAACGTGAAGGCCGGCGTCACCTATCCGGCCACGCTGGTCACCACCGCCGACCACGACGATCGCGTCGTGCCGGCGCACTCGTTCAAGTACGCGGCGACGCTCCAGGCCAGGGCGGCCTCGACGAACCCGGCCCTGATCCGCATCGAGACGAAGTCGGGGCACGGCGCGGCCGATCAGGAGGCGCAGATCCTCACCAACGCCGACGTCTACGCCTTCGTGATGTACCACCTCGGCGTGACGCCGACGTTCGCGCCGGCGCCTACACGTCCCTGAGCGCGCGCGTGATGGGCAGCCGCGCCGCCCGGATCGCCGGCAGCAGGCCGCCGATCAGGCCCATCGCCAGCGCGAAGACGAGACCGGCGAGAAGCGACCGCGGGGTCACCGTGAAGGCGAACGCCAGTTCGCTGTACGTGACGCTGCCGGTGGCGGCCGCGGGCAGCCAGTTGGCCATCATCCCCAGCCCGCAGCCAATCGCGCCGGCGGCCAGCGCGATCAGCATCGACTCCACCAGGAAGGCGAGCAGGATGGCGCGGCGCCGGAACCCGAGCGCGCGCAGCGTGGCGATCTCGCGCGTACGCTGGGCGACGACGGCGTACATCGTGTTCATGGCGCCGAAGACCGCGCCGATGCCCATCACCACCGCGACGAAGCGCGCCAGCCACAGCATCGCCGTGCCGACGGGCCCGGCCTGGTCGTCGTAGTACTGGCGCTCGGGCTTCAGCAGCAGCCGCAGTCGCGGGTGCCGCGTCACCTCGTCGGCCCAGGCGGGGATCTCGGCCGGATCCCTCATGCGGACGACGAGCGACTGGTACCCTCCGACGCGGTTGAACGCGCCCGCCATCACGTTGACGTCGCCCCAGATCTCGCTCTCGAAGCTGCTGCCCTCGGCGGTGAAGATGCCCACCACCTGCCAGTCGCGCTGCCGGATGCGGATCACCGACCCGACCGACGTGTTCCCGAAGCGCTCGGTGAGCCGGCGCCCGACGATGACCTCGTTCAGGCCGGGCGTGAACGTGTGCCCTTCGGCGATGCGCACGCCGTGGCGCACCTCGAAGGCCCGCGCCGAGACGCCGCGCATCTGCACGCTGCCGTCGGTGGCGGCGCCGCGGCGCGGCAGGGTGACGGCCACGACCAGTTCGGCCGAGGCGAGCGGACGGCCCTCTGCGTCGCGGGCCACCCGTTGGTCCACCGCCAGGAACTCCACATCGGCGCGCGCGATGCCGGAGGTGAGCTCCGACTGCGATCCGCGCTGCACGAAGATGCCGTTGCCGGGGATGCCGGTGGAGGCCAGCGCCGTGCGGAAGCCGTCGTAGAGCGCCAGCAGCGTGATGAACACCGCCACCACCAGCGCGATGCCGGCCACCGCCAGCAGCGTCACCTTCCAGCGCTGCCCGACGTTGCGTACGTTGTAGGAGAGCGGCAGCGCCATCTCACACCGCCCGCAGGCTCTCGGTCACCCCGGCGCGGCAGGCGGCCAGCGCCGGCGCGAGCCCCGAGACGATGCCGACGAGCAGGGCGACGCCGAGCGCCTGGAGCGCGATGGCGGGCGTCAGCCCGGCCGACGGGAAGCCGGCGAACAGCGCGCCGACGAACGGCGCGTTCATGAGCGTGCGCACCGTCGCCCAGCCCAGCACGATGCCGAGCGCACCGCCCGTCAACGCCAGCGTGAGCGCCTCGCCGACGATCAGCAGCAGGACGAGCCGGCCCGGGAAGCCGAGCGTCTTCAGGACCGCGATCTCGGTCCGCCGTTCGCGCACGGCCATGCTCATGGTGTTGGCCGACACGAGGAGGATCGTGAAGGTGACGGCGAGGCCGATGCCGTTGAGCAGCAGCGACAGGTTGCCGATCATCGCGATGAAGCCGGCCACCAGCGCGCTCTCGGTCTCGGTCTTCGTCTGCGCGTCGGCGTTCTCGAAGAGGGCGTCGATGGCCTTCGAGATCTCCCCGGCGCGCGCCGGATCGTCGATCTCCACGACGTAGGTGCCGGCCTGCGTGTAGGCGTTGCGCGCGGCCTCGTAGAGGTACCGGTAGTGGAACAGCGCCTGGTTCATGTCGGTGCCGGGGTGGCGCGTCAGGTCGACGTCGTAGATGGCCCGGACGACGAACTCGAAAGGCCTCGCGACCCGGTAGGGCGGGATCACGCTCTCCATCTGGAAGGTGTCGCCGATCCGCCAGCCGAACTTGGCGGCCAGCCCCTTTCCGATGAGGATGCCGCGCCGGTCGGCGAGCAGGGCCTGCTTCTGATCGTCGGGAACCTCCAGTTCGGGATAGATCGCGAGGTATTCGGGCAGTTCCACCGCGAAGTTGGCGAAGAAGTTCTCGGGCTTCTGGTAGACGCCGCCGAAGTAGGTGGCGTTGGCCACCCGGCGCACGCCGGGCACGGCGGCGATGCGCGGCTCGTAGGAGAGCGGCAGCGTGAACACCAGGCTCACCGCGTGGCGCGTCCACAGTCGTGACGCGCTGGCGCTCTGCAGGCTGCTGTCGATGGCGGCCAGCACCGCCTGCAGCGTGCAGAAGAGGAAGAGGCACACGGCCAGGCCCAGCACGGTGCTCCCCGTACGGATCCAGTTCCTCCGGAGGTGCTTGAGGACGTAGGGCAGGTAGCGCATCCGCGGGCTCCAGGGGCCGAAGGCGGCTGCGTCAGCTCTCGGTCAGCAGCCCCTTGTCGAGGTGCTGCCGTCTGCGCGCCCGCTGCGCCGCGCGCGGGTCGTGCGTCACCATGACGATCGTCTTGCCGAACTCACGGTGCAGCGCCTCGATCAACTGGAGGATCTCCTCGGCGCTCCGCGCATCGAGATCGCCGGTCGGCTCGTCGGCCACGAGCACCGCCGGGTCGGTGACGACGGCGCGCGCGATGGCGACGCGCTGCTCCTGACCGCCCGAGAGCTGGCGCGGGTAGTGCTTTGCGCGGTCGGCCAGCCCAACCACTTCCAGCGCCAGCATCGCCCGCGCCCGCCGCTCCCGGCGCGAGAGGCGCCTGAGCAGCAGCGGCAGCTCGACGTTCTCCAGCGCGTTGAGCACGGGGATCAGGTTGTAGAACTGGAAGATGAACCCGACGTGCCGGCTTCGCCACGTCGCCAGCGCCCCCTCCGACAGAGCGCCCAGATCGGTACCCGCCACGACGACCTGGCCGGATGTGGGCCGATCGATGCCCGCGATCAGGTTGAGCAGCGTGGTCTTGCCCGACCCCGACGGCCCCATCAGCGCCAGGAACTCACCCTCGGGCACGCTCAGGTTGACCCCGTCCAGCACGACGATTTGCTGGCTGTCGCGGGTGTAGATCTTCCGGACGTCCCGGATCTCGACGGCGGCCATGGCCCGTTACCGCTTCACCCGCACCGCGGCGCCGTCGGCCAGCGACTCGCGAGGCTGGCGCACCAGCGTCTCCGAGCCCGAGAGGCCGTCGACCACCACGATCTGTTCCTGGCGCACGGGGCCCAGCACGACGCGGCGCACGCGCACGCGGTTCTCGGGCGTCACCTCGAACACCTGCGTGACGCCGTCGCGCCTGACCACCGCGGTCTCGGGCACCAGCACGACGGGCGGTGCCCCGGCCGGCGCCGCCGCGGCCGCGCGCTCGAGGAACGTGGCCCGCGCGCTCATCTCCGGCTTCAGGTCGGGATCCTTGTCGAGAATCGTCACCTTCACCGTCACCGTGGCCCTGGTTCGATCGGCGGTCGGGATGACCTGCCGCAGCACGGCGCGATACCGCCTGTCGGGGAACGCCTCGACGGTGACCTCCGCCGGCTGGTCGGCCTTCAGCCTGGCGACGTTGGCTTCGGCGACATCCACCTCCACCTCGAGGGTGTCGAGATCGGCGAGGGCGATGGTGGCGCCCGAGGCGGTCGAGATGTTGACGCCGGGCGGGATGGGCGCCACGCTTTCGCCGACCTCGGCCATCTTGCGCACGACCGTGCCGGCAAACGGCGCGCGGATCATGGTGTTGGCGAGCAGCGCCTCGTTCAGCGCGACGTCGGCCTCGGCCTGCGCGAGCTCCGAGCGCGACTGCGCGTGATCGGCCTGCGCCTGCGCCAGGGCGGCCTCGGCAGCCGCCACGCGGCTGCGCGAGGCGTCGCGCTCGTCGGCCGACGCCACCTTGTCGGCGTGCAACTGCTCGATCAGCGTGGCCTGGCGGCGGGCCTCGGCCAGCGTCACCTCGGCCGATCGGATGCGCGCCGCGTAGGCCGCGATCTGGAGACGCACGCTCTCGACGCGCGCGCGGGCCCGCACGACGCCGGCCCGGAAGTCGTCGCTCTCCAGCCGCGCGATGATCTCGCCTTCCCGCGCGCGGCTGCCTTCCTCGACACGGAGTTCGGCCAGCCGCCCCTGAATCTTCGCCGACACGACGGCCTTGCGCCGCGCGACGACGTAGCCGGAGGCGGTGAGCAGCGGCGTGCCGGCGTCGGCCTTCGAGGCGTCGCGCACCGTGGACCGGACCACCTCGACCTCGGTGACCGCGTTCGAGCGGAGCCACCAGACGCCAGCCGCTGCCAGCGCCACCACGACGGCGGCCAGCGCGATCCACCGCCCGCGGCCGCGGGGTGCTGGCTGGTCCCTCAGGCGCAGGGCCTCGAGGTGCTGTTTCAGGTCGCTCACGGCATCGCCCGGCACGCGGGCCCGTCCCGGCACAGCCTAGCACCTTCCGGCGGCGCGTGGCCGGCCGGTTTGACACCAGCGGCGTTCTGCGGTGATGTACCCGGGCGCGTCGCGCCAATCCCGTGTCCATGTTCCAGATCGGCACCCACGTCCTTCACTATCGCATCATCGGCCCGCTCGGATCGGGCGGGATGGGCCTGGTGTTCCGCGCCGAGGACGTGCGCCTGAGGCGCGAGGTGGCGTTGAAGTTCCTGCGCGAGGACGTGGCCACCGATCCCGAGCAGCGGAAGCGGTTGATGCGCGAGGCGCGCGCCGCCTCGGCCCTGCGATCGCCCGGCATCGCCTCGATCTACGACGTCGGCGAGGTCGACGGGCAGATGTTCCTGGTGATGGAACTCGTGGAGGGCGAGCCGCTGTCGGTCTTGCTGGCCTCCGGGCCGCTGCCGGTGCGGCAGGCCGTGGACGTGGCCGCGCAGGTGGCCGATGCGCTCGATGCGGCGCACGCGGCCGGCGTGGTGCACCGCGACATCAAGCCGGCCAACCTGCTGGTGGACGCGCGGGGCCGCGTGAAGGTGCTCGACTTCGGCCTGGCGAAGCGGCTTCGCGCCAGGGATCAGGACATGGAACGCACCAGGCAGCAGAGCCTGCAGACGCGGGCCGGGAGCCTGCTCGGCACCTTCTCCTACATGTCGCCCGAGCAGGCGATGGGTCGCGACGTGGACCATCGCTCCGACCTGTTCTCACTCGGCGTCGTGCTCTTCGAGATGCTGACGGGCCGGCGGCCCTTCGACGGCGCCTCGGCCATGGAGACGCTCTCGCGCGTGGTGAACGATCCGCCGCCGGCGCTGGCCCGGTTCAACCATGCCGTTCCGCCCGCCCTCGACCACGTCGTCGCCAAGGCGCTGGCCAAGGATCCGGCGTTCCGCCACCAGTCGGCGCGCGAGTTCTACGTCGATCTCGTGGCGATCGCCCGGCAGATCGACTCGGGCAGCAGCGCGGCACGGAGCAACGGCCTCGGGCCACGGCTGTCCTGGGCCGCCGAGGGCCTGCCCGCCGCCGAGCGCCCCGAACGCGGCGTCGCCGTGCTCACCTTCGCCAACCTGCGCGGCGAGCCGGCCGACGAGTGGATCGGGTCGGGCATCGCCGAGACGGTGACCGCCGATCTCCAGAACGTGAAGGGCATCACCGTCATCGGGCGCGCGCAGGTGTCGGACGCCGCGCGCGATGCCGCGGCGGGTGGATCGTCGAACGGCGGCGACCCGCCGGGGCTCGAGATCGGGCGCCGGATCGGCGCCACGTGGATCGTGACGGGGGCCTTCCAGCGGGTCGGTGACGTGGTGCGCATCACGGCGGAGTTCGTCGGCGTGGCCACCGGGGCGGTGCTCCGCACGGTCAAGGTGGACGGGCGCTTCGACCAGATCTTCGATCTCCAGGATCGCATCGTCTTCGAACTGTCCAAGGGGCTCGACCTCGCGCTGGACGAGGCGGCCATCGGCCGGATCGAGCGTGACGAGACGCGCTCGGTGGAAGCCTACGAGTCGTATTCGCGCGGCACGATCAACCTGCGCATGGGGACCCGCGACTCGCTGGATCGTGCGGTGGCGTTCTTCGAGCGCGCGCTGGCGCGCGATCCCGATTACGCCGAGGCGTGGATGGCCCTCGGCATGGCGCTGGATCTGAAGGGTGAGTTCCTGAGCCTGCCCGAGCTGAGCGGCCGCGCGATCGACGCGCTCCAGCGCGCCGTGGCCGGAAATCCCGCGCTGGCGCTCGCCCACGCGCACCTCGGCTCGGCCTACCTGAGCCTGCGGCGCCACGACGAGGCGCTGGCGGCCGTGCGCGAGGCGCTGCGCCTGGATCCGTCGCTCTCGCCCGCGCATGCGATGCTCGGGCGCATCCACTGGTTCGGCCTCGGCCAGTTCGAGGACGGCATCCGCGAACTCGAGATCGCGGTGAGCCTCAACGTCGAGGGGGGCTACGCGTTCCTCCAGTTGTCGCTGCTCTACGCGCTGACGAACGACTATCGCAAGGCCGAGCTCGCCGCGCGGCGCGCAATCGACCTCCAGGAGCGCTACGTGTCGGGAAGGGAGGGCCTCCAGATCGTGAGCGCCCACCTCCGCCTCGGGTACGCGTTCTACCGCCAGGAACGCTACGAGGAAGCCCTCGCCGAGTACGAACGCGAGCTGTCGTTCGTCTCCTCCGGCGATCATGCCCTGCGCGAGCGCACGCTGATCGAGGCGCACCAGAAGCTGGCGGCCGCGTACTGGCGACGCGGCGACCGCGCGGCGGCAGACCGGGAGTTCGATCGCGCCCGCGTCCGCTTCGTCACCCGCCTCGCGACGGGCGCCGACGATGGCGCGACCAAGTACTACGTGGCGGCGATGTACGGGCTGCGTGGGGAGGCCGAGCCGGCGGGCCGGTACCTCGCCGAGGCGATAGAGCAGTTGCCCGGCCTCAACCGCGCTCGGGCGCGGGTGGATCCCGATTTCGATCCCGTGCGGACCGATTCCCGGGTGGCCGCGTTGATCGCCGGCTGAGGCGCGCAAACGGTGGCTTTGACAGCCGGCGGCCGATCCCGCACAATCGGAGGGTTCATGCCTGCCCGCCTGCGCGCGATCGTGCTGCTGTTCGCCATGCTGCTGGCCACGCTCGGCCCGACGGCGTCGGTGTGGGCGCACGGCGAGTCGGCGATGGGCTGCTGCGCCGGCACCGACGAGTGCGCCGGCCTCGCGCTGAAGCAGGCCTGCTGCCCCTGCGCGCCCGTGACGCCCGTCGATCCGCCGGCCAGCACCAGCATCGTCGGCGCCGCTCCACCCGCCGTGCTGACGGCATCGTGGTCGAGCCTTGCGGCGGGCCACCCCGGCCCCATCCTCGCCGGCGCCGGCCGCGCCCTCTGGGTCGTGATGGCCCAGGCCGCACCGAATCCTCCCTGGCTGCTGCACGGCGTCTTCCTGATCTGATCCCGATCGCTGCCCGCTGAGTCTGGTTTCCCAGGGGTCTGCCGCGGCGTGGCGTTGCCGCGGGACCGATCCGTGACGCCCCGGCGTCGCGTGAGCGCCTCCGGCGCCGCGGCGTCGTGGCGAGCCCGGCGCGACGCGCGGTCCCGACCGCGTCATCGTGGACCGTGGCCCGTCCGGGACGAATTTCGACCAGGAACACCCTGCCATGCACGTCACCAGAGTCGCCGTCGCCGTCCTGATTGCCGTCGCGCCGCTGCGGGCCGCGGCGCAGGAGATGCCGTCCGCCGCCTCGCCGCTCTCGCTCGAAGAGGCGGTCGCGGCCGCCGTCGCCCGCCATCCAGACCTGCCGGCCATCGCCGCCGCCGCGGCGGCCGTGCGCGCCGGCGCGCCGGTGGAACGCGAGCTGATGCCACCGATGGTGGAACTGCAGGCCTTCCAGTGGCCGCGCGACCGGTGGCGGCCGCGTGACGCGCAGTGGATGCTGCAGGTCTCGCAGGAGATCCCGGGCAAGGGCAAGCGCGAGCTGCGCGAGGCGCGCATGCGCGCCGAGGCCGACGCCATGGCTGCCGAGATCCCGATGCGCGCCCGCGAGATCGCCGCCGAAACCGCACGCGCCTACGTCGAGCTGCGCGTGGCACGGGAGGAACTGGCCGCGCTGGGCGAGGCGGCCGGCGTCGTCCGCCAGGGCGTGGATGCCGCCGAGGTCCGCTACGCCGCGGGGCGTGGCGCGCAGGCCGATGTGCTGGCCGGCATCGTCGAGCTGTCGCGGTTGAAGGAAGACGAAGTGATGGCCGCCGAACGCGCGCGCATGGCGGCCTCGCAGCTCAACATCCTGCTCGGCCGCGCGCCCGATGCGCCCGTCGGGACGCTCGATCCCTCACCCGATACCCTCGGGTTGCCGGCCCTGGACGACATCGAGGCGCGCGTGCTCGCGACGCACCCCGAGCAACTGGCCGTGGACCGCGGCGTGGCCCGGGCCGAGGCCGAGACGGCGCTGGCCCGCGCCGAAACCAGGCCCGACTACGTGATTCAGGGCGGCTACATGACCATGCCCGGCATGCCCGATGCGTTCACCGCGCGCGTGGCCATCACGTGGCCGAACGCCCCCTGGACGAAACGGCGCGCAGCGGCCATGACGGCCGCGGCCGAGGCCGGGGTGAAGGCCGCCGCCGCCCGCCACGACGCCGTGGCCCAACGCCTGCGCCTGATGGCGCAGGAGGCCATCGTCCGCGCCGGCGCCGCGCAGCAGCGGGCCGACGTCCTGGAGCAGACCGTGATGCCGCGCGCCCTCCACGCCCTCGACGTCGCGCGCATCGCCTACCAGGCCGATCGCGGCGAGCTGATGCCGATGATCGACGCGCAGCGCACCGTCGTCGAGAGCCGGCTGCGCGCCCGCCGCGCCGTCGGCGACCGCGATCTCGCCCTCGTGGAGTTGCGCGTGCTCACGGGCGAACTCGGTTCAACGAGCCATTGAGGGGTCTCATGCCTGCAGCAGCTTCCCGACGTACGTTGCTCGTTCTGGCCATCGTCGCGGCGCTGGCCGCGGCCGCGGGGGCCTATGCCTTCCGCGGGACACTGGCGCGCGTGCCGGTCGTCGGCGGATGGTTCGGCGCGCCGCCGGCGCCCGCCGCCGATCTCTACATCTGCCCGATGCACCCCGAGGTGCAGAGCACCACGCCAGGCCGGTGTCCGAAGTGCGGCATGGACCTGGTGAAGGCGTCCGAGCTGGCCGAGGCCAGCCACGATCACGACAGCGCCGGCGGTGCCGTACCGCCGGCCGACGCCAGGGCGCCGATACAGCTCGACCTCCGGCGGCAGCAGCTGATTGGCGTCCGCCTGGCGGGCGCCGAGCCCGCCACGCTCGATCGCTCCATTCGGGCCGTGGGCAACGTCACGTTCGACGAGACGCGGCTCGCCGACGTGAACGTGCAGGTGGACGGCTTCCTCCGGCGGCTCGACGTGGACGCCACCGGCGTGTTCGTGGCCAAGGGGCAGCCGCTGTTCGCCATCTACAGCCCCGAGCTGCTCGCCACGCAGAACGAGTACCTGCTGGCCCTGCGCGCGCAGGCGCAGGTGCGGGCCACGGCCGCCGCCGGCGACGAGGCGGTGGGCTACGCGGACCGCCTGGCCGAGGCGGCGCGCCGGCGTCTGGCGCTGTGGCAGTTGCCGGCAGCGGAGATCGAGGAGCTGGAGCGCACGCGCCAGCCGCGCGACAGCGTGACCTTCACGTCGCCGGCCGCCGGCTACGTCATCGAGAAGAACGTCGTGTCGGGCCAGCGCGTGATGGCGGGCGAGCGGCTCTACCGCCTCGCCGACCTGTCGGCCGTGTGGGTGGAGGCCGACGTCTACGAGCGTGACCTCGCCGTGGTGAAGCCGGGGGCGAAGGCGCTGGTGACCGTCGACGCGTGGCCCGGCGAGACGTTCGCGGCGCGCGTGCTGCTGGTGGCGCCCGCGCTCGACGCGGCGACGCGCACCGCGCGCGTGCGGTTCGCCCTGCCGAACCCGGGCGCGAAGCTGCGGCCCGGCATGTTCGCCAACGTGGAGCTCACGGCCGCCAGCACGCGCGGCCTCACCGTGCCGGCCGACGCGGTGGTGGATTCCGGCACGCGCCGCTTCGTGTTCGTGTCGCAGGGCGACGGCTTCTTCGAGCCCCGGCCCGTCGAGATCGGCACGCGCGCCAACGGCCTGATCGAAATCACGAAGGGGCTGGCCGAGGGCGAGCAGGTGGCGGCCGCCGCCACCTTCTTCATCGACAGCGAGAGCCAGTTGCGCGCGGCGATGGAGGGCTTCGAGGCGCTGCCCGACCTCGCCGCACCAGCCGAGGGCGCCGCCAGGCTCGAGATCGGCTTCCGGACCGATCCCGATCCGCCGCGCAACGGCGACAGCGGGTTCGAGGTGACCGTGCGCGACGCCGCCGGTGCGCCGGTAGCGGATGCCGAGGTGGCCGTGCGGCTCTACATGGCGCCGATGCCGTCGATGAACATGCCGGCGATGAAGACCGACGTGGCGCTGCTGCCCGCCGGCGGGGGCGTCTACCGCGGCCGCGGCACCATCAGCATGGCCGGCAAGTGGGACGTGTCGGTGACGGTCACGCGCGGGGGCCAGCGCCTGGGCTCGCGGATGCTCGGGCTGGTCGCGAAGTAGGCCGCGCCATGATCGAACGCATCATCGGCTGGTGCGCAGCCAACCGCGTCGTCGTCATCCTCGCCTCGATCGGGCTTGCCCTGTGGGGCGCGTGGGCCATGGTCCACACGCCGCTCGATGCCGTGCCCGACATCTCCGACGTGCAGGTGATCATCGCCACCGAGTGGGAGGGGCGCAGCCCCGACCTCATCGAGGATCAGGTCACCTACCCGATCGTCACCGCGCTCATCTCCACCCCGAGGGTGAAGACCGTGCGCGGCTTCACCGACTTCGGCATCTCGTACGTCTACGTGATCTTCGAGGATCGCACCGACATCTACTGGGCGCGCAGCCGCGTCGTCGAGTACCTGCAGGGCATCCGCGACCGCCTGCCGCAGGGCGTCACCCCCCAGATCGGATCCGATGCGACCGGCGTCGGATGGGTGTTCAGCTACGCCCTGGTGGACGAGAGCGGCCGCCACACGCTGGACGAGCTGCGCAGCTTCCAGGACTGGTACCTGCGGTACTGGCTGGCGAGCGTGCCCGGCGTGGCCGAGGTGGCGAGCATCGGCGGCTTCGTGAAGCAGTACCAGGTGGGGCTGGATCCCAACCGGCTGGCCGCCTTCGGCCTCGGCACGCGCGACGTGGTGATGGCCATCGAGCGCAGCAACAACGAGGTGGAGGGGCGGTTGCTGGAGTTCTCGGGCCGCGAATACATGGTGCGGGGCCGGGGCTACCTGAAGTCGGTGGAGGACATCGAGGAGATCGCCGTCGGCGCCGACGCGAAGGGGACGCCGGTGCGCGTCCGCGACGTCGCCTCGGTGCGGATCGGTCCCGAACTGCGCCGCGGCGCCGCCGACCTCGACGGCCGGGGCGAGGTGGTGGGCGGCATCGTCGTGATGCGGTTCGGCGAGAACGCGCTGGCGGTGATCGACCGGGTGAAGGCGCGCATCGAGGAGGTGAAGGGCGCCCTGCCCCAGGGCGTCACGCTCGTGCCCACCTACGACCGGTCGGGGCTCATCCGCGATTCCATCCACACCCTGCGCGACACGCTGGCCGAGGAGGCGATCGTCGTCTCGGCGATCATCCTGCTGTTCCTGCTGCACTTCCGGTCGGCCCTGATCCCGATCCTCTCCCTGCCGATCGCGGTGCTCGCCTCCTTCGTGCCGATGTACTACCTCGGCGTCAGCTCCAACATCATGTCGCTCGGCGGCATCGCGATCGCGATCGGCGAGCTGGTCGACACCTCGATCGTCATGGTGGACAACGCCTACCGGAGGCTGTCGGAAGGCCGCCGGGCCGACGGCAGCGAGATCGCCTACGAGGACCAGCCGCGCGAGGCGGTGGCGGCGGCCATGCAGGTGGGCCGCGCCCTCTTCTTCTCGCTGGCGATCATCGTCATCTCGTTCGTTCCGGTGTTCCTGCTCGAGGCGCAGGAGGGGCGCATGTTCCGGCCGCTGGCGTGGACCAAGACCTTCGCCATGCTGTTTGCGACGCTGCTGGCGATCACCCTGGTGCCGGCGCTGCTCACGCTGCTGGTCCGGGGGCGGCGGTTCCGGCCCGAGCACGCCAACCCGGTGTCGCGCGTCTTCGTCGCCATCTACTCGCCGCTGCTGCGGCTGGCGCTGCGGTGGAAGTGGACGGCGCTCCTGCTGAACGCGCTGGTGATCCCGGCGACGATCCCGCTGATGCTCTCCATCGGCACCGAGTTCATGCCCTCGCTCTACGAGGGCGCGCTGCTCTACATGCCCACCTCGCCGCCGGGCATGTCCATCACCGAGGGCACGCGCCTGATGCAGGTGCAGGATCGGATCCTGAAGCAGTTCCCCGAGGTCGACACCGTGTTCGGCACCATCGGGCGGGCCACGACGGCGACCGACAACTCGCCGATGGGCATGGTGAACACGACGATCATCCTCGCGCCGCGCGAGCGGTGGCGGCCTGGCGTCACCTTCGAGGGGTTGCAGCAGGAGATGGACCAGGCGCTGCAGTTCGCGGGGTTCCCCAACACCTGGACGCAGCCGATCCGCAACCGGCTCGACATGCTCTTCACCGGCATCAAGACGCCGGTCGGCATCAAGATCCTGGGGCCCGACCTGAAGGTGATCGACCAGCTCGGGCGCGAGATCGAGCGCGTGCTGCCAGGCGTCGCCGACACGCGCAGCGTCTACGCCGAGCGCGTCACGCAGGGCTTCTTCACCGACATCGACGTGGACCGGGCGGCGATCGCGCGCTACGGCCTCACGGTCGGCGACGTGCAGGACGTGATCCAGGCCGCCATCGGCGGCATGACCGTGACGCGCACCGTCGAGGGGCGCGAGCGCTACCCGGTGAACGTCCGCTACGAGCGGGCGTTTCGCGACGACCTGCCGGCGCTCCACCGCGTGCTGGTGAAGACGCCCGGCGGCGCCCAGGTGCCGCTCGGCCAGCTCGCCACCGTGACGCTCACCGAGGGGCCGGCGATGATCCGCGACGAGAACGGCCAGCTGGCCGGCTACGTGTACGTGGACACCGGCAGCTCCGACCTGGGCGGCTACGTGGCGCGCGCTCGAGAGGCGGTGGCGGCGGCCGTGCCGCTGCCGACCGGCTACACGCTGCAGTGGACGGGACAGTACGAGTTCCAGGTGCGCGCCCGCGAGCGGCTGCAGGTGCTCGTGCCGATCGTGCTGATCACCATCTTCGTGCTGCTCTACTTCACGTTCCACTCGGCCTCCGAGGCGGTGATCGTCATGCTCTCGGTCGTCTACGCGATGACCGGCGGCCTGATCCTGCAGTGGTGGCTCGGCTACAACTTCTCGGTGGCCGTGTGGGTGGGCTACATCGCGCTCTACGGCGTGGCGGTGCAGACCGGCGTGGTGATGGTGGTCTACCTCCACGAGGCGCTCGACCGGCGGCTGCTGCGCGGCGCGGTCACCGAGCAGGACGTCATCGAGGCGACCATCGAGGGATCGGTGCTCCGCCTCCGGCCGAAGCTGATGACGGTGGGGACGACGGTGCTGTCGCTCGTCCCGGTGATGTACGCCACGGGCGTCGGCGCCGACATCATGCAGCCGGTCGCGGCGCCGATCGTGGGCGGGATGATCACCTCCACGATCCACGTGCTGGTGATCACGCCGGTCATCTTCGCGCTGATGAAGCTGCGGGCGCTGCGGCGCGGCACGCTGGCGAAGTCGCGGATGGCGAGCTTCGTGTGAGGGACGGCGGCCGGCGCGGCCGTTCCGCGGCGCGGTCGTCCCGGCTGGTCAGGCGCCGGTCGAGCGGCGCGCGGGCCTCGGCCAGCCCTGGCGTATGCCGCGACGCGGCGCTTTACCGGATTTTCGGCGGTACGGTATGATGCGCCGTTTGCGCCGGGCGGCCCGCGCTGCGACGCGGTACGTCGCCGGGGGCCGAGGCCACCGGCCGGTTCCCGACGGGCGGTTTCCGCCCGCGCGCAGGGTCACTGGATCGTCGCGCCGCGCATGGAGAAGCTCGAACATTCACTCTGGATCGTCGACGTCGCCAACGCGATCTTCGGTCCGCTGGTGGCCGCGCTGCTCGCGCCGCTGGGGTTCACCTTCGCCGATCCGGCGAAGGTGATTCCGAACTACATCGTGATGTGCGCGCTGCTGGTGATCCTCTTCGCCGTGCTCGGCCTGTTCCTGCGGCCGCGGCTGTCGGTGGAGAACCCCGGGAAGCTGCAGATCGTGCTCGAGTCGCTCGCCGACGCGGTGCTGCAGTTGATGCGGCACAACATCGGGCCGTCGGCGCCGCGGTACTTCCCGCTGGTGGCCGGCATCGGGCTGTTCATCCTGACGGCGAACATGATCGGGAAGATCCCCGGCCTGATGTCGCCCACGGCCAGCATCAACACGACGCTCGGCTGCGCGATCACGGTGTGGCTCTACTACCACTGGCAGGGCGTGCGCGCGCAGGGCATCGGCCGGTACCTGCTGCACTTCGCCGCGCCGCCGGGCGCGCCGCTGCTGATGGCGCCGGTCATGCTCCCGATCGAGATCATCAGCCATCTGTCGCGCGTGCTGTCGCTCTCGCTCCGGCTGTTCGGCAACGTGTTCGGCGAGGAGATGGTGGTGCTCATCATCGCCAGCATCATCCCGCTGATCGCGCCGCTGCCGATGTCGGTGCTCGGCGTGATTACCGGCACGCTGCAGGCGTTCATCTTCATGCTGCTGACGATCATCTACCTCGCCGGCGCGGTGCACGTGGAGCACGAGGAGCACGGGCACGACACGCCGCACGAGTCGTCGCACGCGCACGCTGCGGCGTAGCGCCGGGGCGCGCCGACCCCGTTCCCGTTGATTTCGGCACGACGCAACACGTCACAACGTCCGAGGAGGCACTGGTCGTGAGGAAATTCGTTCTGACACTCGCTCTCGTCGCGGTCGGCGCGGTGCTGCCGCTCTACGCGCAGGAACCCGGCGCCGCGGAAGCCAACACCGAACTCGTCAAGTGGTCGATCATCACGGGCGGCTTCGCCCTCGCGCTCGCGGCCGCCGTCGGGGCGGTGTCGCAGGCGCGCGGCCTCGCATCGGCCGCCGAGGGCATCGCCCGCAACCCGAGCGCGGCCGGCGACATCCGCGGCGCGCTCATCCTCGGCCTCGTGCTGATCGAGTCGCTCGTCATCTACGTGCTGCTGATCTCGCTGATTCTCTTCTTCGTGAAGCCGTTCGGCGGGTAGCCGCACGCGGCCGGCGCGCGGGGTCCGTGCGGGGCGGCTCGACGCCGCCTCGCCCCCGTTGCGCGCCGCCCGCCCGCCTCGCGGCCGCGTTTCACGTGCTTCCCGTGGCGAGGCCCGCCCGCGCTCGCGAGCGGGCCCCGTCGCCTGTTTCCTTCAGGGGAAGGGCCCATCGGGCCGCGCCGCCCGCCTCTCGTCATTCGTTGGTTCGGTGTCTCCCGCCCGCAAGCGCTCGGTCCTGCTCGACAGCCTGCTGCTGTTCATGGTGCTCGTCTGGGGCGCCAACTACAGCCTCATGAAGGCGGTGCTGCCCGAACTGCCCGCGCGCGCCTTCAACGCCGTCCGGCTGATGATCGCCAGCAGCGTCTATCTCGGCGCCGTGGCCGCGGTGTGGGCGCGCGGGGTGCCGCGCGATGCGATGGTGGTCGATCCCGATGCGCCGTCGCGCCGCCTCGCGGCGCGCACGCTCGGCGTGAGCGCGCTCTCCGGTCGCGAGTGGGGGCAGATCGCGTTCACCGGACTGGTCGGGCACTTCGTCTATCAGGCCGCCTTCATCGAGGGGCTGGCGCGCACCACCGCGGCCAACGCCGCCCTGCTGATCGGCGCCTCGCCCATCGCCCTGTCGATGCTGTCACTGGCCGCCGGACAGGATCGCCCCTGCCGCTGGCACTGGACGGGCCTCGCGCTCTCGTCAGCCGGCGTCTACCTCGTCGTCGAGCGGGCGGCGTCGGCCCAGGCGGGAGCCTGGAGGGGCGATGCGCTGATGCTTGCCTCCGTCGCGTGCTGGGCCGTCTACACCGTGGCGACGCGCCCGCTGCTCGGACGCCACTCGCCGCTGCTGGTCACCGCCCTGTCGATGGCCATCGGCACCCTGTTCTTCGTGCCGTGGGCGTGGCCGGGCCTGCGCGCGGTGGAGTGGGCGCGCGTGCCGCTGTGGGCCTGGGCCGGCGTCGCCGTGTCGGCGATCTTCGCCCTCAACCTCGCGTACCTGATCTGGTACATCGCCGTCCAGCGCCGCGGTCCCGCGCAGGTGTCGGTGTGGTCGAACGTGGTCCCGCTGACGGGAATGGGCTTCGCATGGCTGCTGCTCGACGAGCGCATCGGCCTGGTGCGGATCGGCGGCGCCGCGCTGATCCTCGCCGGCGTCGCGCTGACGCGCGTCGCCGGTTCCAGGCCGCGGGTGACCGATCCGCCGTCAGAGGACTGAGCCGTCGCGCCCCGCACGCCGCCACGGCGGCCTGCTGACCGTCCCCGCGGCCCCCGATCAGACCGCGTCGCGGCGCGGACGCATGTTGGCGGCGAGCACCTTCTTCCGCAGGCGCACGGAGGCCGGCGTCACCTCCACCAGTTCGTCGTCGTTGATGAACTCGATGGCCTGTTCGAGGCCCAGCCGCCGCGGCGGCACCAGGCGGATCGCCTCGTCGGCCGTGGAGGCGCGCATGTTGGTCTGCTTCTTCTCCTTCGTGATGTTCACGTCGAGGTCGCTGGGCCGCGAGTTCTCGCCCACGATCATCCCCTCGTAGACGACCGTGCCAGGCTCGATGAACATCTCACCGCGCTCCTGCAGGTTGGCGATCGCGTAGGCGGTGGCCACGCCCGGCCGGTCGGCCACCAGCGCCCCGGTCGCGCGCGCCGGGATCGGGCCGTGCCAGGGCTCCCAGCCGGCGAAGATGTGGTTGAAGATGCCGGTGCCGCGCGTATCGGTGAGGAACTGCGACCGGAAGCCGATCAGCCCGCGCGCCGGGACCCGGAACTCCAGCCGCACGCGGCCGCTGCCGTTGTTCACCATCTTGGTCATGACGCCCCGGCGCGTGCCGAGCTGGGCGATGACCACGCCCTGGTAGTCCTCGGCGACGTCGATCACGACGTCCTCGATCGGTTCCATCAGCCCGGCCTCGGTCTGCCGCGTCACGATCTCCGGCCGCGAAACCTGGAGTTCGTAGCCCTCGCGCCGCATCATCTCGATGAGGATCGACAGCTGCAGCTCGCCGCGGCCCGCCACGCGCCGCGTCTCGGGCGACCCCGTCTCCTCCACCCGGATCGAGACGTTGCCGAGCAGTTCCCGCTGCAGGCGCTCGCGCAGCGCCCGCGAGGTGACGAACTGGCCCTCGCGGCCGGCCATCGGCGACGTGTTCACGCCGAAGACCATCGACACGGTCGGCTCGTCGATCGCGATGGGCGGAATGGGCACCGGCGCCTCGGCCGAGGCGACGGTCTCGCCGATCGTGATGTCGTCGATGCCGGCCAGACAGACGATGTCGCCGGCGGCCGCCGCGTCGATGCTCACCCGCTCGAGCCCGTCGAAGGCGAACAGGCGGGTCACCTTCGTCTGCTGCTGGCGGCCGTCGAGCTTGCACACCGTAATCGGATCGCCCACGCGCACCCGGCCGTTGAAGATCCGTCCGATGGCGATGCGCCCGAGGTAGTCGCTCGAGTCGAGGTTGGCGATCAGCATCTGCAGCGGAGCGTCGGCGTCGCCGCGCGGCGGCGGGATCCGCTCCACGATCGCGTCGAACAGCGGTTGCAGGCTCTGTCCGGGCACGTCGAGATCGGGTGTGGCCGTGCCCCGGCGCGCGCTGGTGTAGAGGACGGGGAAGTCGAGCTGCTCCTCGGCCGCGTCGAGATCGATGAACAGGTCGTAGACCTCGTTGAGCACTTCGCGCGGGCGCGCGTCGGCGCGGTCGATCTTGTTGATCACCACGATCGGCGTCAGCCGCCGCTCCAGCGCCTTGCGCAGCACGAAGCGGGTCTGCGGCAGCGGACCTTCCGAGGCGTCCACCAGCAGCATCACGCCATCCACCATCGACAGGGTCCGCTCCACTTCGCCGCCGAAGTCGGCGTGGCCCGGCGTGTCGACGATGTTGATGAGGAGGTCGCGGTAGTGGACCGCGGTGTTCTTGGCGAGGATGGTGATGCCGCGCTCGCGCTCGATGTCGAGGCTGTCCATCACGCGTTCCACCACGCGCTCGTTGTCACGGTAGAGCCCGCTCTGGTGGAACAGCCCATCCACCAGGGTGGTCTTGCCGTGGTCCACGTGCGCGACGATGGCGATGTTGCGGCGGAACGGGTTGGCGACGGCCCCTGGCGGGGCCACATGATGCTGCCGATCGGTGCCGGGCATCCCTCCAGTATACGGGCTGGCGACCACCCGGCGCGCGGGTGCGTAATCCGGCCGCGGGCGGCCAGGGTCCCGACCGCCGCCGTCGCCGATCCCGTTCGTCCCATCCCTGCCCCATGCCGTTCGCCGCCCGGTGTCCCCCGGCACTATGATCGGGCGCGTCGCGTCCTGATTCCCTCCCGGAGGTCCGCCTTGACGGGTTCACGCCGCCTCATCCCGTTCGTCCTCGCCCTGGCCGCGCTGGTGCCGTCCGGTCCGGCCGCGGCCATCGACATCACCGACACGCTGATGCTGACCCAGCCTGCCATCAGCGCGTCGCGCCTCGCCTTCGTCTACGCCGACGATCTCTGGGTGGCCGGGCTCGACGGGTCGACCCCCCGGCGGCTCACGTCGGATCGCGGCGTCGAGGGCAACCCGGCCTTCTCCCCGGACGGCCGCCTGCTTGCCTTCAGCGCGCAGTACGAGGGCAACACCGACGTCTACGTGGTGGCGGCCGAAGGCGGCGTACCCAGGCGCCTCACGTGGCATCCCGGCAGCGACCAGGTGCGCGGCTTCACGCCCGACGGCACGCGCGTGCTCTTCGTCTCCCAGCGGGCCACCGTCACGCCGCGTCAGTTCCAGTTCTGGACGGTGCCCGTCGCCGGCGGCGTGGAAGAGCGCCTGCCGATCCCCTACGCGTTCAAGGGCGGCTACTCGCCCGACGGCCGCTACATCGCGTACAACCCGCACACGCCGGCGCACCTCCAGTGGAAGAACTACCGGGGCGGCACGGTCGCCACCGTCGTCATCTACGACACGGCCACGCACGCCACCGCGAAGGTGCCGCAGCCGGAGGGCCGGTGCAACGATGCCGACCCGATGTGGCTCGGCAACACGATCTATTTCCGATCCGATCGCGACGGCGAGTTCAACCTGTACGCCTACGATCCCGGATCGAAGGCCGTGACCGCGCTCACCCGCCACGCCGACTTCCCCGTGCTCAACGCCGCCGCCGCGGCCGGGCGCATCGTCTACGAGCAGGCCGGACGGCTTCATGTGCTGGACGTGGCGACGCGAAAGGCCGTGCCGCTGACGATCGGCCTGGCCGTCGACCTGCCCGACCTGCGTCCGCGCTTCGCGAAGGGAACGAAGTACGTGCGCAGCGTCTCGCTGTCGCCAGGCGGCGCCCGCGTGGCGATCGGGTTCCGCGGCGAAATCGTGACGGTCCCGGCCGAGAAGGGCGATGCCCGGAACCTCACGGGCACCACGGCCGCGCACGAGCGCGAGCCGGCATGGTCGCCCGACGGCGCGTCGATTGCCTACGTGTCGGACGCCTCGGGGGAGAACGAACTGCACGTGCGGCCGCAGGACGGCAAGGGCGCGGTGCGGATCTTCAAGCCGGGCGGCGCCGGGTTCTATGAACGACTGGTCTGGTCGCCAGACGCGACGCGCATCGCGTTCGCCGACAATTCCTTCTCCTTGTACGTCCTCACGCTGGCCACGGGCGCCGTCGCGAAGGTCGACGCCGAGCCCCTCTACGGGCCGTTCAGGCGCACCGCCTACGGCTGGTCGCCCGATTCGAAGTGGCTGGCCTACACCAGGACGAGCCGCACCTACACCAACTCGCTCTTCGTGTGGTCGGCCGAGACCGGCAGGTCCACCCGCATCACCGACGGCCTGAGCGACGTGAGCGAGCCGGTGTTCGACCGTGGCGGCAAGTACCTGTTCGCGCTCGCGTCGACCGATGCGGGGCCGGTCAACGACTGGTTCTCCCTGGCGGGCGCCGACATGCACGACACGCGCACCATCTACCTGGTGTCGCTGCGGCGTGACACGCCCAACCCGCTCGCCAGGGAAAGCGACGAGGAGAAGGGGCCCGGCGACGGGAAGAAGGACGAGAAGGCGGGCGGCGGTCCGACGGCGAAGGGCGATGCCGCCGCCAGGCCGGCGGCAGTCGAGGTGGAGCCCACCCGCATCGATTTCGACGGCATCGATCAGCGCATCCTCGCGCTGCCGATTCCCGTGGCCGAACTGTCGAGCCTGCGAGCCGGCGCGCCGGGGCAGGTGTTCTTCCTCCGAACGGCCGACGGCAGGACGGCGCTGCAGCGCTTCGACCTGTCGACCCGCAAGACCGAAACGGTGGTTCCCGAGGTGGGTGGCTACGAGGTGTCGGTCGACGGCCGGAAGCTGCTGTACCGTCTCAAGGACGCCTGGTTCATCGTGGCGGCGACGGGCAAGGTGGAGCCCGGAACGGGCAAGGTGCCGATCGACGCCGTCGAGGTGAAGGTGGATCCGGGGGCCGAGTGGCCGCGCATCTTCGACGAAGCCTGGCGCGTGAACCGCGACTACTTCTACGCCACGAACTTCCACGGCGCCGACTGGCCGGCGATGCGCGAGAAGTACCGCCCGTTGCTCGCACACGTGCCGACGCGCGCCGACCTCAACCGCGTCATCCAGTGGATGTGCAGCGAACTGGCCGTCGGACACCATCGCATCAGCAACCCGGGCGATCTGCCCGAGCCGTCACCGAGCGTGCCCGGCGGCCTGCTGGGCGCCGATTACGAGGTGGCCGACGGCCGCTACCGGTTCGCCAGGATCTACGGCGGGCTCAACTGGACGCCCGACCTGCGGGCGCCGCTCACCGAGCCCGGCATCGACGTGAGGCCGGGCGACTACCTGATCGCGGTGAACGGCCGCGACGTGCGGGCCACGGCCAACCTGTACGAGTTCTTCGAGAACACGGCCGGCAAGTCGGTGGAGATCACCGTCAGCACCGCCGCCGACGGCCGCGACGGCCGCGCCTTCACCGTGGTGCCGGTTGCGAGCGAGGCCGCCCTGCGCAACCGCGCGTGGGTGGAGGCCAACCTGCGCCGCGTCACCGAGGCGACGGCCGGGCGGGTCGCCTACGTGTACGTGCCGAACACGAGCACGCAGGGCCATGACTACTTCAAGCGCTACTTCTTCCCGCAGGCCGACCGCGAGGCCATCATCCTCGACGAGCGGTTCAACGGCGGCGGCAGCGTCGCCGACTACTACATCGACATCCTGCGGCGGCCTCTCGTGAGCTACTGGGCCATGCGGTACGGCGGCGACCTGCGCACGCCGGCCGCCGCCATCCTCGGGCCGAAGGTGATGCTCGTCAACGAGGAGGCGGGCTCGGGCGGCGACCTGCTGCCGTGGATGTTCCGGAAGTTCGCGCTCGGTCCGATCGTCGGCAAGCGGACGTGGGGCGGCCTGGTGGGCATCCTCGGTTTCCCCGAGTTCATCGACGGCGGCAGCGTGACCGCGCCCAACCTCGCCATCTGGACCGGGGACGGCTTCATCGTCGAGAACGAGGGCGTGCCGCCCGATGTCGAGGTGGAGCAGACGCCGGCGGAGGTGATCGCCGGCCGCGATCCGCAACTGGAGCGCGCCATCGAGATGGCGCTGGCCGAGCTGAAGACGCATCCCCAGGCGCCGCCGGTGCGGCCGCCGTTCCCGGTGCGCGTCCGCCGCTGATGGTTGCCGGAGGAACACCGGCGGGACATCGGGCATAATCCCTGCGCCAGCCCGCGCGACGGTGAGGGGCCGTCCCGCGGGCGCCTCACCCGTTTCCCTGGAGTTCACCGCATGATCCTGGCCGCCGTGTTCGCCGTCACGCTTGCGGGCGCGCAAGCGCCGCCCGCTGCTCAGGCCGGGGCGCAGGCCCGCCTGACGGTCCCATCGCCCGCGCCCTTCGCGCCGGGTGTGCGCTACGACCCGAAGATTCCGACCCTGCAACAGGTGGTCGGGCACGACTGGGGCCTGGAGATCAGCACGCCCGAGCAGATCGCCGTCTACCTGCGGGCGCTCGCCACCGCCGCGCCCGATCGCACCCGCCTCATCGAATACGCGCGCACGTGGGAGGGCCGGCCCCTGTTCGTGCTGGCAGTCGCCTCCGCCGACCGCATCGCCAGGATCGACGCGGTGAAGGCCGGGATGAAGAAGCTGGCCGACCCGCGGCTGCTCGGCCCCGGCGAGGGCGACCGTCTGATCGGCGAGCTGCCCGTCATCACGTGGCTGATGCACGCGGTGCACGGCAACGAGATCTCGTCGCCCGATGCGGCGCTGCTGCAGGCCTATCACCTGCTGGCGGCCCAGGGCGACGCGACGGTGGAGCAGATCCTGCGCGAGTCCGTCGTGCTGATCGATCCGCTGCAGAACCCCGACGGCCGTGCCCGCTTCGTGGCGAGCAACACGTCGGGCCGGGCCGCGTTGCCGGATCCCGACCCCGCCGCGGCCGAGCACGACGAACCCTGGCCCGGCGGGCGCGCCAACCACTATCTGTTCGACATGAACCGTGACTGGGTCACGCAGAGCCAGCCCGAGACGCGCGGCCGCACCGCGCTCTACCTCGAGTGGTTCCCGCAGGTCGCCGTCGATCTGCACGAGATGGGCGGCAACTCCACTTACTACTTCGCGCCACCGGCCCAGCCGCTCAACCCGCTCATCACCAGGGCGCAGGTCGACTGGTTCGAGGCCTTCGGCCGCGAGAACGCCAAGGTGTTCGACCAGCGGGGGTTCGGCTACTTCATCCGCGAGGAGTTCGATTCGTTCTTCCCCGGCTACGGCGAGTCGTGGCCGATCTATCAGGGTGCCATCGGCATGACCTATGAGATGGCGTCCTCGCGCGGCCTGGTCTTCCGCCGCACCGACAAGACCCTGCTCACCTTCAGGGACGGCGTGCTCCAGCACTTCAGCGCGGCGCTGACGACGATGAGCACGGCCGCGAAGAATCGGGAGCGCCTGCTCAGGGACTTCCTCGAATACCGGCGCTCCGCGATCGCCGAAGGCGAGAAGGCCGCGGTGCGCGAGTACGTGATCGTGCCTGGCGGCGATCCGGCGCGCGCCGGCCAGTTGGCGCGGCTGCTGGTCAGGCAGGGCTTCGAGGTGCGCCAGGCGACGCAGTCCTTCACGCAGGGCGGTCGCAGCCTGCCGGCGGGCACGTTCCTGGTGTCGGCGGCGCAGCCCGGCGGGCGTCTCCTGCGCAACCTGATGGACGCCCGGATCTCCCAGCCCGAGGCGTTCGTGAAGGAGCAGGACCGCCGGCGGAAGAAGCGGCTGCCGGATCAGATGTACGACGTCACCGCCTGGAGCCTGCCGCTCACCTACGACGTGGAGGTGATTGGCGCGGCCGCCCCGGTGACCGTCGCGTCCACCGCGGTGACGGCCGATCCCGAGGTGCGGGCCGCGAAGCTGCCGGCGGCCAGCGTCGGCTATCTGATGCCGTGGGGCAGCGGCACGGCGGCCACCGTCGTGGAGGCGTTGCAGAAGGGCGTGAAGATCCGGAGCGCGGCCCTCGGGTTCACGCTGGGCGGGCGCGCCTACCCCATCGGCACCGCCATCGTCCGGGTTTCGGACAACGACGGGTCGCTGGCCTCGACGCTTGGCGCGATCGCCGCGGCGCACGGCGCCGAGGTGATCCCGATCGACAGTGCGTTCGTCGACAGCGGCGTGTCACTGGGCAGCAACCAGGTGGCGGTGATGCCGCCGCCGCGCGTCCTGCTGGTGTGGGACACGCCGACCCAGAGCACCTCGGCCGGGTGGGCGCGGTACGTGCTCGAACGCCATTTCGGCCAGCCCGTCACCGCGGTGCGCGGCAACTCCCTGCGCCGCGTCGACCTGCGCGAATTCGACGTCATCGTGCTGCCGGCGGGCAACTACGGCAACGTCTTCGGCGGCGACGCCCTGCGGCAACTGAAGGACTGGGTGAACGGCGGCGGCACGCTGATCACGCTCGGCGAGGCGTCGCGCTGGGCCGCACGCGAGAACGTGAACCTCGTCGAGACGCGCACGGAACTGCGCGACGGGCGGCCTGAGACCGACGCATCCGAGAAGTCCGAGTCGAAGAAGCCCGAGTCGGGCGCGGCGGCCGCCTTCGACTTCGAGAAGGCGATTCAGCCCGAGCGCGAACGCCCCGAGTCGACCTCCGGCGCGCTGCTGCGCGTGAGCCTCGACCTGGAGCACTGGCTCTCGTCGGGCACCGATGGCGAGATTCAGGCCATGGTGGAGGGCCAGCGCGTGTTCCGGCCCATCACCCTCGACAAGGGGCGCAACGTCGGCGTCTATCAGAGGAAGGACACGCTGGTTGCCGCCGGGCTCGTGTGGCCGGAGGCGCAGGATCAGCTCGCCCAGAAGGCGTTCCTCATCCACCAGCCCGTGGGCCGCGGACACGTCATCGCCTTCGCCGAGGACCCCAACTACCGGGCTTCCACCGAGGCGACGCAACTGCTCTTCATCAATGCGGTGCTGATGGGACCGGCGTTCTAGCAGTCGGCGCGGGGATCGGCGGCTCCGGCGCGCCCGGGAACAGCCCGGCGCGCCGGGGCCGCGCGTCTCTGGGACCTGCTACGCGACGTCGCGCTTGGATCCCGGCCGTGTGTCGTCGAAGAGCGCCGGTTGCCTGGCGCGGCGCCATTCGCCGCCGGTCGGCGGCGACGCATCGCTCGCCCGCCGCCGGCTCAGGCCGACGATGGCCTGGATGTCCAGGCCGTCGGCCGGCATCGCCGCAGCGCCCACCGAGAAGAGGCCCGGGCCCAGGTCTTCCTGCACGCGCGCGGCTGCCTGGTGCGCCACGCGCAGGTCGGCGCCCGGCAGCAGCGCCACCAGGCTCATCTCGCCGTCGCGGTAGACGAAGTCGCTTTCCCTCAGCGCCCGCCGGAGCCGCGCCGCGCCCTTGGCCAGCACGGCGTGACGGCTGGCCCACGCCGTGGTTCGAGCCAGCCGCAGCGACAGCGCGGCGACCGCGCGCCGGTTCTCTCCGACGTCCGCTGCCGCCTTGCCGGGCTCGAAGGCTGGCAGCGCGGCCAGCGCCCCTGGTGAGGCCAGCCGCTCCACGTCCCCGATCGCGCGCACCCCGCGCAGCAGGTGCGCGAGCGTTCGCGCGGCGCTCTCCACCGCCACACGGTGCGCCTCGGCGAACTCCGACGCGTCGCCCGCATAGAGCGACACCACGCCCTCGAGGGTGCCGCCGCTGGCCAGCGGGACACTGAGGCAGCGCCGGACGAGGCCGCTGAGATCGGGCCGGTTCACGAAATCGAGCGCCCCGTCCGAGTTGCAGATCGTCCGCTGGTTGGCCGCGACCCAGCCCGAGAGGCGCTCGGCGACGGGAATCTGGTGATCTCCCACCAGGTCGGCGAGTTCGCCCAGCGCGCAGATTGGTACCAGCGCGCTGCCATTGTCGTCGACGGCGTAGAGCACGCACAGGCTGGCCGGCGTGAGGCGGAGCAGCGATTCCGCCACGTCGTTCAACAGCGTGGCCAGCGCGGCACGCGGTGTGCCGGCCAGCAGCACGTCGGCCAGCGGCAGCGCGGCTGGGGCGAACATGGGCACCGGCGCGCTGCGTGGCCGGGCAGCCGGCGCCGCCGCCGGTTGCGCCATCGCGGTGATCTCGCGCAACGTCTCGCCGCGCGCGCCCGTTTCGTGCTCGGCTGGCGCGATCTCGCGGTAGACGCGCGCGAAGGTGTCCACGATGTGCGGGTCGTAGGCCTTGCCGCGTTCCTCGAGCAGCATCTCGACGGCGCGCTCGCTCGACAGCGCCCGCCGGTACGGCCGATCCGAGATCAGCGCGTCGTAGCAATCGACCACGGCGAGGATGCGGGCGCCCAGCGGGATGTCGGCTTCGCGCAGCCCGTCGGGATAGCCCGACCCGTTCCACTGCTCGTGGTGGTGCCGGACGATCGGGACGACCGGGTACGGAAAGCCGATGGCCGACAGGATGTCGGCGCCGATGGCGGCATGGCGCTTCACCTTCTCGACTTCGGCGGGCGACAGCCGTCCCGGCTTGTTCAGGATGTGTTCGGGAACGGCGAGCTTGCCGACGTCGTGCAGCAGGGCGGCGGCCCTGAGCGCCTTGATCTCGTTCTCGTCGGTCACGCCCAGTTCCCTCGCCAGGCCGAGCGCCAGCGCCTGGACACGCCGGATGTGGCCGTGCGTGACCTGGTCGGTGGCATCGACTGCGATGGCCAGCGTCTCGACCGTCGAGAGATACAGGCGGTTCACCTCATCGAGGTGGCGCGTGACGTCTTCGACCCGCTGCAGCGAGGTCTTGAACGTGAAGTAGGAGATCACCAGCAGCGGCAGCACGATGGTGATCGTCGAGAGGCTGAAGTCGCGTGAGTTGTAGACGAGTAGCGCCGCCACCGACGCCGATCCGCAGTAGCTCAGCAGGACCACGCCGAAGTGGGGCCGCCAGACGCTCCACACAGTGGTCCGCCGCTGCAGCGCGGCGATGGCCGACATCAGGCCGCTGCTCGCCAGGAAGTACGCCAGCGTGAAGCCCGCGAACGGTACCAGGCCATCGAGCACGTCGTGCTCGGGGATTGAACCCATCCGGTGGCCGGCGATGATCCGGAAGACCTGCGCCGCCACGAAGATCGAGAGCGCGGGCCCCGCGATGTTGAAGAGGATCTGCCGCCGGCGGTACCTGCGCCAGACCGAGATCGCCAGCCCGTCCAGGGCGATGATCACCGTGGCCACGGCCGGTCCGTACAGCAGGGCCGCCAGGAACACGAAGGTCTCGGAGACCGAGATCGACGTGCCCACCTTCTGCAGGCTGATGCTGAAGGTGCTGCTGAAGCACGTCAGCGCGAGCAGCGCGAGCCACAGGTAGCTCGCCGGAGGGCTGGAAACCACGACGAGGATCGACCAGGCGAGCGCGGCGAACCCGCTCGCGATGACGACGCCGAGGTAGATGCGGGCCGTGGTCGACAGTGGCATCGGGGCGCTGGCCGCACGTCCCGCCGTGCCGCGAGCGGGCTGCGGGGAGCGGGTCGCGATCGGTTGATCTTTCGGCACGTCGCGGATTCTCGAATAGGATAGATCGTCAGCGAGGCAATCGGCACGCTCCGTGGGCCACTTGAACGCTGGTTCTTGTGGGTGGCGCCACCGATCGCCGCCCAGAAGCTCTGCCGTGACATGGGAACGCACGGCGTTCTTCAGGGCCTGTCCGATGCCTGCGTTCGTCATGACAGGCCGTCTCCTTCGCCGCGCGTACGCCGGTGTCCTGCTCGGGCTCCTGTTCGGGGGGCCGCTCGGGCCACTTGGGGCGTGGCACGTCGCGAGCATCGATCCGGCGGTGTCGCACGAGGCGACGGTCGGCACGTCCGGTTCCGCTGCCGGCGGTCACAGTCCCTTCTGCCCGGCCTGTCACTTCCTGATCGGGCTCCGGTTCGCCGCGCCCGCGTGGCCGCCCAGCCTCGTGCCGCCCCAGGTCCGGGCCGCCGGTCCTGCGATTGAAGCCGTCGTCCAGACGCCACGCTGGATCGCCAGCGGCCTGGCCAGCCGCGCACCCCCTCTCCACTGACGTAGGCGCCGCCCGGGCCCGGACGTGCGTCCGGGAACGCCCCGCGCGGCGCGATCGCTCACCGTCACGCCTCGCGGCTCGAATGCGGCCGCGGCGCAGAAGACGGATCGTCGCTGGCAGGCCCGCAGGGGCGTGCACGGCGATGACGCATCCGTGAGGAGTCGTGCGATGTCATGGAGTGTATTCAACGGGCGGTGCGGAGGTCTTCTCGTGCTGGCGGCGTTGCTGGCCTGGTCCGCCGGGGCCGCGGCCCAGCCGGCTGAGGTGGCTTTCCGCGGACGGTTGCTGCACGCGGTGACGGGCGGTCCCGTGGCCAACGCCCTCGTGTTCGTGGAGGAAGCGGGAACCGACGTTCGATCGGCCGGTGACGGCACGTTCGTCGTGAGCCGGCTCGATGCGGGCACGTATCATCTCATCATCACGGCACCCGGCTTCACCCCGGACCGCGTCGAGGTGGTGGTGACGCGCGGCGCGCCGCCGCCATCGCGCGACATCCTCCTCGTGCCCGAACTGCACTACAGCGAGGTGGTGTCGGTGAGTCCGGCCGCCCGTGACCAGTTCGAGTCGTACCAACCCACCTCGGTCCTGGCGGGCCAGGACCTGGCCATTTCCATGGGCGCGTCGCTGGCCGACACCATGTCGACGCAGCCAGGCATGGCGCAGCGGTCGCTTGGCCCCGGCGCGGCCAGGCCGGTGATCCGCGGGTTCGACGGCGACCGCGTGATGGTGCTCGAGGACGGGCAGCGGATGGGCGACCTGTCGAGCCAGTCCGGCGATCACGGCGTGAACGTGAACCCGGCGGCCGCCACGCGGATGGAGGTGGTGCGCGGGCCCGCGACGCTGCTCTACGGGTCCAATGCGATCGGCGGCCTCGTGAACGTGATCTCCGACCTCATCCCCGATGCGCCAATCACCCGTTCCGGTGGCACGCTGCAGGTGGATGCCGGTTCGGGATCCCGCACCGGCGGCATCGCCGCCGACCTGTCGACCGGCAACGGCCGGTGGGCGCTGCACTTGGGCGGCGCGGGGCGGCGCTCGGGTGACGTCCGCACGCCGGGATTCGTGGTCGACAACACCCAGTCACGCAGCGGGCTGGGCAGCGTCGGCGTGTCGCGGACCGACGCGAAGGGCTACGTGGGCGCCAGCTATCAGTACGACGACTTCAAGTACGGCGTGCCCGTCGTCGAGGGCGGCCGCGTCCAGCTCACCCCCCGCCGCCACTCGCTGTCGGCACGTGCCGAGCGTCGCGAGATGGAGGGCCTCGTCCAGAACCTGCGCGGCAGCTTCTCGTTCCGCAGCTACCGCCACGACGAGCTCGAGGGCGGCGAGGTGGGGACGACGTTTCACAACGATGCGGCCGAGTTCGAGGTGCACGCCGACCATCGATCCGCGGGACGGCTCAGCGGCACCGCCGGCGCCTGGGGCATGGTGCGCGCCTTCGAGGCGATCGGCGAGGAAGCCCTGTCGCCGCCAGTCGATCAGAAGGGTTTCGCGGTCTTCTCCTACCAGGAGCTGACCTGGCCGCACGTCAGGCTGCAGTTCGGGGCGCGGTACGAACACGCCGGTTTCAGGCCGGAGGGCGGCCTCAGGGCCCGCCGCTTCGACAACCTCTCGGCGTCGGCCGGCGTGCTGGTGCGGCCCACCGACGCGACGACGCTCTCGGTGAACCTCGCCCGCTCGGTCCGCAACCCGGCACTCGAGGAGCTGTACTTCTTCGGTCCGCATGCCGGCAACTTCGCGTTCGAAATCGGCAACGCCGACCTGCCGTCGGAGAAGGGACTCGGTCTCGACGTCGCGTTCCGCTGGCGCGGCAGTCGCGGTTCGGGTGAGGTGAGCTACTTCCGCAACGACATCCGGGACTTCGTGTTCCGCAAGCCGATGTCCGAGGAGGCCTTCGACGAACGCTTCGGCCACGACGCGCACGGCGGAGGCCACGGCCACGACCACGGCGACGAGTTCCCGTTCGTCGAGTTCACGGCCGCCGACTCCGTGCTGCAGGGCTTCGAGTTGCATGGCGACGTGCACCTGATGCCGACGTTGATCGCCGAGACCACCTTCGACATGGTGCGCGGAGAGCTGAAGCGCTCGGGCCTGGCGCTGCCCCGGATTCCGCCGATGCGGTTCATCGCGGGCCTGCGCCAGCAGCGCGGCGCCTTCCAGGGCGGCGGCGAGGTGCTGGTGGCGGCCAGGCAGGATCGCGTGTTCGGCGAGGAGACGCCCACCGACGGGTACGCGCTCCTCAAGCTGTTCGCGTCCTACTCGTTCCACCGCACCGGCCTCGTGCACACGGTGACGGTCCGCGTCGACAACCTCGCCAACGAGCGTTATCGCAACCACCTGTCCTACGTGAAGGATCTCGTGCCCGAGATGGGCCGCGACATCCGGGTGATCTACAGCCTGCGGTTCTGATCGCGGCACCGGCATCCTGACGGCCGCGGCGTGCCTTGCCGTGCCCGGCCCGGATTGGTCAGAATCGAGCGTCGGTTTCACCGGCGGGCGTCGGCTTCGACGCCCGCCCCTCTTCCGGAGCGAACCGCGATGGGGCAGCGGCTGGTGTGGTGTATGACGATCGCGGCCATCGCGGCGCTGGCAGCGTGCGCGGCGCCGGCCGCCGGCCAGGACGCGCCGCGTTCGCTCATCGAGCGCGCCCGGGCGCTGCTGCGTTCGACGCCGCTGATCGACGGGCACAACGACCTGGCGTGGGAGCTGCGCACCCGGGTCGGCTACGACCTCGATCGCCTCGACATCAGTCGCCCCCAGCCCGCGCTGCAGACCGATCTCCCTCGCCTGCGCCAGGGCCAGGTCGGCGCGCAGTTCTGGTCGGTGTACGTGCCGTCGGACCTCGACGGCCGGGGCGCGGTCACCGCCACGCTCGAGCAGATCGACGCCATCCACGCTTTGGTACGTCGCTATCCGGACGATCTCGAGCTGGCGCTGACGGCGGCCGACATCGAACGGATCTTCCACGCGGGGCGCATCGCGTCGCTGATTGGCATGGAGGGCGGCCACTCCATCGATGCCTCGCTCGCGACGCTGAGGATGATGTACCGCCTCGGCGCGCGCTACATGACGCTCACCCACGCCAGCAACCTGTCGTGGGCCGACGCGGGGACCGACGCGCCGGCGCTGCGCGGGCTGTCGCCGTTCGGTGAGGCGGTGGTGCGCGAGATGAACTGGCTCGGCATGCTCGTCGACCTCTCGCACGTCTCGCCCGACACCATGCGCGCCGCGCTGCGCGTGAGCGAGGCGCCGGTGATCTTCTCCCACTCCTCGGCCCGGGCCCTCTGCGACGTCCCGCGCAACGTTCCCGACGACGTGCTGGAACTGGTCGCGCACAAGGGCGGCGTGGTGATGGTGACCTTCGTGCAGGGCTTCGTCTCGCCGGAGGTGGCGGCGTGGCAGGCGCGCTTCGAGGAGGCACGGCGCGCCTGGATCGAGCGAGCCGCCGGCGATCGCGGTGCGGTCTCGTCGGAAGAGGCCCGCTGGCGCGCCGCCAACCCCGCGCCCAGGGCGACGCTCGCCCAGGTGGCCGACCACATCGATCACGTCCGCCGGATCGCCGGCATCGATCACGTCGGCATCGGCAGCGACTTCGACGGCATCGAGGCCGGACCGATCGGCCTCGAGGACGTCTCGAAGTTCCCCGACCTGATCGCCGAGTTGTTGCGGCGCGGCTACTCCGATGCTGACGTCAGGAAGATCCTGGGCGAGAACCTGCTGCGCGTGATGCGTGCGGCCGAGGCCACCGCCGCGCGACTGCAGCGGACACGCGGGCCGTCAGCCGAACGGCTGCCCGCGGCGAAGTAGCGCCGTCGACGCCCTCACCGTACGGCCGCGACGAGCCGCACGGGTGGCCGCGCGCCGTTCGCGTGACGCGGACGGGTCAGCGCCTCTCTCTCGCCCGCGAGGCGGCCGCCCCCGCCGCGCACGAGGCGCACGGCGGCCGGCTGGCTGTCTGAGACGAGGCGCCGCGCAGCGCCCGCGGCAACAGCGGCCGGACGAGCAACCCCACGGCAGCCACGGCCGCCAGCGTCACGATGACATCCTGCAACGTGAACCAGGCCACGCCACCCTCCTCACGCGATGCCCGCCAGCCGCAGGCCCTGATAGGTGACCGTCGCGAAGACGTAGGCCAGCGACGACATGTACAGGAACTGCAGCAGCGCCCATCGGGTCTGACCGGTCTCGCGGCGTGTCATCGTGAGCGTCGGCAGGCACTGCATCGCCAGCACGAAGAACACCAGCAGGCTCGCCGACGTGGCCGGCGTGAACAGCGGCGTCCCATCCTCGCGTGTCGCGCCGCGGATGCGGCCGAGCACACCCGCATCCGTCACGTCGTCGTTGCCAGCCGCGCCCACCAGCACCGACATCGTCGAGACGAACACCTCGCGCGCGAGGAAGCTCGTCATCACGCCCACCGTCAGTTGCCAGTCGTAACCGAGCGGCGCGAACACCGGCTGGATGACCCGGCCGAGGCGGCCCGCGATGCTGCCGGCCTGTGCCGACCGGGCCTCGATTGCCTCGGCCTCGGCGACCATGTCCGCCGCCTCGTTGGCCGGGAGATTCGGCGCCGCCGCCGCCGCGCGCAGTCGGCCGGCTTCGGCAGGCGGTTCGGTCTTGGGGTAGGCGCTCAGCCACCACATGACCACGCAGATGGCCATGATGACCGTGCCGACGGTCTTGAGAAACGCCAGACCCTGATCCTTGGCGGTGAGGCTCGCGTTGGTGAGCGACGGCACCTTGTAACTGGGCAGTTCGAGCACCATCGGCCGCGCGCGGCCCCGGAGCACCGTACGCCCGAGCAGCAGCGCCGACACCAGCGCCGCAACGGCCCCCAGGAGGTAGCAGCCCGCGAACACGAACCCGGCGACCAGCGGCCGATTCGCGAACAGCAGGCTGGTGAGCAGCACGTAGACCGGCAGGCGCGCGGAGCAGCTCATCATCGGCGCCACGAGGATCGTGGCGAGCCGATCGCGCCGATCGGGAATCAGGCGGGTGGCCATGATGCCCGGCAGCGCGCACGCGTGCGCGGTCAGCAGCGGCACGAACGCATGGCCCGGCAGGCCGAACCGGCACAGCAGCCGGTCCATCACGAAGGCTGCCCGGGCCAGGTACCCGGTGTCCTCGAGCAGGCTGATCAGGAAGAACAGCAGGCAGATCTGCGGCAGGAACACCACCGTTCCGGCGATGCCGCCGATGATGCCTTCGGCCACCAGATCGTGCACGGGCCCGGGCGGCAGCGTCTCGCCCGCCAGCGCGCCGAGCCGCGCGAAGGTGACCTCGATCAGATCCATGGGCACGGCCGCGAGCGTGAACAGCGTCCAGAAGAGCCCGCCCATCAGCGCGACGAACACGACCACGCCGAGCACCGGGTGCGTGAACGCGGCGTCGAGCCGTTCGGTCAGCGTATCGGCGCCCGTGCCGACCGCGCCTGGCCCGCCAACCGACGCTTCGACCACGCGCTCGGCCCATTGCGGCAGTTCCCCCGCGCGATCGGCGGGTGGTGGCGGCAGTTCCGCCGCGGCTCGCGCCACGGCGCTCGCGCGCGACGAGGGGTCGAGCCGTCGCACGATGGCCTCGCCGACGGCCTCGACGCCGATGCCGCGGCGGGCCACCATCGGGACCACCGGACAGCCGATGAGGCGTCCCAGCCTGGCCACGTCGAGTGTGAGCCCGCGCCGCTGCGCGAGATCGATCATGTTGAGCGCGACGACGACCGGCACGCCCGTCGCCAGCAGTTCGCCCACCAGCACGAGGTTCCGCGTGAGGTTGCAGGCGTCGGCCACGACCACCACCGCGTCGGGACGCCGGTAGACGCCGCCGCCCTGGAGCACGTCGCGGCACAGGCGCGATTCCGGCGCGTTCAGGCGCAACTCGTACAGGCCCGGCAGGTCGACGACCTCCACGGGCAGGCCTCCCACCATGGCGCGGCCGGTGCGGATGGCGGTGGTGGTGCCCGGGAAGTTCGACGTCTTGGCCCGGGCGCCGCACAGCCGGTTGAAGAGCGTCGTCTTGCCGGTGTTGGGGTTGCCGACCAGCGCGATGCGCGTCGAAGCCGCCGGGCCAGCCGCCGGCGTCGCAACCGGTGGCGCGATCGCGGCGCGAGGCGCGATGAGTTCGTCGGTGGGGGTCATCGGAGCACTGGCGACGGATCGAGCGATGGCCTCAGCGCATGGCGCCTGCCGTGGCCGCTGCCCCGGGGGCACTCGCGAGACGTCAGCAGGCGGGCTCCGGGACGACGAGCACCTGTTCGGCCACTGTCTTGGACAGGCCGATCCGCGTGGCACGCACCTGGACGATGCAGGGTTCGCCCGACTTGCAGAGGCGAAGACGGCAGCGCTCAGTGAGGCCGAGTGCGCGCAACAGCGCACCGTCCTCTCCCGGAACGTCGGTCGCGTGGAGACGGGCGATGGCGCCGGCCGGCAGGTCGCACAGGCGAACGGGGCACACGTCACACGACTCCGGCGGAGTCATGGCGGTTGAAAGCGGCGAAATGAGACTCATTCTCACTTCCTGACTGCAAGAGCATAGCATAGAACGACGAAATCCGACTCTCCTGGTCGGATTATTCGGCCAGCGTCCGATCGCGCTTCAATCCGGTGCCCGCGGGCAGCCCCTGCCGCGCCTGCCCGGCCACCCCGGCGGGATCGGTCACCGGTGTCTGGTCATCGACCCGCGGTTCGCCGTATGCTGGCCGCCGGCCGGCGGCCGGCCGGATGTGGCCGGACGCCCGAATCGACGCCGGAACCACGCCCAAACGCCTCGCCCTTTCCCAGTTGTCATGTCCACACCCGCTCCCAACACCACCGAAACCGCGAACAAGCCCCCGATGACCGTGCACCTCGACTGGCAGCAGGACCTCGTCTTCGCCGGCAGGGTCGGCGATGTGTCGATGACGCTCGATGGCAGTTCGAAGGCCGCGCCATCACCCATGCACGCCGTGGCCTTCGGCCTTGCCGGCTGCATGGCCATCGACGTCGCGCACATCCTGGGCCGGGGGCGGCATCCGTTCACCGCCATCGCCGCGCGCCTCGATGCGCACCGCAGCAACGGCCAGCCGGCGCGGTTCACGCGGATGGACCTGCATTACACCGTGACGGGCGACGTCCCGCCCGATGCCCTCGCCCGCGCCATCGAGCTCTCGCGCGAGAAGTACTGCTCGGTCTGGCACTCGCTGCGGCAGGACATCGAGCTGAACACGAGCTTCGAGGTCGTCACCGCGTAGCACGGGCGGCGATGCCGCCGCGGGAGGTCAGATGCCTGCTCGCTGCCTTCGACCGTGTCTGGCCGCGTCGTTGGTCGCCGCCCTCGTCGCGCTGGTCGCCGTCGTCCAGGCCCGGCAGGCGGCGGTGTCACCCGCCCCGGCCGCGACCTTCAGGGCGCACGCCGCCGCTGCCGTATCGCCGATTGCCGGCGAACTCGGTCTCGACGGTCTCGCGGCGGCCGTCGAGGTGATTCGCGATCGGTGGGGCGTCGCGCACATCTACGCCTCGACGCTCGAAGACCTGTTCTTCGCGCAGGGTTTCGTCGCGGCGCAGGACCGCCTGTGGCAGATGGACCTGTGGCGGCGCACCGCCATGGGCGAGTTGTCGGAGGCGCTCGGCCCCGCGTTCGTCACGCGCGACACGCTCGCGCGCCTGCTGCGCTATCGGGGTGACATGGACGCCGAGTGGCGGGCCTATTCCCCCGACGCCCGCCGCATCGTCGAGGCGTTCGTGCGGGGCGTGAACGCGCAGATCGACTACGTCACCGCGCATCCCGAAACGCTTCCCGTGGAGTTCGCCATCACCGGCAGCGCTCCCCGTCGATGGACGCCCGAGGTGGTGATTGGCCGCGTCGCCGGCTACATCATGACGCGCAACGCACGGCTCGAGGTGCAGCGCGCGCAACTGGTGGCGCGCGTCGGCGCGGCGCGGGCGGCGACGCTGCTCCCGCCAGAGCCCAGCGTCCCGCTCACCGTGCCCGCCGGGCTCGACCTGCGCGAGATCACCGACGACGTGCTGGCGATCACGGCGGGCACCGGCGATGGCCTGCGGTTCCTGTTCGGCCAGCGTGATGCCGCGAGGGTCGCGTCGTTCGCGCCGACGCCGTGGCCGCTGCTGGCACGCGCGGCCGGCGCCGGCCCCGTCGATCGCCTCTGGGCGGGCATCGAGGAGAGCCGAGACGAACTGGCCGTCATCGGGTCGAACAACTGGGTGGTGGCGCCCGCCCGCAGCGAGACCGGCACGCCGCTGCTGGCCAACGACCCGCACCGTTCCATCCAGTTGCCGTCGTTGCGCTACACCGTGCACCTGAACGGGCCCGGCTGGAACGTGATCGGCGCCGGCGAACCGTCGCTGCCCGGCGTGGCGGCCGGCCACAACGATCGCATTGCGTTCGGCTTCACCATCGTCGGCATCGATCAGCAGGATCTCTACGTCGAGCGGCTCGATCCCGCCGATCCTTCGCGCGTGATCGTGCCGGGCGGCAGCGAGCCGATGCGCGTCGAGCGCACGACCATCGAGGTCAGCGGCGAGGCGCCGCGCCAGGTGGACCTGCGGTTCACGCGTCACGGTCCCGTGCTCCACCTCGACGCCACGCGCCACCGCGCCTACGCCTTGCGATGGGTGGGTACGGAGCCGGGCACGGCCGGCTACCTCGCGTCGCTGTCGCTGAACACCGCCCGCAACTGGGACGAGTTCACTGCAGCCACTGCGCGCTGGGCGGTGCCGTCGGAGAACCTCGTCTACGCCGACGTCGACGGGAACATCGGCTGGGTGGTCGCGGGGCTGGCGCCGGTGCGTCCCGGATGGAGCGGGCTGCTGCCCGTGCCCGGTCACGAAGGGAAATACGAGTGGGCCGGCTTCGTGCCGGCCCCCGACCTGCCGCGCAGCCTGAACCCGCCGGCGGGCCTGCTCGCCACGGCCAACCACAACATCCTGCCGCCGGGTTACGCCATTCCCCTGGGCTACGACTGGAGCCCACCCCACCGCTACGAGCGCATCGTCGAGGCGCTCACAGCCCGGCCGCGCTGGTCCGTAGCCGGCTTCGAGGCGCTGCAGCACGACGAGGTCTCGCTGCCGGCCCGTGCCATCCTCGACGCGTTGCGCATGGCCGCGGCCAGCCGCAAGGTGGAGGGACGCGACCGGGCGTTCGCCATCAAGATGCTCACATCGTGGGACGCGACGATCGACGCGAAGTCGGCTCCCGCGGCGCTCTACGAACTGTGGCTGCCCCACCTCCAGCGCGAACTGGCCGTGCTGGCCGCTCCGCCCGCCGAGCGCGCGAGTGCGCCCGCGCCGCTGAGCCTGGAGCAGGTGCTCGATCGGCTGAGGAGACCTGCCGCAAAGGACCTCGATGCGCTGGTGGGGCCGGCGCTCGACCGGGCGATGGCCGAGGCCCGCCAGCGCATGGGGCCCTCGCCGGGCGAGTGGGCGTGGGGCCGCATCCATCGCGCGCGCTTCGAGCACCCGCTGGCCGCCACCGAGCCGCAGCGCGAGGTGATGGATCTGGGTGAGGTGCCGCGTGGCGGCGACCAGACGACGATCAACAACACCGGAGCGGGCCCCCGCCAGGTGCACGGCGCCTCCTACCGGCAGGTGATTGAGGTCGGACAGTGGGACCGTTCGACGATGACGAACGTGCCGGGGCAATCAGGGCAGCCCGGATCGCCGCACTATGGCGATCTGCTGCCGTTGTGGGCGCTGGGCCGGTACCACCCGATGGCCTTCAGCCGCGGGTTCGTGGAGCAGCAGGCGGCCGCGCGCCTCGTGCTCAGGCCCGCCGGCGCGCGCGCGACGGTGGCCGGGGCCGCGGGGGCGCCGGGGGCAGGACGCTGACGTGCGGCGCGCCTACATCGACTGGCTCCGCGGCGTCGCGGTGCTGATCATGATCCACGCCCACGTCATCGATGCGTGGACGCGCGCCTCCGACAAGGCCCGGCCGGGCTACGACTGGATCCTGCGCGTGAACGGGATGGGCGCGCCGCTGTTCCTGTTTCTCGCCGGCGTGGCGGTCGCGCTGGCCGGCGCCGCCGGCCTCCGCCGCCATGGCCAGGTGGCGCGTGTCTCGTGGGCCCTGCAGAGGCGCGGGTGGGAAATCTTCGGGCTCGCCATCCTCTTTCGCATCCAGGCCTGGGCCGTGAGCCCTGGTGCCACGCTCTACGGCATCCTGAAGGTGGACATCCTCAACGTGATGGGCCCGACGCTGGCCGCATCGGCCTGGTTGTGGGGCAGGGCCTCGACGACCCGGGCGCGCTTCTGGCTGATGGCCGCCGCCACGCTCGTGGTCGTCGGCATCACGCCGTGGGTCCGGACCACTCCCCTGATTGCCGCCTGGCCGCAGCCCCTCGCCTGGTACTTCCAGCCCATGCCTGGACGCTTCGCCTTCTTCCCGTGGTCGGGCCTGCTGCTGGCGGGCAGCGCGGCTGGCGTGCTGCTGGCCGCGGCGACGACCGATGACGCGCAGCGTCGCGTGGTGGGCTGGCTGACGGCGGGCGGCGCGGCGCTGTTCGCCGTGTCGATCGCCGCGTCGTACGCGCCGCCGCTCTACGCGGCCACGGAGTTCTGGAGCACGTCGGCCAGCTTCTTCTTCGCGCGCATCGGCGTGATGCTGGTCCTGCTGGGTGTCGCGCACGCCTGGGTCGACCGCGCCAGCAAGGCGTGGAGCCCGCTGCTGCAGTTCGGACGCACGTCGCTCTTCGTCTACTGGATCCACGTCGAACTCGCCTACGGCGTGCTCGCGTCCCCTGTGAAGGGCCGGTTGCCGCTCGGGTGGGCGTACGTGGGTTACGTGCTGTTCACGCTGGCGATGCTCGCGGCTTCCGTCGGCAAGGACCGCGTCGTGACGCGCTGGCGAACGCGCCGGCCGCCGCTGGCCGTGGCGCCGCAGGGCGCCTGAGGCCACCGGCCGCGGGCCGGGTTCACTTGAAGAGCGACATCTCCGCGGGCTCGCCGATCACGCGGCGCTCGTGCACGAGCAGCCACGCCTTCGCCTCGATGCCGCCGCCGAAGCCCGTGAGCGATCCGTTGCTGCCGATCACGCGGTGACAGGGGACGATGATCGACAGCGGGTTGCGGCCGTTGGCGAGCCCGACGGCCCGCACCGCGCGCTCGCGGCCCACGTGTCGGGCCAGTTGCTGATACGACCACGTCCGGCCGTAAGGGATCTCGCGCAGCGCCGACCAGACCGACTGCTGGAAGTGCGTGCCCAGGGCCTTGAGCGGCAGGTCGAACGCCTGCCGGGTGCCGGCGAAGTACTCGTCGAGCTGCCGGCGTGCGTCGTCGAGCACCGACGTGTTCCCCCGCCAGTACTCGGCCGCGATCGCCGTGTGCGGGGCGTCGCCGAAGCTCACCGCGACCAGCGCCTCGCCGTCGGTGGCGAGCAGCAGTTCGCCCACCGGCGAGGGATACGCGCAATAGGCGGCCGCCGCGGCCGCGATCCGTGTGTTCTCCTTCAACAGACTCCTCCTGCGCGGACGGCCCGGCCTCCTCCCCGGAGCGCGAACCCTGCCAGCACCGCCGATCGACAGTCTACTGCGGCGGCGTGGGAGCCTCACGCGCCACCGTCGCCGGCACGTCGTTCCAGTGCGTGATCGCGTTGAAGAGCAGCCCGAACTCGCCGAAGTTCTGCCACCGGTAGCAGGGGTTGCCGGCAAACAGGATGATGCGGCCCGAGTCCACCGGCACGTCGACGATGGCGGGGCGGTTGCGCACTTCGTCGGCGCCCTTCATCAGGCCGCTCAGCACGCTGGCGGCGCCGCCGGGGTAGCGCATCACCACCTGTCCGCGATCGGTCTCCGGCACCTGCAGCAGCGGGCCGTTGCCGTAGCGCACGGGCATCTTCGTCGACTGGTAGCCGTACAGGATCGGATGGGCCGGCGCGGCGACCTCGGCTTCGATGATGGGTCCGGGCGCGTAGAAGGCCGGAGAGGGCCGCTGCGCGTTCACGTTGCGCGTGAGGCCGAACTCGGGCGGCATGTAGCTGGCCGTGCCCAGCGTGATCAGCACGCCGCCAGCCTCGACGAACTTGCGCAGCTCCAGCACGCCCTCCAGGCCCATGCCGCCGCGGATGTCGTCGGACTCGCCGTACATGCCGAGCGAGCGATACCGATCGTCCTTGCGGTAGGCGAGCGGCGGGCCCTTCACGTCGATGTCGTAGACCAGGTTCTTGGCGCTGCGGCCCTGGTTGGGCACGAGGATCACGTCGTAGTCGGCACGCAGGCCGCCGCGACGCACGCGCTCCTTGTAGATCAGGTCGTAGGGCACCTCGAACTGATCGAAGGCGTGGCGGACCCAGCCCACTTCCTGCGTGCTCCCCCAGGTGGAGAACACCGCCAGCCGCGGCAGGTCGACCGCGTGCATGGCGGCAGAGGGCGCAGACGGCAGGCCGACGGCGTCCAGGCCGAGCGTCTGCACCTGCGCGCGCACCTCGTCGGTGACCGCCCGCCCGCCCTGCGTGGTCGCGATCACGAACGACCCGGCCGGGAACGTCGTGCCGCCCGCGGTGTGCGGCTGCTCCAGCGCGCGCACGTCGAGCGCCTTCAGGCGGTAGCGGAGCGTGGTCATCGCGTTGGCGCCGTGGTGCGGCACCACCAGCACTGCCGCGCCGCGTTCGGCCGTCACGGCGCCGTCGGCCCGCGCCTCCACGACCGGCGTCACCGCCGCGTCGAGCGCCGCCTTGTCGGCAATCGGCGTCACCTCCGCCTGCAGCATCAACCCCATCGTCCAGCCGGTGTCGTCGTAGGTGCGGAGGTTCGGGTCGGGGAAGTCCTGCTTCTCGAGCAGGATCTTCGCGAGGCGTCCGTAGGGCTGATCGCGCTTCACGAGGTACGTGCCGGCGGGGAAGGTGCCTTCGGCCACCTTCAACTCGGCCGAGGGCTGGTCGATCGTGAGCAACATGGGCAACGGCCACGGCTACGCCTCCATCCAGCAGGGAGCCGTGAAGCGCCTGTGGGACGTGAAGCAGGAGGAGACGGAAGTGATGTGGCTGCTGGCCGAGAAGCTGAAGGCCAAGGGCTTCCCGA
>JBDIBB010000016.1:0-50000 GCA_039812685.1 Vicinamibacteraceae bacterium
TGTCGCTCGGCATGGCAGCCTCCTACGGCTACTCTAGCCGTAGGAGGCGAGCGATTCCACCCCACATTTGCCCTAGCTCCGGACGCCCTCACTTTCCTGACGTGCGCCCCCTTGTCCCGTTCCGTTTGACTTCGTCCATCCTCCCGCGTATGCTGCGTCGGCTTCTTTAACCGCGGTCCCGTGAGGCCGCGAAGAGGTACCGCGCATGTTCCGCACCGAACCCGGCGGCGTCCTGCCCCCCGGGCCGTCCCCCTCAGCACACCGTCTCCGTCCTGTAGCGCCAGCCTGCTGGAGGTTGCCATGCCCGTGGTGATGGACGCTGCGCGGATGAGCCGGACCCTCACGCGCCTCGCGCACGAGGTGGCCGAGCGCAACCGCAGCATCGAGGAGCTCGCGCTGGTCGGCGTGCGCACGCGCGGCGTGCCGCTCGCGCGCCGGATCGCCGACGCGCTGGCCGGCATCCTCGGCGTGCGGGTGCCGCTGGGCACGCTCGACATCACGCTCTACCGCGACGATCTGAGCCGCCAGCCCGTCGGTCCGCAGCCGCTGGTCCGGAGCACCGAGATCCCGTTCTCGATCGACGACCGGCGCATCCTGCTCGTCGACGACGTGCTCTACACGGGGCGGACAGTGCGCGCCGCGCTCGACGCGCTCGTCGACCTCGGCCGGCCCCGCTCGATCGAGCTGGCGGTGCTCGTCGACCGTGGCCACCGCGAGCTGCCGATCAAGGCCGACTACGTCGGCAAGAACCTGCCCACCTCGGCTAGCCAGGTCGTGCACGTGCGGCTGGAGGAGATTGACGGCCGCGACGAGGTGGTCATCGAGGAGGGCGACGCGTCATGACCCAGGCCGCCGCCACGGCGCTGCGGGGCCGGCACCTGCTCGGCATTGCGGAGCTGACCCCCGAAGAAATCGTCCTGATCCTGGACACGGCCGACGCGATGAAGGAAGTGGGCACCCGCAACATCAAGAAAGTGCCCGCGCTGCGCGGCAAGACGGTCGTGAACCTGTTCTACGAGCCGAGCACGCGCACGCGCACGTCGTTCGAGGTGGCCGAGAAGCGCCTGAGCGCCGACACGCTGAGCATCGCCGTCGCCATCAGCAGCGTGGTGAAGGGCGAGACGCTGGCCGACACGGTGGCGAACCTCGAGGCGATGTCGCCCGACATGATCGTGATGCGCCACCAGTCGTCGGGCGCCTGCGAGTTCCTGTCGCGCATCTGCCGCGCCCGCATCATCAACGCCGGCGACGGCATGCACGAGCACCCGACGCAGGCGCTGCTCGACGCCTACACGATCCGCGAGCGCAAGGGGCGGCTGGCCGGCCTGAAGGTGGCCATCATCGGCGACCTGCTGCACAGCCGCGTCCTGCGCTCCAACGTGCACCTGCTGACGAAGCTCGGCGCCGAGGTGTGGGCCTGCGGCGCGCCGACGCTGGTGCCGCCGGGCCTGGCGCGCCTGGGGGTGCGCGTGACGACCTCGCTCGACGAGGCGGTGCGCGAGGCCGACGTGGTGATGATGCTGCGCATCCAGATGGAGCGCATGCAGGGCTACTACTTCCCGTCGCTCCGCGAATACTTCACCGAGTTCGGCCTCACGCCGGCACGCGTCGCGCTGGCCCGGCCCGACGTGATCATCATGCACCCCGGCCCGATGAACCGCGGCGTGGAAATCGACTCCGAGGTGGCCGATGGGCCGTACTCGGTCATCCTCGATCAGGTCAGCAACGGCGTGGCCGTCCGCATGGCGGTCCTGTACCTGCTGGCCGGCGGCGTGGAGGCGTGATGGCGATGCGAGTGCTCCTGAAGAACGGCCGTGTGCTCGATCCGCGTAACGGCCGCGACGGCCACCTCGACGTGCTGGTGGCTGACGGCGTGGTGGCCCGGGTGGGCCGCGACCTGCCCGCCGGCGACGCGCGCGTGGTGGAGGTGCCTGCCGGCGTGATCGTCTGCCCCGGGCTCATCGACATGCACGTGCACCTGCGCGAGCCGGGACAGGAACACAAGGAGACGATCGCGACCGGCTGCGCTGCAGCGGTCGCGGGCGGCTTCACCGCCGTCGCGTGCATGCCGAACACCGATCCGGTGAACGATCAGGCGGCGATCACCCAGCTGATCATCGCGCGCGCGGAGGAGGCGAACCTCGCCCGCGTCTACCCGATCGGGGCCGTCTCGGCCGGCTCGAAGGGCGACCGCCTGTCGGAGTTCGGCGATCTGCGGCGTGCCGGCTGCGTTGCCGTGTCCGACGATGGGCGGCCGGTGGCCACGGCGCTGCTCATGCGCCGCGCGCTGGAGTACGCCAGCCTCTTCGGCATGCCGGTGATCGACCACTGCGAGGATCCGTCGCTCAAGGGCGAGGGCGTGGCGCACGAGGGCTTCCAGGCCGCCCTGCTCGGCCTGCGCGGCATCCCGGGCGAGGCCGAGTCGATCATGGTGGAGCGCGACGTGACGCTGGCGGCGATGACCGGCGGCCGCGTGCACGTGGCGCACATGAGCGCGCGCGACTCGCTGCGCGCCGTGCGCGACGGCAAGCAGCGCGGCGTCAACGTCACCTGCGAGGTGACGCCGCACCACTTCACGCTCACCGACGAGGCGCTGGCGGGCTACGACACCAACGTCAAGATGAACCCCCCGCTGCGCGATCGCCTCGACCGCGATGCGATGCTCGAGGGCCTGGCCGACGGCAGCGTGGACGCGATCGCCACCGACCACGCGCCACACCACCACGACGAGAAGCACGTGGAGTTCGACCGGGCCCCCTTCGGCATCGTCGGGCTCGAGACGGCTGTCTCGCTGGTGTTCGACCAGTTGGTGCACCGCGCGGTCATCACGCCGGCGCGCATGGTGGAGTTGATGTCGGTGACCCCTGCCGCCATCCTCGGCGTGGCGGGCGGAAGCCTCGCCGAGGGCGTTCCCGCCGACATCAGCCTGCTGGCGCCTGATGTCGAGGTGACGGTCGATCCGGCACGGTTCCGGTCAAAATCGCGCAACACGCCGTTCGGCGGGCGCGTGCTGCGCGGCGCCGTCGCGGCGACGATCGTGGGCGGACGGCTGGTGTACGTGAACGATGCCGTCGCCGGCACGGCGGCGCTGGCCGCGGCCTTCACCGCCGCCGAGGAGACCCGATGACCTCCCACGATCGCCTGCGCGAGAACGCGCTGCGCGAGCTGCGCCAGCACGACGTGCTGATGCTCGACGGCCACTTCGACTACGGCAACGGTTACCACGGCCGCGTCTACCTCAATCCCCACGCGCTGTTCCTGCAGCCCTCGACGATCTGGCGGCTCTCGCAGGACCTGCTCGACCTGCTGCCGTTCGACGTGCTGGAGCAGGTGGACGTGGTGGCAGGCCCCGTCACCGGCGGCGCGCTGCTCGCCCACACGCTGGCAGGGCTGCTCGACGGGCGCCGCGCGCTCACGCGCCCGCCCTGTCGCTTCGCGCCCTTCAACCACGACGCGCGAGGGGGTTTCACCCTGCGCTCCTATTACGCCGGGCGACTGGCCGGTCAGCGCGTGCTCGTCGCCGACGACGTGCGCAACACGGGCAAGACGTTCGAGCGCTGCGTGCGGCTGGTGCGCGAGGCTGGAGGCCAGGTCATCGGCACGGCCGAGATCTACGACAGGCAGGAGGCGCTGGTCACGCTCGACGTGCCCAACTTCGCGCTCGTGGAGTACACGGCGCCCCAGAACCATCCCGCCGCCGACTGCCCGCTGTGCCGGGCGGGACAGCCGTTCACCCGATTCTGAGGGCGTAGCGATGGCGCCGCCGGTGCGTTGCCCGTCCGCCCGCCGGCGCACCGGCCGCGATCGGCTCGAGGCGCTCCGGCCGCGGCTCGACGCGCTCTACGAGAGCTTCAACCGCGCGGGCGAGGTTCCCGATCCGGTGGAGTTCGTGCGCCGCTACGAGCGCCACCCCGACCGCGAGGTGGTGGCCTTCATCGCCTCGGGCCTTGCCTTTGGCCGCGTCGCGTCGGTGAACCAGTCGGTCGAGCGCGTGCTGGCGCGGCTCGGGCCGTCGCCAGCGGCCGCGGTTGCCGACTTCGTGCTGGCGCGCGATGCGCGCCGCTTCGACGGGTTCGCGCACCGGTGGACGCGCGGCGGCGACGTGGCGCTGCTGATCCACGTGCTGCGTCACATGCTGCGCGAGGCGGGTTCGATCGAGGCGTTCTTCGTGGAGGGCTGGGACGCGACGGCCGGGGACGTGCGCGACGCGCTCGACTCGTTCGGCGCGCGGGCGCGTGAAATCGCGCGGACGGCCGCCGGCGACGCAGCCGGCAGCCGCGGGGCCGCCTACTTCTTTCCGCGGCCCGCCGACGGCAGCGCCTGCAAGCGCGCGAACCTGTTCCTGCGCTGGATGGTGCGCCGCGACAACCTCGACCCGGGCGGGTGGACGCGTGTGCGGCCGGCGCAGCTCGTCGTGCCGCTCGACACGCACGTCATCCGCGTCGGCGCCTGCCTGGGCCTGAGCCGTGCGCGGACGCCGGGCTGGAAGATGGCCGCCGAGATTACCGCCGCGCTGCGCGTGCTCGATCCGGACGATCCGGTGAAGTACGATTTCGCGCTCTGCCACGTCGGCATGCTGCAGGCCTGCGGCTTCAGCGAGCCGCGTGGGGATCGCGACTGCCCGCTGCGTGGGGTGTGCCGGCCAGCAGCGCCTGGTAGACGTCGAGAGTCGCGCGCACCATCCGCTCGACGGTGAAGCGCGCCTCGACGCGCGCGCGTCCGGCCTCCCCGAACCGTGCGCGGCGGCCCGGATCCGCGAGCAGCGCGACGATGGCGCGCGCCATCGCCGGCGGATCGCCCACCGGCACGAGCTGACCTGTCTCGTCGTCCACCACCAGCTCGGGAATACCGCCCGCGCGCGTGCCCACCACGGGCTTCCGGCAGGCCATGGCGTCGATCACCGAGGTGCCCAATCCCTCGGTGACCGACGACATCACGAACACATCGAACGCCTTCAGCACCGACAGCACGTCGCGGCGGAAGCCGATGAGCAGCACGTGCTTCTCGAGCCCGAGGCGGCGGATCTGCTGCTCGAGGCGCGGGCGCAGCTCGCCCTCGCCGGCGATGACGAACCGCGCGTCGGGCACCTGGCGAACCACCAGCGCGGCTGCCTCGACGAGATCGCGCTGGCCCTTGTGCGGGACCAGCGCGCCGATGTTGCCTACCACCGGCGCGGCGTGCGGGAGCCAGAGCTGCTCGTGCAGGGCCGCCGGCGGCGCGGCGTCGATGCGATCCAGATCCACGCCCTCGTGGACGGTGACCGCGCGATCCGGCGCCACGCCCTGATGCAGGAGGATCCGCCGGATGGCCTCCGACGCGCAGATGAAGAGGTCCACCTGGCCGTACTTCCAGCGCGAGAACGCGTGGGTCTGCAGCGGGAAGTCGACGCGCCGGGCGGCGACCAGCCGTGGCGCCGGGTCGATCCGGCTCATCGAGATGCCGATCGACGCCATCGTCACGCCGTGCGGGTCGTGGGCGTGGACGATGTCGGGGCGTTCGCGGCGGAGGATGCGCGAGAACCGCCAGCCGGTGGCGAAGTCGGCTTCGTGCCGCGGCACGAGCGGGATCAGGTCGAGGCCCTCGGCGGCGCGGCGGCGCAGATCGCCGTCGGGGTGCGCCACCAGTTCGGCGCGCGTGCCGGCCTCGCGCAGGCCCATCACCGTGAGCAGCACCTGGTTCTGGCCGCCCCGCCACGTTCGCGCCGTGTCGACGTGCAGGCTGAACATCACCGCGCCCGGTCGTCGTGGCCGGGCGGTGCGCCGTTGGAGCGGCCCAGCGCCCACAGCTTCACGAACTTGAGCCACACGTAGTAGGCGTTCATCGAAGAGACGACGAAGCCGGGCGCGCCGTCGGCGATTCCACCGCGCAGGAGGTAGTTGCGCAGGAACGCGGCGGCCGCGTGCGCGGTGGCGCGCGCCGGGCCCGAGCGACGGCCTCCGGTGAGGAGATGACCGGCCGCCAGCGTCGTGTAGCGGTTGATCGTGTCGAGGTGGTGCGAGAGATCGCGGTAGGCGAAGTGCTGCAGCTCTCCGCGCAGCTTCGCCACGGGGCCACGCGCCCGCACCGACTCGTGCACGGGGCGCAGGTCCCACGCGGCGCGGGTGCGATCGTAGAGCCGCAGCTGGTAGTCGGGGTACCAGTCGGTCGACCGGATCCAGCGCCCCAGATAGCGCGTGACCCGCGGGATGCGGTAGCCGGCCGCCAGGGGACTGGCCTGGAGCAGCGCGCGGATTTCGGCCGCCAGCTCCGGCGTGACGCGCTCGTCGGCGTCGATGGCGAGGATCCAGTCGTGGGCGGCGAGGCTGGCGGCGTGATTGCGCTGCGCGCCGTACCCCGGCCAGTCGCGCACGTCCACGCGCGCGCCGGCGATCCTCGCGAGCGCCACGGTGTCGTCCGCGCTGTGGCTGTCGACGACGATGCGCTCGTCGGCCCAGTCCACCGAGGCGAGGGCGGCGCCGATGTGCCGCGCCTCGTCGCGCGTGATGATGATGGCCGTCAGCCCTGGCACGGCGAGAAGTGTAACGCGGCGCGGGCGAGGGGCGCCGCGGGGGACGCCATCCGGCGTCCCCCGGGATGCGGGGTGTTACTGGCCGGCGCCCGAACTGGTGGACAGCGTCACGCCCCCGCCGCCGACCGACGCTTCCTGCACCGCCTCGAAGTTCACCAGCGACTTGTTGTAGTCGAGCACGGCGCGCAGCTCGTTGACCCGCGCCGTGGCCAGGTCGCGCTGTGCCTGGAAGACGAGGAAGCTGGTGGAGGTGCCCACGCCGAACTTCTTCTGTTCGGCGTCGAGCCGGCGCTCGGCGAGCACCCGGGTGGCGCGCGTCGCCTCGACGCGCTGCGCGTTGGTGGTGACCTGGCGTGCGAGGTCGCGCACCTGCGTTCCCACCGACAGTTCGAGGTTCTGCAGTTGCAGCCGGCCCTGCTTCAGCTCGATCTGCGAGCGGGCGTAGTTGACCTGCGCCGCACTCGGGCCGAGCGGGTACGACACCGCGACGCCGAGCTGCCACGTCGGGTAGTTGGAGCCCAGCACGTCGCCGATCACGCTGCCGAAGCTGCGGTTCACCTCCCGGATGACGTCGCCCGGCGGGAAGCCCGGTTCGCGCTCGAACTGGGTACCGCCGAGGCCCGTGGCGCCGTAGTTCACCTGCAGGTTCACCTGCGGCAGCGTCTGGTTGCGATAGTAGGACAGGTTCGTCTCGACGTTCTGCAGCGACAGCTTCGCGCGCTGCAGGTCGACGCGCTTCGACAGCGCGTTGCCGACGGCAGCGTCCACGTCGATCGGCGTCGTCTCCATCTGCGGCGGATCGATCGGATCCAGCCGCATCGTCCAGAACTGCGGCGTCCCGGGATCGAGGATGAGCGTGCGCAACTGGTCTTCCGCCGACTTGATGGCCGCCTCGGCCACGATCACGTTCTCCTCGTTGCGCGCCACCTCGGCTTCGGCCTCGACGATGTCGATGGGGGCCATGGTGCCCACCTGGACGCGCGTGCGGTTGTCGCGCAGCGTCTGCTGCGCCAGGTCGAGCGACTGCCGCTGCACGTCGAGGTTGGCGATCGCCGCCTTCAGGTCCCAGTAGGCGTTCTTCACGTTGCGCACCGTCGAGACGACGGTGCCGCGCAGGTCTTCGTCCGAGATCTGGCGGTTGCGCTTGCTGACGATCAGCTGCTGGCGGGACGCGTCGACCGAGCGGTTGCGCAGCAGCGGCTGCGTGAAGCTCGCGTTGAGGTTCGACCGCACGGTGGGGTTGAACGAGCTGAAGACGGAGTTCGTCGTCGAGCGGCGCGCGTCCCAGGTCACCGAGTAGTTGGCGCCCCAGGGCAGCAACTGCTGCACGCCGCCGCTGCCGCTCGTGAAGCTGCTCTGCAGCGTCGCCGTCGATCCCGACAGGAACGAGTCGGGCGGCGTCTCGGTGTTGTTGTAGGTGAAGTTGCCCGTGAGCGTCGGGCGCCACGCGGTGTGCGCCTGCAGGACGTTCTGATCCTGGATCTCCGGGTTGAGACGCTGCACCCGCAGCGAGAGGTTCTGTTCGAGCGCCAGGCGGACGGCCTCGTCCACGGTGATCTGGCGCACGGGACCCGCCGGCGCCGGGGGCGGCGTCGGCGCCGCGGGTTGCGCGGTGGCGATCGGGCTGGCGGCCACGCCGCACAGCACGGCCACTGCCGCACGCGCGAAGGTGGAGAGAACCACTCGCATCACGGGACTCCTGGCTGAAGGGCTGGGGAGGGGCCGGCGGAGCCGGTCCCCGTCGAAAACCTCGGAAGTAGACGCACGGCGGGGGGGCCGGGTTCGTCGGATTGTATACTACGGCCCCGGTGACCACCGCTCACGGGGCCCATCGCCCGCCGCGGCGCTCTCCTCCTCACGGGTCGATTGCATGGACGCCGATCAGGTTCTCGAACGGTTTCGCGCGGCCGGCGCGCTGCTGGACGGCCACTTCCGCCTGTCGTCGGGGCTGCACAGCGCCGGCTACCTGCAGTCGGCCCTGGTCCTGCAATGGCCGGCGCAGGCGGCCGCGCTCGGCGAGGCCATCGGCACCCTGGTGCGCGATGTGGCGCCGACCGTCGTGCTGTCGCCGGCACTGGGCGGCATCGTCATCGGCCACGAGGTGGCGCGGGCGCTCGGCGTGCGCGCCGTCTTCGCCGAACGCCAGGACGGCGTGCTCGTCCTGCGGCGCGGATTCGCCCTGGCGCCGGCCGACCGCGTCGTGGTCGTCGAGGACGTGGTCACCACCGGCGGCTCCACCCGCGAGACGATGCGCGTGGCGCACGACCACGGCGCCACGGTCGCCTGCGCCGCGGCGATCGTCGATCGCCACGGGGCCGTCGACCTCGGCGTCCCATTCCACGCGCTGGCCCGCGTGACGCTGCCCGCCTACGACCCGGCCGACTGCCCGCTGTGCGCACGGCAGGTCCCGCTCGTCAAGCCGGGGTCACGTCCCACCGCCCTGTGACGATCCTGCGGGGGGTTCCGGACGCGGAGGCTGGCGAGGCCGGGGCCGCGTACGGCCAGCCGTGCACGTGGCTGGTCACGATCGCCTACGACGGCACCGGGCTCGTCGGCTGGCAGCGGCAGGCGGAAGGGGTCTCGGTCCAGGGGCTCCTGGAAGAGGCGCTGCGTCCCCTCGAGGACGGGCGCGTCGCGGTCACCGGCGCCGGGCGCACCGATGCCGGCGTCCATGCGCTCGGGCAGCGCGCCTCATTCGAACTCCGCCGCCAGGTGCCCGCCGACGTGCTGTGCCGCGCCCTCAATGCGCGGCTGCCACCGCAGGTGCGCGTGCTGGCCGCGGAGGCCAGGGCCCGCGGGTTCAACGCGCGCTTCGACGCGCGGCGCAAGACCTACCGCTACCTGATCGATGCCGGCCCGGTGGCCGATCCGTTCGCCGCCCGCTGGGCCTGGCACGTGCCGCGGCGGCTGGAGGTCGACACGATGCAGGCAGCCCTCGCCGAGATCCTCGGCACGCACGACTTCGCCGCGTTTCGCTCGGCTGGCAGCGACGTGGAGACCACCGTTCGCACGGTGACCGGCGCGTCGTGCCGGCTGGCCGCTGCCGGCTCGGGCACGGCGGCGACGCCCATGCTCCCGCTGAACCCGCGCATCGCGATCGAAGTGAGCGGCGACGGGTTCCTCAGGCACATGGTGCGCGCCATCGTCGGGACGATCGTCGAGATCGGTCAGCGGCAGCGTCCAGCCGACGACCTGGGCCGGGTGCTGGCCTCGCGAGACCGCAGGCGGGCCGGCGCCACGGCGCCTGCTCAGGGACTGTGCCTGGTCGACGTGAGCTACTGACACGAGACGCGGAGGGTTTTCGGCGGGCCCCTGGGATCGCGGCGCCGGGACGCGGGCCCGGTTTGGCGCGTTGCGCTCGCGGGGGTAGGATTAGGACTCCGGCCGGCGTGACCGGCCGTCCCTATGGGCCTTCAGGAAATGCTCGCCTGGCTGCCGCCGGGCTCGCAGGACGAGGTGCTGCTGCGCCAGGTGGACATGCAGCGGCTGCCCGCGCACGTGGCCATCATCATGGATGGCAACGGACGATGGGCGGCGCGCCGTTACATGCCCAGGGTCGAAGGGCACCGCGCGGGCATCACCGCGGTGCGCGACGTCGTCGAGACGTCGGCCCGCCTCGGGATCCGCGTGCTGACCCTCTATGCGTTCTCGGTGGAGAACTGGAAGCGGCCGGCCACGGAAGTCGGCACGCTGATGCTGCTCCTGAAGCGCTACCTGCGGATGGAACTCGGCACGCTGCTCGCCAACGACATCCGGTTCCAGGTGCTGGGCCGGACCGACGGGCTGGCCGGCGACGTGCGCGCCGAGCTGCTGGTGGCCGAGCAGCGCACGGCCCGCAACGAGGGCATGCTGTTCAACATCGCACTCAATTACGGCGGGCGCGCGGAGATCGTGGACGCGGTCCGCAAGGCCGTGGCGAGCGGGCTGCCGGCGGAGGCCATCACCGAGCAGCGCGTGTCGGACTGGCTCTACACCGCCGGGCAACCCGATCCCGATCTCCTGATCCGCACGAGCGGGGAGCTGCGGGTGAGCAACTTCCTGCTGTGGCAGATCGCCTACGCGGAGATCTACGTCACCGAGACGCTCTGGCCCGATTTCCGTTGCCGTCACCTGCTGGAGGCGGTCGTCGCCTACCAGAAGCGGGAGCGGCGTTACGGCGGCATCGACACCGCGGCGCTGGCCGGACGGTGACGGCCGCGCTCGCACTCAGACACGCGGGTGGCTGGCGGCGCCGGGGGGTCGCCGTCCGGTCACCACGCGGATCGGCGGACGCCGCGCGCCTGCGTCCGCGTCGGCGGCCCGGTCAATCATGCTGACCCGTATCATCAGCGGGCTCGTCCTGCTCGCCCTGGTCGTGACGGTCGTGGTGATGCTGCCGGCGTGGGCGACCGTCGCGCTGGCGGCGGTGGTGATCGTGCTGGCCGCGCACGAGTTCGTCGGGCTCACCGCGCCCTCGGCCGGCATGCTCGAGACCGCGCCGGTCATCTCGGCGACGCTGGCGACCGGCCTGGCGCTGGCCGGCGACGCGCCGGTCGAGGTGGTGCTGCTCGCGACGCTCATCGCCATCGGGGCGCTGGCCGTCGGCCTGGAGCGCCCCGACGAACGGGCGCTGCGCCGGGTGGGCGTCGCGCTGGCGTCGCCGGTCTACATCGGCGTGCCGTTTGGCGCCATCCTCGCCCTGCGCGTCGAGTTCGGCGCCTGGGCGCTGCTGGCCGGCCTGCTGACGGTGATGGCCAGCGACGTGTTCCAGTACTTCGGGGGGCGCGCGCTCGGCAGGAACCTGCTGGCGCCCGTGGTGAGCCCGAAGAAGACCATCGAGGGCGCGGCGTGCGGGGTTGCCGCCTCGGCGCTCGTGCTGCCGCTGCTCGGCCGCTGGTGGCTGCCCGATGCCGGCGCGACGCCGCTGGCCGCGCTCGGCGCCGTCATGGCGCTGGTCGGCATCGTCGGCGATCTGTTCGAGTCGCTGATCAAGCGCAGCGCCGGCGTGAAGGACTCCTCCGAGCTGATTCCCGGCCATGGCGGCATGCTGGATCGCGTCGACTCGCTGCTGTTCGGCGTGCCGGTGCTCTACGTCGCGTTGAGGTTCGCGCTCCCGTGAAGAGAATCGCCATCCTCGGGGCCACCGGATCGATTGGCCGCAGCGCGCTGGCGGTGATCGACGCGCACGCCGAGCGGCTGGTGGTGACCGCACTCGCCGCCGGCCGCAACGGCGGCAGCTTCGCCGAACTGGTCGAGCGTTACCGGCCGCGCGCCATCTCGATGTCGACCGGGCCGGCGCTCGAGGAGGTGCGGCGCGCGCTGGGGCCCGCGGCACGCGAGCGCGTGCAGGTGTTCGCGCACGGCACGCACGGACTGGTCGAGGTGGCGACGCAGCCCGACGTGGACATCGTGCTCTGCGCCTCGTCGGGGACCGCCGCGCTCGAGGCCGTGCTCGCGGCCATCGCGGCGGGCAAGACGATCGCCCTCGCCAACAAGGAAGTGCTGGTGATGGCCGGCGCGATCGTCATGGCGGCGGCGCGCCGCCGCGGCCTGCCGGTGCTGCCGGTCGACAGCGAGCACAACGCCATCCACCAGTGCCTGCACGGGCGCACGCCGGCCGAGGTCCGCCGGTTGATCCTCACCGCGTCGGGCGGCCCGTTCCGCGAGTGGCCGGCCGTCTCGCTCGACGCCGTGACGCCCGAACACGCGCTGAGCCATCCCACCTGGAAGATGGGCCGGAAGATCACCATCGACTCGGCCACGCTGATGAACAAGGGACTCGAGGTGATCGAGGCCAGGTGGCTGTTCGACGTGGAAGCGGCGCGCATCGACGTGGTCGTCCATCCGCAGTCGGTCGTGCACTCGCTCGTGGAACTGCGTGACGGATCGGTGATGGCGCAACTGGGCGTCACCGACATGCGGCTGCCCATCCAGTACGCGTTCTCGTACCCCGAGCGCTGGGACGCCGCGCTGCCGGCGCTCGATCTCATGCGTGCGCAGCGGCTCGAGTTCTTCGCACCCGATCGCGAGCGCTTCCCGTGCCTCGACCTGGCCTACCGTGCCCTGGAGGCCGGACCTTCGCACCCCGTGGTGCTCAACGCGGCCAACGAGGTGGCGGTGGCGGCGTTCCTCGACGGCCAGCTGCCGTTTCGCGGGATCCCGCGCGTCATCGAGGCCGCGCTCGACGCGCACGCGCGCGAGCAGGCCGCCCCGGTCCGCGATCTCGACGACATCCGGCACCTCGATCGCTGGGCGCACGGGTTCGCGACAGGCTCCGTCCGCGCGCTACAATCGGTGTGAACCTCCCGGGAATTCCACTCGTGACCAGCATCCTCGCGTTTCTCTTCGTGCTCGGCGTGCTCGTGTTCGTCCACGAACTCGGCCACTTCCTCATGGCGCGCCGGCAGGGCGTTCGCGTGATCACCTTCTCGCTCGGGTTCGGGCCGAAGGTGCTGACGCGGGTGCGCGGCAACACCGAATACTGCATCAGCGCCATCCCGCTCGGCGGCTACGTGAAGATGGCCGGCGAGACGCCGGAGGACCCGCGCAGCGGCGCCGGCGACGAGTTCCTGTCGAAGACGAAGTGGCAGCGGTTCCAGATCCTCATCATGGGCCCGCTGATGAACGTGGTGCTGGCGCTCGTGGTCATGACCGCCGTGCTCTACAACGGGGCGCCGGTGCCGGCCTACAAGAGCGCGCCGCCGGTCGTGGGCACCGTGCTGGCCGGATCGGTGGCCGAACAGGCGGGCATCCGGCCGGGCGACCGGATTCTCAGCGTCGCCGGAGCCTCCGTCGCCACCTGGGAGCAGTACTCCCTTCAGGTGATGCCGCGCGCCGGGCGCGAGGTGGCGCTGGAGATCGAGCGCGCCGGAACACGCCAGGCGCTGAACGTGGTGCCCGTCGCGCGGACCCGGTTCGAGATGGGCGACATCGGCGTGCTGCCGGAGATGCACCCGCAGATCCGGTCGATCACGCCGGGCGGCGCCGCCGAGAAGGCCGGCCTGCGGGCCGGCGACGTCGTGCTGGCGGTCAGGGGCGAGGATCTCGCCCGCGACGGCGGCCTCGTGAAGATCATCAACGATCACCCCGGCGAGCCGCTCACGCTGGAGATCCGCCGGGCAGGCGGGCTCCTGGAGGTCACCGTCACGCCGGCGCTGGAGGGCGCCGTCGGACGCATCGGCGTCGGCCTGTCACCCTACGAGGAGCGGGTGGTTCAGCCGACGCTGCTCGAGGCTGCCGGCATGAGCGTGCGGCAGAACCTCGAGTGGTCCACGCTCATCTTCCAGGCGATCGGTCAGCTCGTCAGCGGCGAGGCGTCACCGCGCCAGCTCATGGGCCCGATCGCCATCGGCCAGCTCGCCGGCGATGCGGCGCAGGTGAGCTGGGTGGCGCTGTTCGGGCTGATGGCGATGATCAGCCTCAACCTGGGGCTCATCAACCTGCTGCCCATCCCGGTGCTCGACGGCGGGCACATCTTCATCATGGCGCTCGAGGGCATCGCCCGCCGCGACTTCAGCACGCGAGTGAAGGAGAAGATGCTGCTGCTCGGGTTCGTCGTGCTCGCGACCCTGATGGTGACCGTGATCTACAACGACCTGACGCGCATCGAGTGGATCGAACGCCTGATGCCGTGGCGTTGAGGAGGTGTCATTCATGCGTACCATGCGGATTCCGATCAGCGTGGCCGTCTTCTGCGCGGCCCTCGCCGGCATGGCTGCGGCGCAGCCGGCCGCGGCAAGCCACGACGATCTGTTCGCGCTGCAGGACGCGATTTACGATGCCGGCCGCGACGTGGCGGCGCTGCGCGCCACCGACGCCGCCCTCGCCGACCAGTTGCAGCGCGAACTCGACCAGGTGCGCGACGAGGCCGTCTACCTGCGGGTGAAGCTGCGGAAGGACGGCGTGCTGGCGCGCAGCGAGGTGGACGGGGTGAGGCGCCGCGTCGAGGACATTCGCGCGCGGGCCAGGGGCGAGGGCGGTCCCTCGCGCCGGGGTCCGGGTCCGGAGGCGCCTGCGGCCACGACGGCCGAGCCCGAGTCGCCGGCACCCGTCCGTCGGCCCGAGGGCTGCGGTCCCGATCAGGTGTGCGTGGGCCAGGAGCTCGACGTGCGCCTGCAGACGCCGCTCGATTCGGGCATCGCACAGGTCGAGGATCGCTTCGAGGCGACCACGATCGTCTCCTTCTACAACGAGGCCAACGAACTCATCCCCGCCGGATCGCTGCTGCAGGGCGTGGTGAGCGGCGTCGACCGCGCGGGCCGCACCGACCGCAAGGGCAGCCTCACGCTTGCCTTCGAGCGAATCACGGTGCGCGGCCGTACGTACCCCATCCGCGCCACCGTCACGCGGGCCATCGAGAGCCGCGGCCTGCGTCAGGAGATGGGGAAGATCGGCGTGGGCGCCGGCGTGGGCGCCATCATCGGCGGCATCCTCGGCGGCGTGGGCGGCGCGGTGGCCGGGACGGTGGTGGGCGGCGGCGGCATGCTGCTCGCCACCGAGGGACCGGACGTCCGCATTCCGGCTGGGACGATCCTGCGCGTGCGGTTCGACTCGTCGGTGACGATCCAGTAGCGCGTCGCGGGGCAGGGCCCGCGGCCCGAAGGCCGCGGGCGCCACCGGCGGCAAGAGCGTCCGGCCCTGTCTCGCGCGCGCCGCGCGCACCCGCCCGGGACACCCTGAAGCGGCCCGGCACCGCGCAGCCGGGAGGATGGGGACGGCAGGCGACCGCGTCGCCGCTACTTCAGCCCGGCGAGCTTCGGGAAATCGGTGGCCTTGGCGAAGGCGTGCAGCACGTCGGCGTTCTCGAGCCCGGATCCCTCGAACTGCACGAGGAACCGCTTGCCGACGACGGCGTTCAGTTCGCCGTGCTTGCCGTCGTCGCTCCACCGCTCCCAGCCGGGGTTGCCGGCGACCGACGTCGACTTCTCGTACCCGTCCTCGGTCTGCTTCTCGTATCCCGCGGTGAGGAACATCGCAAACGGCGCGATCAGCAGCTGGTTGAGGCCCGAGTCGACGATCTTCGCCTCCACCCTGGCGTCACCCTTCGTGTAGGTGGCTTCAGCCTGCGAGAAATTCACCGGCGCGGACATCCTCTCCCCGGTGGGCTTGCCCATGGTCCACCCGTCGACGGTGGGCAGCAGCGCCTGGAGGTCGCGGAAGCTCACGGGGTCGACCGGCTTCTGCTCGCCGCCGCCGGCCAGCTGCTGCAGGCCCTCGGCCATCTGCTGCAGGCCCTGAGCCGCCTGCTGCGCCTGCTGGCCCTGCTCCTGCGCGGCCTTGGCGATGGCCTCGGCCTGCGACTTCAGCTCCTCGGCCTTGCGTTCGGTCTCCGACTTGCCGCAGGCAGACACGGCTGCTGCCAGCGCGATGACGAGCGTGAACTTGTTCAACTGACGCATGGGACTCCTCGGGGATTCAACCCCGGCCGCGATTCTACACCAGCGGCCCGGCGCCGCCGGCCCGTCGCGCCCGCCCGGCGACGGGGCTCCGCGTGGCGCGGTGGCGCGGTGGCGCCAGGCGCGCGTGACGGTGCGTCCCGGGAAGATCCATCGTGCGCACGGAACCCGCGAATCGCGCGCATCGTCTCCGTGCATGTTCCCAGGAGGTCGACATGAACCGCTACGAGTTCAGCTTCTCGAGCAGCGCGGAGTTCGTGACGGGCGTGCTGCTGCTGGTGGTGACGATCGTCGCCATCATCGTGTGAGGTCCGGGGGCGCCGCCGTGGCGGTCACGCCGGCCGCGATTCCGGTTGCCGGCGTCGGCAGGCGGCGCGTGTCAACGTTCGGGCCGTGCGGGCACCGCCAGGTAGCTGCGCCGGGCCCGCGCGGTCAATCCCGCCTTCGTCCTCACCTCGAGCTTGTGCACCTTGCCGTCGAGCGCCGCCGGCGTGAAGCCGATGACGTACTGTGAGCGCAGTTCCTGCGCCACGCGCGTGAAGGTCTCGCCGAGCGCGTCGGTGGTCTTCAGGACGAAGAAGCCGCCGCCGGTCTCTTCGGCCAGCTTCCGCAGGCCGCGATCGGGAGACGTCCGGTGGCGCACGCCGCCCACCGTCATCGTCGTCTCGATGCCGATGGCGTAGATCATCACCTCGTCACGGCGCGCCTTGTCGATCACGTGGCCGAGGCCCACCTTGCTGGCCGTGTCGTCGCCGTCGGTGAACACCAGCACCACCTTGCGCCCCTCCACCGCGGCCAACTGGTCGATGCCCTGATCCACCGCGTCGTAGAGGCGCGTGGGGTTGCCGAACATCAGGTCGTTGAGCGCGCCCACCAGCACGTCGCGATCGCGGGTCATCTCCGACGCGAACTGGATCTTGTCGTTGAAGGCGCCCACCATGCCCTGGTCCTCGGGCGTGAGGCGGATCAGGAACTGCTCGGCCCCCTTCTTCACCTCGTCCAGGTTCAGCGTCATGCTGAGGCTGGTATCGAGCATGACCACCGCGGAAAACGGACGCGGGTTGTTGTCGAAGAGGGTGATCGCCTGCGGCACGCCGTTGTCGAGGACGGTGAAGTCGTCCTGCTGGAGGTCGGGGACCAGCCGGCGGGCACCGTCGGTGACCGTCACGAAGAGGGGCACCAGCTGGGTGGTCGAGCGGAACAGCGGCTGGGCCGGTGAGGAGCCGGGTTGCGAGCACGTCAGCGCGGCCGCTGCCGCGGCCATGAGCCATCGTGAGGAGCGCACCTGACGATTGTAGGTCACTCCTCGCGCCTGGCCGCGGGCCCCACGCCTGCGTCAGTACATCAGGAACGTCCTCCGCACCGGCTCGAACGCCTCGACCGCCGGCATCCAGGACGCGGCCATGGCCCGCGGATCCTCGTGCGCTTCCACCTGCCGCCGCAGGGCGGGTGAGCCCGCGAGGATGTCGATCGGCATCTTCTCGTGCTCGTACTCGTAGGGCGGCGGGCGCCAGGCGAAGGCTGCCGGCGACTCCGCATGGAACTCGCGCAGCATCGCCGCGGCGGTGAGCACGGGCGCGAAGGCGTCGCGATCCAGCACGTGGATCTGCACGCCGCCGCACGAGGCGCGGGCGTGCTTCTGGAAGGTGGGCTCGAAGCGCACCGGACGGAATCGGACACCGGGGAGCGCGTGCGCCTCGAGCCGGCCGGCCAGCGCGCGCTCGTCGGCCCACGGGGCGCCGACCAGTTCGAAGGGGCGCGTCGTGCCGCGCCCCTCCGAGAGCAGCGTCCCCTCGAAGAGCACCGCGCCCGGGTAGACGATGGCCGTGTCGAGCGTGGGCATGTTGGGCGAGGGGATGACCCAGGGGAGGCCGGTGCGATCGAACCAGTCGTCGCGCGACCAGCCCCCCATCGGCACCACCTCGAGCGCGGCGCCGATCCCGAAGTGATCGTTGAAGAGCCGGGCCAGTTCCCCGATGGTCAGCCCGTGGCGCAGCGGGATCGGGAACAGTCCGACGAACGACTCGTAGCCCGGCTCGAGCATCGGACCCTCGACGGCGCGGCCGCCGATCGGATTCGGCCGATCGCAGACGATCACCGGCACGCCATGGCGCGCGGCGGCGCGCAGGCAGTTCGCCATCGTGTAGACGAACGTATAGACGCGCGTGCCCACGTCCTGCAGATCGATCACCAGCAGATCGAGATCGCCGAGCATCGCGGCCGTCGGCTCGCGCACCTCGCTGTAGAGCGAGTAGACCGGGATCCGCCGCGACGCGTCCTCGCCGTGCGGCGTTTCGATCATGTTGTCCTGCAGATCGGAATGGAAGCCGTGCTGCGGCCCGAAGAGGGCGGTGAGCCGGAGGTCGCGGCGGGCGGCCAGCCGATCGGCCGCATGGCGCAGGTGGCCGTCCACCGAGGCGGGGTTGCAGACCAGGCCGACGCGCTGGCCCCGCCAGCGATCGGAAGCGAGCAGGCGATCGAGTCCGAGTTCGACAGGCATCGGCCCGAGTCTACCGCGTCACGCGGTGCGGGGCACCCGCGGGAAGACACGGCGGCCCGACGCGTGGCCGCCGCCCGGCGGGAGGACGCAGGCTACAGGCGGCGCGCGATGCGGCGACCGAGGCCCACCAGGCCCGCGCCAAGCAGCAGCCACGTGGCTGGCTCGGGCACCGCCACCCGCATCTGCTCCATCCCGGCGGCGAAGGTGAGCGTCTTCGGCCCGCTGGCCACCACGTCGGGCACGTCGAGGGTGACCAGGCCCGTCAGCGTGCCGAGGTTGTCGAGACCGGCGCGGCGGAGCAGGGAAAGGTTCAGGTCGTCCCAGAATTCGGTCTGGATCGACAACGTGTTGAGCGCCAGGCGGGTGAAGTGCAGGGTACTGCCCGGGTAGAGGCTGAGCACGCGGCCGAAGACGTCGGTGCAGCACTGGTCGAGGTCCGAGTAGCGCGCCGAGCCGACACCCTCGACCGACAGCGTGTAGAAGGAGCCGGCCTTCGTCAGGCTGAAGGTACGCGCCTCGTTGTCGGTCCAGCCGTAGGGATCGACGGAGGGCGGCCCGATTTCGATGGGGTCGGCCCAGGCAGGGACAGCGGCACAGGCGAGCACGGAGGCGAGGACGAGTGCGGTCAGACGCATGACAACTCCCCAGCCGTTCGGGCTGGACGGGACAGGCCGGTTCGGCGATGGCTGGGGAGCCGATGTGGCCGAGGGCGTCCTGTGGCGCCCGCCTACACTACTACAAGACCCGTACCCGCGTCTCGACACGCCCGAACCGACGAAAGTCCGGTTGTGTGGGCCGCTTGGCCTGGACTTCGAAGACAATAGTCTCCGTCCGCGAGAACTATCTTGTCGTGCCGGCTTCTGGTTGAGAGACAACGCATACCCGCGGAATCGGCATCCTTCGAGCGGAACTCGAATCGCGTGCTCAGCCGTCGGACGGCGTCTCGCGTCTTGACACTTGCCAGCAGCGTCACGGGGCCATAGAGTCATGCCATCGCGACGTCCCAGTCGCCGGCTGAGGCTGCGGCACCAGTCGCCCGGCCCGACACGGTTCCGCGTGGCCGATCTGCCCATGGCTTTCGATCTCGCTCCGCTCCCGCCACTCGACGCGCGCCGCTACGCTGAGGAAACGGCTCATCTGCTGCGCTACATGCTCGGCCTGAACATCGCCGAGTGCACGGCCTACGATCTGTTCCGGGTGCTGGCCATCCCGCTCCGCCAGCGTCTGGTGGACGGGCTCACCCAGACCGAACTCCGGTACCGGGCCCGGCGCGTGCGCCGCGTCTACTACCTGTCGGCGGAGTTCCTCATCGGCCGGTCGCTGGGCGACACGCTGTTGAACCTCGGCCTCTGGCCGCAGGCCCGCGAAGCGGCGTCGCTGCTCGGCCTCGACTTCGACGCCGTGCTGGAAGGCGAGCCCGACGCGGCGCTCGGCAACGGCGGCCTCGGGCGGCTGGCGGCGTGCTACCTCGAGTCGATGGCCTCGCTCGGGCTGCCGGGCTTCGGCTACGGCATCAACTACGAGTTCGGTCTCTTCCGCCAGGAGATTCACGACGGCGCCCAGGTCGAGCTGCCGGATCTGTGGAACGCCAAGCGCAACCCGTGGGCGATCGAGCGGCTCAACGAGGCGATCTTCGTTCCCCTGTACGGCCGCATCGAGGACTTCCACGACCGCTCGGGCGTCTACAACCCGATGTGGCTCGACTGGAAGGTGATCGTCGGCGTGCCGCACGACGTGCCGGTGGTGGGCCACCACGGCCGCACCGTGAACTGGCTGCGCCTGTTCTCGGCCCGCGGATCCAGCGAGTTCGACGTGCAGATCTTCAACTCGGGCGACTACATCCGCGCCGTCGAGCAGAAGATCTCGTCGGAGACGATCTCGAAGGTGCTCTACCCCTCGGACGTCGTCGCGCAGGGCAAGGAGCTGCGCCTCATCCAGGAGTACTTCCTCGTCGCCTGCGCCATGCGCGACATCGTCGCGCGCGCGCGGCAGACGCACGGTGGCGTGCGCGCGCTGCCGGAGGCCGCGGCGATCCAGATGAACGACACGCACCCGGCGCTGGCCGTGGCCGAGCTGATGCGGCTGCTGGTCGACGAGGAGGGCCTCGAGTGGGACGAGGCGTGGGCCATCACCACCAGGGTCTGCGCCTTCACCAACCACACGCTGCTGCCCGAGGCGCTGGAGAAGTGGTCGGTCTCGCTGTTCGAGCGCGTGCTGCCGCGGCACCTCCAGCTGATCTACGAGATCAACCACCGCTTCCTCGCTCAGGTGCGTGCGCGATATCCGGACGACGACCGGCGGTCTGCCCGCATGTCGCTCATCGAGGAGGGCCCCGAGCGGCACGTGCGCATGGCGCACCTGGCGATTGTCGGCAGCCATTCGGTGAACGGCGTCGCCCGCATTCACTCGCAGCTCATCCGCACGTCGCTGGTGCCCGACTTCGCCGAGATGTTCCCGGAGCGGTTCGGCAACGTCACCAACGGCGTGACGCCGCGGCGCTGGCTGCTGCACGCCAACCCCGGCCTGCGCGAGCTCGTCACGTCGCGCATCGGCGAGGCGTGGACCGCCGACCTGTCGCGGCTGCGCGAGTTCGAGCGCTTCGCCGACGACCCGCAGACGCAGGAGGACCTGCGCGCCGTGAAGCTGGCCAACAAGCGCCAGCTCGCGCGGATCATCAAGCGCCACCTGCGCGTCGAGGTCGACCCCGCGTCGCTGTTCGACGTGCACGTGAAGCGGATGCACGAGTACAAGCGGCAACTGCTCAACGCGATGCACGTCGCGCACCTCTACCTGCGCGCGGTCGAGGACCACGTGCTGCCCGAGACGCCGCGCACGGTGATCTTCGCCGGCAAGGCCGCGCCCGGCTACGTGATGGCGAAGCTGATCATCCGCTTCATCCACCGCCTGGCCGCGGCCGTCAACGCCGAACGCCGGCTCGACGGCCTCCTGAAGGTGGTGTTCCTGCCCGATTATCGCGTCTCGCTCGCCGAGCGCATCATCCCGGCGGCCGACCTCAGCCAGCAGATCTCGACGGCCGGCACCGAGGCGTCGGGCACCGGGAACATGAAGCTCTCCATGAACGGCGCGCTGACCATCGGGACGCTCGACGGTGCCAACATCGAGATCGCCGAGGAGGTGGGCGACGAGCAGATGTACATCTTCGGCCTCACGGTGCCGGAGGTGGAGGATCTCACGCGGCGCGGCTACGATCCATGGACCTGGTACCATCGCTCCCCGCCGATCCAGCGCATCCTCGAGGCGATGGGCGACTCGCGATTCAGCCCGCGCCAGCCCGGGCTCTTCCGGCCGCTGCGCGACTCGCTGCTCCACGGCGGCGATCGGTACATGCACCTTGCCGACTTCGAGTCGTACGTGGCGACGCACCGCCGCGTGGCCGCCGACTTCCAGCGGCGCGACGACTGGGCGCGGCGCAGCATCCTCACCATCGCGCGCATGGGCCGGTTCTCGAGCGACCGCGCCGTGATGGAATACGCGCGCGACATCTGGCACGTGGAGCCGGTGGCGACCATCACCGATCTGACGTGAGCCACACGCCGACGACGGCCGGATCGAGCCTCACGCGACGCGTCGTGGTGGCCGATCGGGGCGACGCCGGCGTGCGCCTCGACCGCGTGCTGCTGCGCCGGCTGGCCGACGTCCCCGGCCTCTCGCGCACGCGCGCCCAGCGCTGGATCGAGGCGGGACAGGTGCGCGTGGCAGGCCGCGGCGTGACGCGCGTGGCGGCGCCGGTGGCCGCCGGCGACGAGATCGCCGTGATCTTCCCGGCGCCGCCGCCGCGCCGCCGGCCACAGCCCGAGCCGGGCGTCCTCGACGTGATCCACCAGGACGAGCGGCTGCTGGCGATCGACAAGCCGGCCGGCCAGGTGGTGCACCCGGCCCACCGGCACGCGACCGGGACGCTGCTGAACGTGCTCCTCCACCACGCGCGGACGGATGGCTGGCTCCCGCGCCTGTTGCACAGGCTCGACCGGCACACCTCTGGTGTCCTGCTGGTCACGCGCAACGTCGAGGCGCACCGCGCGCTGGCGCGCGCGTGGTCCACGCCGGCCGTGCGGAAGCACTACCTGGCCATCTGCCTCGGCCGGCCGCCACGTGTGAGGGGCGACATCCGGCTGCCGCTGGCGCGCGACCCGATCGACGGCCGCCGCGTGATCGTGGCGCCCGCCGGCGGCCGCGAGGCCGTCACGCGATACGAGGTGATGGCCCGCTCGCGTCCTCCGCACGCCGGACTCTCGCTCGTGCGCTGCGAACTGCTGACGGGCCGCACGCACCAGATCCGCGTCCACCTGGCCGAAGTGGGCTGTCCGGTCGCGGGCGATGGCGTGTACGGCGCACGCCGGCGCGCGCCGGACCTCAATCCCCGCCTCGGGACGCTCGTGGCCGCGCTGCGGCGTCACGCGCTGCACGCGTGGCGCGTTGCCCTGCGGCTGCCGGGCGAGCCGTCACTGGACATCGTCGCGCCGCTGCCTGCCGACCTGCGCGAGTTGCTCGCAGGCGCCGGCATCGATCCGGGGGTGGTGGAGGCGGCGGCCGCACGGCTCTCCCACGAGGGGATGGTCAGGTGACTCGACTTGCGAGGCTGAAGGCCGCGGCCCGGACGGCGCTCATCCTGCTGGGCGCCGTCAGCGCCGGTGCGCAGTCCACGGCGGCGCGGGGGCCGGTTCCCAGCCTGCCCGGCTGGCGGACCGTGGCGCCGGGGGTGAATCTCCAGGGGGTGTGGTCTCCAGGGGGTTGCCCCGGCGCGCGCCAGGGCGTAGCGTAGGCGCCATGCGCGCGCTCGTGACCCTGCTCACCGACTTCGGCACCTGCGATGGCTACGTGGCGCAGATCAAGGGCGCCATCCTGTCGCACGCGCCCGATGCGTCGATCATCGACGTCTCTCATGACATCGTGCCCCAGGACGTGACGCACGCCCGCTTCGTGCTGGGCCGCTACTGGCGGCGTTTCCCCCCCGGGACCGTCCACCTCGTCGTGGTGGATCCGGGCGTGGGGACCGCGCGCGCGGCGCTGGCCGTCGAGGCCGATCACCGTGTTCTGCTGGGGCCGGACAACGGCGTGCTGTCGGCGGCGCTGGGCGTGGACGGGGCGCGCGCCGTGGCGCTGGCGGTGCCGCGCGGCGCGTCCCCCACGTTCCATGGCCGCGACGTGTTCGCGCCGGCCGTCGCCGCCATCACGATGGGCACCCCCATCACCCAGCTCGGCGTCCCGGTGGACGCGCCGCTGTGTCTGCGCTGGCCCGAGCCGGTGTCCGACGAACGGGGACGCCTCACCGGCGAAGTGATCGTGATCGATCGGTTCGGCAACGCCATCACCAACCTGCCCGGGCCGTCACGGCCGGCCCGCGTGTCGCTGGATGCCACCGAGCTACCGGTGTGCCGCGTCTATGCCGACGTGGAGCCCGGACAGCCCCTGGCGCTCACCGGGTCGAGCGGCTGCGTGGAGATTGCCGTGCGCGAGGGCAGCGCGGCGCGGCGCTTCGGCCTGCGGCGCGGGACGCGCGTGGTGCTGATTCCCCAGGCCACCGCCTGAGCGGGCGGCCGTATCCCGCCGGCGCCTCGCGGGCCGCCAGCGGGGCACGCGGGGTGCCTCCGGCTCCCTGTTCCCGCTGCGCAAGGGGTAAGATGGAAGGTGCCGAAACCCCTTATTCCAGTGGAGACCCTGTTCATGTCCATCAAGGTTGGCGACACCCTGCCCGAAGGCGCTTTCACCCGCATGACGGCCAACGGCCCCGCGCCCATCACGACCGGCGAGGTGTTCGCCGGCAAGAAGGTGGTGCTCTTCGCCGTGCCCGGCGCGTTCACCCCGACCTGCTCGAAGCAGCACCTGCCCGGCTACCTGAAAGAGCACGACGCGATCAAGGCCAAGGGCGTCGACGAGATTGCCTGCCTGGCCGTCAACGACGTGTTCGTGATGGACGAGTGGGCGAAGGCCAATGGCGTGGGCGACCGGATCCTGATGCTGGCCGACGGCAACGGCACCTACACCAAGGCGCTCGGCCTGGAGTTCGACCTGAGCAAGCTGGGTCTGGGCATCCGCTCGCGCCGCTTCTCGATGATCGTCGACAACGGCGTGGTGAAGGAACTGAACGTGGAGCCCGATGCGGGCGTCAGCGTGTCGGGCGCCGGCGCCACCGTCTGCCAGTTGTAGTCCCCGAACGGGGCGGCGGGATGCTGGCGCGGCGCACGGGCCGCGCCAGTCGCGGCGCGGGCGAGAGGTTCAGCGGCCCGCGCGGATCTTCTCGATCCTGCGATCGCACTCGTCGCGAATGCGCTGGAGGTCTCGCCGCAGCGCCTCCTCGACGGCCGCCATTTCGGCCGGGTCGGCGGCGCCGGCGGCCTTCGAGCGGTGCATGATCCGCGCCTCGGCGGTCCTGGCCTCGGCGACGCGGCGCGCCTCGGCAATCGCCTCGCGCTGCGCATCGGTCAGCGCCGACGCCGAGACGCCCGCCTCCTCGTCCTTGCGGCGCAGGCGCTCCATGGCGAGTTCGTACGCGCTCTTCGGTGCGGAATCCGACGGCATCACGTGTGAGGGCTCCTCGGCGTGCGGGCGGTCCAGTGGTCGAGCGGCGGCGGCTCCCGGCCGCCGCCTGAGAGCCGTTATACCACGCGACCCGCTGGGGTCGGCCGGGCGTCGTGGTTCGCCGCTGGCCGGTGCCTCGCCGCCGGGGCGCCCCGTCAGCCGGCGGTCGGCACCACCTGCCTGCTCTGCGGCGTGCGGTACTTCTCGAACCAGGCCAGCAGGTAGAGTTGCTGGAGCAACTGGTGCGACGGCCGGCGCCAGCCGTGGAACTCCTCCGGCATCCGCACCAGCAGCGTATCGGCCTTCTTCAGCATCTTGAGTGCCCGGTAGTACTCCTCGCTCTGCGGCATCGGCGTGCGCAGGTCGGCCTCGCCCGTCATCACCATGGTCGGCGTCACGACCTTGTCGACGTAGTGCAGCGGCGAGCGCACGGCGTACTCCATCGGGTCTTCCCAGGGGTACTTCTCGAACTGGTGGTACCACGTGGGCCCGTCCGTGATCCCGACGAACGAGTGCCAGTTGATCACCGGACGCATCGACACCGCGGCGCGGAACCGGTCGGTGTGTCCGACGATCCACGCGGTGAGCACCCCGCCGCCCGAGCCGCCGCAGACAAAGAGGTTGTCCCGGTCGATCCATCCTTTGGCAAGGGCCGCGTCGACGCCGGCCATCAGGTCGTCGTAGTCCCGGCCCGGGTAGCTGAACTGGATGCCGTTGACGAACTCCTGGCCGTAGCCCGTGGATCCGCGGGGGTTCGTCCACAGCACGGCGTAACCGTTGGCCGCGAAGTTCTGCCACGCCCAGTTCCACCCGACGCTGTACATGCTCCACGGGCCGCCGTGAATCCAGAGCACCATCGGGTACTTCTTCGAGGGATCGAAGTTGGCTGGCTTCATCAGCCAGCCCTGCACCTTCAGGCCGTCGGGCGCGGTGAACCACAGTTCCTCCGCTTCGCCCAGCGCCAGATCGCCCAGCACGTCCCGGTTGAGATCGACCAGCACGCGGCTGTCACCGGGCCTGGCCACGTCGAAGGTGACGAGGACCCCGGGTTCCTTCACCGACGAGCGAACGGCCGCGGCCTGGCCACCGGTGGCGATCGACACGCCCTGCAGCACGTGCGCGCCGCTGGTCACCTTGCGCGGGGCCGTGCCGGCCGTCATCGCGACGAAGTAGAGGTTGTCCTCGCCGCGCTCCTCCATCGAGTAGTAGACGCCCGCGCCGTCCGAGGCCCATCCCACCACCCTGGGCGAGCTGGGGAGCCTGCCCGCCAGCATCCGCTTGCCGCCGCCGCCGGCCTCCATCAGGTAGAGGCTCGCCAGGTGGCTCGTGAAATTCCGCTGGTCGAACCCCGTGTAGGCGATCCACCGGCCGTCGGGTGACACCAGCGGGTTGCCGTCGGGCCCGTCGCGGTCGGTGAGCGCCCTCACGTCGAGCGTGGCCAGGTCGACGGCGTAGATTTCGGTGTCGCCTCGCAGGTATTCCGCGTCGGGCTTGCGGATCCCCGACACGTAGATCGTCCTGCCGTCGGCCGACCACTCGGGGCTGCCGTGGTTGTAGCTGCCGCTGGTCACCTGGCGGGCCACGCCGCCGGTGGCCGCGTCCACGACGAAGACGTGTCGCCATTCCCTGGCCGTCTGTCCGACGCCGTCGGCGCCCCACGACAGGCGATCGACCAGCGTGGCGCCCTTGGCCAGTTGTGCCCCCTTGGGCGAGGGCGGCAGCTTCACGGGCAGGATGGGCGTGTCGTCGGGGAGCGTCATCGTGAAGGCGAGGTGCCCGCCGTCGGGCGACCACACCAGGCCCGACGGATCGCGTTCGACGCGGGTGAGCTGCGCCGTCTCGCGCGTGTCGAGCCACAGCACGTGCGCCTGCGTGGCGCCGGACCGGTTCGACAGGAACGCGAGGCGTTTGCCGTCCGGGGCCCACACGGGAGCGGTGTCGCGCCACGGGCCGTCGGTCAGCTGGCGCAACCGTTCGCCCTTCACGTCGACGATCCAGAGGTTGCTGGCCTGCTGGTCCTTCATCGTGTCGACGTACCCGCGCGCGAACACCACCTGCGTGCCGTCGGGGGAGATGCGCGGGTTCTGGATCGACTCCATCTGGTAGAAGGTGTCTTTCGTCAGCAGGCGCGTGGCCGCGGGCGCCGCGGCCTGCGCGAACGCGACGGCGGCGAGACCGGCCATCGCCAGGGTCAGGACGATCGAACGGGCTGGTCGCATCGGCTTCCTCCCTGAACAGACGGCGACAGGGTAGCACCGAAGGCCGGGCTCGTCGCGGGCCATCGCCGTCGGCCTGACACCTACCCGGCCTGGCCGCGTACGGCTACACTCTGGCGTCACCCAAGGAGTGGTCTCATGCGCCGTAGCCTGTTCGCCCTGCTGCTGCTCGCCTTCGCTCCGCTGCCGGCTGCCGCCCAGCCAGCCGCCCCCGCGCTGCACCCGAAGATCGATGCGGCCGCCGTGGCGCTGCAGTCGAAGCTGGTCGCCTGGCGCCGCGATTTCCACCAGAACCCGGAGCTGAGCAACCGCGAGTTCCGCACCGCGAAGGTGGTGGCCGCCCACCTCACCGCGCTCGGGCTCGAGGTGAAGACCGGCGTGGCGAAGACCGGCGTGGTCGGCATCCTGCGCGGCGGCAGGCCGGGTCCCGTCGTGGCGCTGCGCGCCGACATGGACGGTTTGCCCGTCGAGGAGGAGGTGGATCTGCCGTTCAGGTCGACCGCGCGGGGCGAATACAACGGCCGCGAGGTGCCGGTGATGCACGCCTGCGGGCACGACATGCACATGGCCATCCTCATGGGCGCGGCCGAGGTGCTCACGGGCCTGAAGGCCGAGATCCCCGGCACCGTCGTGTTCATCTTCCAGCCAGCCGAGGAAGGGGCCCCGCGTGGCGAGGAGGGCGGCGCCGACGTGATGGTGGCCGAGGGCGTGCTCGACAACCCGAAGGTGGACGCCATCTTCGGCCTCCACGTGTTCCCCTACCGGGTGGGCCAGATCGTGGTGCGGCCCGAAGGCTTCATGGCCGCCAGCGACAGCTTCCGGATCACCGTGCGCGGCCGCCAGACGCACGGCGCGCTCCCCTGGGGCGGCGTCGATCCGATCGTCGTCGGATCGCAGGTCGTCCTCGGCCTCCAGACGATCATCAGCCGCCAGTCGGACGTCACGAAGGCGCCGGCGGTGATCACGGTCGGGATCTTCAACGGCGGCGTCCGCTCCAACATCATCCCCGACACGGCGACGATCGAGGGCACCATCCGGACGTTCGATCCCGCGATGCAGGACGACATCCACGATCGGATCACGCGGACGGCGACGAGCATCGCCGAGAGCGCCGGCGCCACCGCCGAGGTCTCCATCACGCGCGGCAACCCGGTCACCTGGAACGACCGCGCGCTCACCGAGCGCATGGCGCCTTCGCTGCGCCGTGTGTCGCCCGCGGGGTTCGAGGACAACACGCAGGCGACCACGACGGCCGAGGACTTCTCCTATTACCAGAAGAAGGTGCCGGGCATGTTCTTCTTCCTCGGGGTCACGCCCGAGGGCACCGATCCGGCGACGGCGGCGCGCAACCACTCGCCGCGCTTCTACTCCGACGAGGGCGCGCTCGTGCCGGGCGTGCGGGCGATGGCGAGCGTGGCGGTGGACTTCCTCGCGGGCGGCAGAACGAAGCCGTAATGCGGTGGTTGCGGAGGGTGGCCGGCCCGTCCGGGCCGTCGCGACAGGGCGGGCTTGACTTCGGCGCGGCGAAGGGCGACAGTGGCCGCAGGTAACGGACCAACGGGTCGGCCCAGCGTCGCGAGGCGGCTGGCGGCCGCCTTTCCGCGAACTGAGGCGAGAGAGGAGGCCACGCCGTGTCTACTCTGCTGCCGCGCCTCAACCGTCGCGTCCTGACGGTCTTTCTCCTCGTCAGTCTCCCTGCCTTCATCGTCGGCGTCGCGGTGGTATTGGCCATCGGCCAGGCCAGGCTGCGCGATGCCGGCGGTCGTCACCTCGAGGACGTGGCGCACCAGACCGCCGCGTCGGTCGATCACTACGTGTACCGCCGCATCCTGGACGTCTCGTTGATCGGACGGAGCCCCGAGCTCAGACAGGAGGCCGCGCTGGGCTCGGCGCGCCCTGTCGATCAGAAGCGCATCGAGGCCATCGACAGCGACTGGATCAACCGCCGGGCCGACCTGCCCGAGAAGGTCAGCCTGCTGCGGTCCCCGGCCTCCCGGTTCCTTGCCGATCTCGTGGCGCAGGATCGTATCTACCGGGAGATGCTGCTTACCGACCGCGTCGGACGGCTGGTGGCCGCCTCGGCCGAGACCTCCGACTACTTCCAGGCCGACGAGGACTGGTGGAAGGCGGCGGCCGGCGACGGGCACACGCCGGGAGCGAGCGTGAGCGACGTGCGCTGGGACGACTCGTCACGGACGCTGGGCGTCGAGATCGCCGTGCCGGTGTTCGAGCCCGACAGCAACGTGTTCGCCGGCCTGCTGAAGGCGGTGGTCGACAGCCGGGAGTTGCTGGCCGTGGTGGGCGGGGTCCAGCTTGGCAACACGGGAGAGGCCGCGCTGCTGCGGCGCAACGGGACGATCGTCTTCAGCCGTGAGGTGGGCGATCCGAACGCCCGTTTCGCCGGCGCGGAGACGATGCGCGATCGCCTGGCGGCGCAGCCGGAGGGCGAAATGCTGTCGGGCGCCTCCTTCAGGGTGCTGCCGGCCGGCGGCGAGGCGCGCATGGTGGGCATCGCGCCCAGCCAGCTCGGGCGCAGCTACGACAACCTGCAGTGGGTCGTCGCCGTGTCGCAGGACGAAAGCGAGCTGCTGGCGCCGATGCAGCGGGTGGGATGGTACCTGCTCGGCGTCGTCGGGCTGACGGCGACGATGCTCCTGCTGGCGGCGCTCTACTTCTCGCTGCGCCTGTCGTCGTCGGTGACGGAAGACCTCGTGCTCGTCGAGCGCGCGCGCGTGTCGCACGTTGGCGACGAGCACGCGGCCGATGCCAGCGTGCCGCCGCGCGACGTGCCGCCCAACGTCCGCATGGCCGGGTGAGCCGGCCCCGCCCGGGGCCGGCGCGTCGCGCGTGCCGGGGGCGGATCGCGATCGGCCCCCTCCCGGCGCGCTCCGCAGGGACCGGCGCGGGGCTATCGCCGCGCCGGCCGCTTCGTCGCCCCTGGCGGCGCCTTCGGGGTCCGGGCCGGCCGGCGGCGTCGCACCGGCTGGGCGCCAGCCTTCTTCAGCACCGTGACGGCGCGCTTCAGGTCGGTGGTCGCTTCGAAGCCCATCACGGCCGAGAACCGCCGCCCGACGACCTGGGCGATCAGGAAGCCCAGGTTCAGGCCCTCGTCGGCCAGGGCCTGGGCCAGCGCCTGCAGCAGGCCGGCCCGGTTGTCGCCGGTGACCAGCAGGCTTGGCGTGCGTGCCGGCTGCATGCCGGCCGCCTGGGCGGTCTTCCCCATCCTGGCGCCCGTCACCGGGTAGAACTCCAGGATGCCGCGCGCGCCGTGCCCGAGCTCGTGATAGCCCATGACCAGCTGCAGGTCCACTCCCGCGGCCGCGAAGGGCACCAGCGAGGCGGCGAGCCTCCCCGGCGAGTCCTCCACCTGCTGTCGCCAGATCGTGATCGGTTTCACCGTGATGGCCATGCGTCCCTCGTTCTCCGTTCGTCGAAAGCCCCGGTCTGCGGTTCCCGTGTGACGGCGTGCCGGCTCACAGCAGGGGGGTTGCCGTGGCCTGGATCGCTGCCCACTCCTTCATCAGGTCGTCGTAGCGTTGCCATGCGTCTCGGCCCGGCTTCTGATCGGCGCTGCCCAGCATCCGCTGGATGTTCGACAGCTGGTCGATCAGCATCGGCTGCGGATAGACGATGGGGGCCGTCACCAGGCGCGCCAGCACCTCGTCGATGGCCCTGGATCGGGCCGCGTCGCCGGCCGCGGCCGTCTTCGCCGCGCGAAGCCGTTCGGCGAGCTGGCGGCCGGCCACGATGGCGTCGCGCACCTTCAGCAGGAGGTCGGCCTGCTCGTCGAGGTCCTGCTGCGTGACGCCGACCCCGGCCACGCGTGGGTCGATCCGCACCTCGATGGGCGCCGTCAGCGTCGTCTCCGTTCCGCCGCGATCCACGCGCAGCCGCACTTCGTAACGTCCGGGCGGAACCAGCGGGCCGTCGGTGCCGCCGCCTCGCGCGGCCGGGTTGGAGCCGGCGTATCGCAGGTCCCACTGGAAGCGATTGGCGCCGGCGCGTGCGGGCACACGGGTGGGGAGTGCAGCCCGTCGCGGACCGCCCGCCCCCGGGCTGCCGGTGTCACCGGGCGCGGCCTCGCTGGTGAACTCGCGCACGATGCGGCCCGCCGCGTCGGCGATGGCGATCCGCACGGGGCCGTCTGGCGTTGTCTTCAGCCAGTAGTCGATGCGCGCGCTGGCCGGCGGGTACTCAGGCCAGCCCGGCCGCGGTGCGCTCGCGGCGTGCCGCAGGCGGTAGGTGGCGGCCGGCGCGAAGAGGAACTGGTCGGCGGCGGTGGAAAACGCCGCAGGTGTGGCGGCGCCGCCGGCCGGGCGCAGGGCGCGTGCGATCTGCCGCAGCGGCGACACGTCGTCCATGATCCAGAAGCCGCGGCCCATCGTGGAGATCGCGAGGTCGCCGCGATGCACGCGCAGGTCGGTGACGGGCGTCGCCGGCAGGTTCTGCTGGAGCGGCTGCCAGCTGGCGCCGTTGTCGAACGAGACGAAGAAGCCGAACTCGGTGCCCGCGTAGAGCAGGCCCGGCACCTCGGTGTCCTCGCGGACGATGCGCGTGGGATGATCGTCGGGGATGCCGTTGCGGCCGTCGGTGAGCCGGGTCCAGGTCTGTCCGTAGTCGTCGGTGCGATAGATGTAGGGCCGCAGGTCGTGCTCGCGCAGGAAGCGGTAGACGGCGATGTAGGCCGATCCCTTGCGGTGCGGCGAGTCCTCGATGTTCTGCACGCGTCCGCCCGGCGGCAGATCCTTCGGCGTGACGTTGGTCCACGTCTTCCCGCCGTCGCGCGAGACGTGCACGGGACCGTCGTTGGCGCCCACCCACAGCACGCCCTTCTCGAGGCGCGACTCCACCATGGCGTAGATGCTGCTGTAGACCTCCTCGCCGGTGATGTCGCGTGTGATCGGCGTCCCGGCCGTGATCTGGAGGTCGGGTTCGTTGGCGGTCAGGTCCGGGCTGATCACGTCCCAGCTCAGCCCTTCGTCCGTGCTGCGGTGCACGACGTGCGACGCCTGGTAGACGACGCCCGGATCGTGCGGCGAGACGACGATGACGGTCTGCCGTGGGAAGCGGTACCTGATGTCGCGCGGGTTGTGGCCGTAGCGGTTCTGCGGGTACACCCAGTAGTGTCGCTCCTGGCCCGTGGAGAGGTCGTAGCGGCCGACCTCGCCCTTGCACGCGCCCCACACCACTTGGCCGTCCGGACGCGGGTGGATCTGGCCGGTCTCGCAGCCGGGGCCCTGGATCCAGCCCTGCTCGGGCGAGTCGAAGGCCCAGGACACCGGCGGCAGGCTGGGCACGATCACGGTGGTGTTGTCCTGCTGCGGCGCGTAGAGGCGGTAGGGCCACTGCTCGTCGACCGCCACCATGTAGAGCTCGGCCGTGGGCTGGTTGTAGACCGTCGACCACGTGCGCCCGCCGTCGCGCGAGACGTTGGCGCCGCCGTCGTTGCACTGCAGGATGGTGTCGGGCTGATCGGGGTTGAACCACATGCCGTGGTTGTCGCCGTGGGGCGTGTCCACGCGCGTCCACGTCTTGCCGGCGTCGACCGACTTCCACAGCGAGAGCTCGTTGACCCACACTTCCTGTTCGTTCCTGGGGTTGACGTCGACGTAGTGGAAGTAGAACGGGCGCGCGCGCAGCCGGCGCTCGTTGTTGACGAGCTGCCAGGTGGCGCCGGCGTCGGTGCTGGTGTAGAGGCCGCCCTCGTCGCCTGGCGCCTCGATCATGGCGTAGACGCGCCGCGGGTTGCTGCGCGCGATGTCGATGTCGATCTTGCCGATGAGCGTCTGCGGCAGGCCCGTCGAGAGCTTCGTCCACGTCTCGCCGCCGTCGGTCGACTTGTAGATGCCGCCTTCGCTGGCAGGCCCGCCGCTGATGATGTCCCAGCCCTTCCGGAAGCCGCGGTACATCCCCGCGTAGAGCTCATCGGGATTCGACCAGTTCATGGCGACCACGCGCGCGCCGGTCTCCTCGTTCACGAACAGCGTGCGCCGCCACGTCCTGCCGCCATCGGTGGTCTTGAAGATGCCGCGCTCGGTGCCCGGCCCGAACGGCGAGCCGAGCGCCGCCGCCCAGACGATGTCGGGGTTGGTGGGGTGCACGGCGAGGCTGCCGATCTGGCCGGCCTCGCGCAGGCCGATGAACTGCCACGTCCTGCCGGCATCGGTCGACTTGTACATGCCGCGCCCGATGATGACGTTGCTGCGGATGGGGGCGCTGCCGGTGCCCACGTAGACGGTATCCGGGTGGCTGTCGGAGACCTCGATGGCGCCAATCGAGCCGGTGGCGATCTGGCCGTCGCCGATCGGCACCCAGGCGTGGCCGCAGTCGGTGGTCTTGAACACGCCGCCGCCGGTGCCGCCCTGGTAGAAGGTGCACGGCTGCGTGCGCACGCCGGCGATGGCCGTGACGCGACCGCCGCGATGCGGGCCGACCGATCGCCAGCGCAGATCCTGGTAGGCGGCGGGATCCACCGCCGGGCCCGCCGGTGACTGGGCGGCCAGGCGCGCCCGGGAGCCGGCGGCCGGCATCAGCAGCACCAGCAGGGCGATTGCGATCCGGGCCAGCGCGGCGGGCAGTCGGTGACGTCTGGACAGCGGCATGGAGCGAACCTCGAGGAGACGGCCGGGGAAAGCGACAGGGCCGGGTGCGTTATAGCGCAGCGATGCGAGGGTTGCAACGACAGGCGGCCGTCGTGCCGGCGGCAGCCGCCGATTACGGGCGCGGATCCGAACGATAGATCGCGACGACCTGGTAGCGCGCCGCCTCGTCCCCGCCAGCCACCGGCAGGTCCCCGCAGCGCGTCCAGGCGTGCGCTCGCAGCCGGCCGCCGGGTTCACGGGCCACGCCGAGCGAGGTGATCGAGGCCAGGCCGCGGCGCCGCAGCATGGCGGTGGCGGCCAGCGACTGCGCGAAGCAGCGGCTGTCCCAGGGGAGGTGCCGCGCGGCCGTGGCGATGGCGCGGCCCACGATCTCGACCTCGCCCTCCTCGGCCCGGCTGGGCGCCGTGGACCCGGTGGCGGGGGTGCCCAGCCACGCCGCGAGGCGGCGGAAGGGTACGACGGTCAGGGCCGCGCGGGCGAGGGCCAGCAGGAGGGAGGCCTCGACGAGCGCTCGTCGATCGCGGGATGGCCGGGTGAGGAAGCGTCGAAGCCAGGTCACGTGAGACGAGCCCCGCCTGACGTGCAAGCGTAGTCGAAACGGGCGCCGGCGCGCGTGAGCCTCTAGAATGGTTCGCGCCGGCGGTCCCCGGCACGCCGTTGCGATGGTCACCGCGCTCTTCGTCCTCGCGATCTGCTCGTTTGCCCTCATGGGCCTCTTCGTGTGGCTGCTCGCGCGGCACCATCGCCGCGCAGAACACGCCCGGCAGGACCAGGAGCGGGCATCCGAGGCACCCGTGCCACCCGCGGAACACCTGAAGTAGAATCGGTCGCTCACGGTTCCGTCGCTGCCCGCCAGGTTCCCGCAGGTTCCCGCAGGTTCCCGTGGTCCGTCGCACGGCGGTTGCACCCCGCCCCCCAATCGGGCGGCGCTGATGTCCGGGGAGAGAGGAGCGTCGGCATGTACAGGTTCGGTGTTCGAGGTGGGGCGGCGATGGCCGTCGCGATCGGTCTCGTTCTCGGAGCGGGCAGCCTGCACGCACAGGCCAGGCGGCCGCCGCTGCCCCAGAAGCCGGCACCCGGCAGGCCGGCCGAGGCGCCGGTGAAGATGCCCGACGTAGTCGTGGGCGGCATCCAGGTGGTGAACGCGCCGTTTGGAGACGACGACTGGTCGGCGCGGCCGTTCAACTCGAAGAACGGGACGAAGGTCGTCCTGGTGATCAAGATGCCGGCCGGCGTGGGGCTGATCGAAATCGACGAGGACAACTCCAGCCTCGACACGTTCACCGACGAGAAGACCACGCAGTACGCCGCCGAGTTCGAGTCGTTCCCCGACGTGGCCAAGGACGGCTCGGCTGGCGCGATCGCGGCCGAGAGCGACATCGTGCCCGGCGCGGGCATGAGCGCGCTGCTGCTCGAGGGCACGCTGGCGTTGAAGGTGGCCGCCGGCACGAAGCCCACGAGGATCGCGGCGCTGCGCCCTGAGAACGGCAAGGGCTTCAAGCTCGGCGCCACCCAGGTCACCTTCAGCGACGTGACGCCGCCCGACGACCCGAAGGCCGAGGATGCGACGCTGTCCTTCAACATCAACCTGCCACGGAGCGTGATGAGCGGCATCAGGCAGGTGAAGTTCCTCGACGCGAAGGGCGCCGAGATCGAGGGGGCACGCCGCACCTCGAGCGGCTACTCGGGCGACGATGGCGAGATGGGCTTCTCGGTGCCGGCGGTGCACAAGACCTTCAGCATGGAGTTCGAGCTGTGGCAGGGCGTCAGGGATCTGAAGGTGCCCTTCAAGGTGAACGCATCGATTGCGCTCGCACCGTGACGCCGGCGGCGTGATGACGGCCCGGATTGCGACAGCGGCCCTTGCGCTGGCGCTCGCGTACGCGGTGCTCCCGGCGCCGCGGCCCGGGCTGGCGGCTCCGGCTGAGGACCTGCAGCAGCCCCCGTTCGCCGAGTGGCTGGCCGGGCTGCGGGCCGAGGCGCTCGCGCGCGGCCTGAACGCCGCCATCGTCGATCAGGCGCTTGCCGGCGTGACGCCGCTCGAGATCGTCACCGAGCGCGATCGCACGCAGGCCGAGTTCACCGTGGGACTCGACGCCTACCTGTCGCGCTGGCTGGCGCCCGGCTTCGTGCGGCTCGGGCGCCAGCGTGCCGCCCCGCACCGGCGGCTGCTGGCGCAGATCTCGCGCCGCTACGGCGTCCCGGCGGCGGTCGTCGCGGCGGTGTGGGGCGTGGAATCCAACTACGGCCGGTTCCAGGGCGTGCGACCCGTGATCTCCGCGCTCGTCACGCTGGCCTACGATCCGAGGCGGGCGGCGTTCTTCCGTGGCGAGCTGCTGGACGCGCTCGGCATCCTCGATCGCGGCGACATCGACCTGCCGCGCCTGCGCGGCTCGTGGGCCGGTGCGATGGGGCAGACGCAGTTCATGCCGTCGAGCTACCTGCAGTACGCGGTGGACTTCGATGGCGACGGGCGTCGCGACATCTGGAACACGCCGGCCGACGTCTTCGCGTCGATTGCCAACTACCTCGCCGGTCACGGCTGGACGGACGGCGAGCGGTGGGGGCGCGAGGTCACGTTGCCGTCGGATGCCGCCGGTCGCGATGCCGCCGCCGATGCGGTGCCGCCGCGCGCCAAAGGCTGCCGTGCCGCGCGCGAGATGAGCGAACCGCGGCCGCTGTCGGAATGGCGCCGGCGCGGCGCGCGGTCGCGAGACGGCGGCGCGCTGCCCGCGCAGGGGCCCGCCGCCTCGCTCGTGCGGGTCGGCGGCCGGACGTTCCTGGTCTACGGCAACTACGAGGCGCTGCTCGCCTACAACTGCGCGCACCACTACGCGCTCGGCGTGGCGCTGCTGTCGGAGCGCCTGCGGTAGACGCCGGCCTCCGCGCTCTCCCATGGCCCCCGCGCGACCGGGAGGCGGCTCCGCGCCCGCGCGGCGCCCTCATCGTCCGCCGATGACGATCACCAGCAGCACGATCGCCACGACCAGCAGCACCGTGAAGAAGATCTTCCAGAAGCTCTTCGGGTAGTTGCCTGCGATCTTTCCGGTGTAGCCGTTGGCGAGCACCTGGAAGCTCCGGCTCCCGTAGGTGTAGACGAGCAGCCACACCGGCACCAGCACGTGCTTGAAGGTCTCGCCCGAGTAGCTCGGGTCGATGCGCAGGTTGCGATGGGTGTCGCCGGGCACGGCGGCGGCGCACAGTCCCACCAGTTGCCGGTGCATCGCGTCGCGCGCCTTCTGCACCGCGTCGATCAGCACCACCTGGTAGTGCTCGACGATGAAACCGGAGAGGAAGCCGCGATCGTAGGGCACGACCTCGCCGGTGGGGAACGGCTCGACCGATCGCAGCAGGTCGAGGCTGACGCCCTTCGTGCCGGGCACCGGCGTGTCGTCGAAGAAGTGATCGACCACGCCCTGTGCCCATTCCCAGCGAACCTTCTGCACCTGGCGCGTCTGCGTGCTGCCGTTGCTGTCGCGGAAGGTCTCGGTGACGTAGTAGTAGTAGCCGGCCTCGGCCTGCCACGGGCAGCGCACCTGCGCGTCGAAGGTCCAGTAGGGCAGGTAGACGCCCTTGAGCGTGTCGACCAGCGCGCGGGCCTTCAGCGTGCCGGGCGCGAACCAGAGGCTGGCGTACCAGCGACGCATCGCCTCGCGCACCTGCGCATCGCTCACGCGGAAGGGCAGGACGCCCTGCGGCCGGATGGGCGACTTGATCTCCTCGTAATCGACGATGGCGGGCGATCCGCAGAACTCGCAGCGCTGGCCCACGCGCTCGGCGTCGAACACCGAGACGGCCTGGCAACTGCGGCACTTCACGGTCTTCTTCGGGGCCTGCCAGCCGCGCAGGTCCTCGGGCATCTCGCGCAGCGTGGCGGTGAGGTCGATCTCCTGCACCTCGCCCGTGGCCGTGTCGAGCACGTACGGCGACTCGGTGCCGCAGAACGGGCACACCAGCTTCTGCCTGCCGGCGTTCCACTCGGCCTGCGCGCCGCAGGCGGGACAGCTGTGTTTCTCGACGGCGGAGACTTCGGACATGGTCGGGCCGCGCGGGGCGGCGGGGCGGCGGGCAACGCGTGGCGTCCCCGCCGGCAGCGGGCCTACTGTGCCAGGTACTCGTCGATGGCGGCTCGCCGGATGCGGTAAGCGCTGCCGATCTTCTTGGCCTTGAGTTCACCCGAGTCGATGATGCTCATCACGTCGCTCTCGGTGACGCCCAGGGCCTGCGCCGCCTCGGCCGGCGAGAGCAGGTCGGCCACGGCGGGCGACGCCGGCGCGGCCGATCCCGCCGGGGCGGCTGGGACGGGTGGCGGCGCGGCGGGCGCGGCGGCGCCACCCACCATCGGGATGGGCGGCGGCTGCATGCCGGCCTGCGCCATCATCTGCTGCGCGATGGCGAAGCCCACGGCGAGCTCGCTGGCGGTGCCCGCGGCGCCGCCGCCCTTGCCCGCCTCGAAGCCCTTCGCCATCTGGTACTTCACGAACTCGTTCATGTTCCCGATGGCGGCCATGCTCGATCGCTTGTCGATGGCTGCCTCCACCTCCGGCGGCACCGACACGTTCTCGACGATGAAGCTGGCGATCTCGAGGCCGTACTTCGCGCTGACGACCGGGTTGATCAGCGGCAGCAGCGCGTCGCCGATCTCGGTGTAGCGCGCCGCGACGTCGAGCACCGGGATGCGCGCCGTGGCGAGCGCGTCGGTGAAGACGCTGACGATGCGCGACCGCATGGTGTCGGCGAACTCGTCGAGCCGGAAGTTCTGGTCGGAGCCGGCGACCTCCTTCAGGAACGTCTTCACCTCCACCACCTTGAAGTCGAAGGTGCCGAAGGCGCGCGCGCGGACGATGCCGAAGTCCTCGTCGCGCAGCATGATGGGATTGGCCGTCCCCCACTTGTTGCCCGTGAACAGGCGCGTGTTCACGTAGTAGACGTCGGCCTTGAACGGCGAGTTGAAGCCGTACTTCCACGACGCGAGCTTCGTCAGGATCGGGATGTTGTCGGTGGTGAGCGTGTGCTTGCCGGGCCCGAAGGTGTCTCCGAACTCACCGAGGTAGACGAACTGGACGGTCTGCGACTCCCGCACGATCAGCTGCGCGCCGTTCTTGATGGCCTTGTCGTCGTCGGGGAACCGGTAGGAGAGCGTGTCGCGGCTGTCATCGGTCCACTCGATGACGTCGATCAGCTCGCCCTTGATGAAGTCGAAGATGCCCATGCGCTGCTCCAGGAAGTGAGGTCTGGTGATTCTACCCCGATGTCGGGATGGCGCGGAGGTTCCCGGCCGGCGCCGGAGGTCCCGATGCCGGGGATGCCGGCCGCCGATCTCCTATCGCACCGGCCGCAGGTTCGCGTCGAGTTCGATGAATCCCTGTCCGATGCCGCGGGCGCGCGCGCCGTACCGCGAGTAGCGCACGTCGCGAATCGTCACCTGGTAGCCGCCGCCCTCGCGCGCGACGACCTCGTAGCTGGGAAAGCGCAGCCAGCCGTCCAGGCCGCGCATCGAGGGCGCGTGGCGCGCGGCCTCGGTCACTGGCGTCGGGCCGGCGATGATCACGTCGGGACCGAGCAGCGCCGGTCCGCCCCCGCGCAGGTCGACAACGTAGAAGGCATAGCGGTCGGGGTGCACGGCGATGATCTCGCGCACGAAGGGGTTGGCCGGCAGCGGTCCGGCCATCACCTCGCGCACCGTCCGGCCCTGATCGGCCAGCCAGCGTTCGGCGCGCGCGCGCGCCACCGCGGTGCCAGCCAGCATCAGCAGGCAGTAGGCGAGGCCCGCCGTGGCGCAGACCCGCGCCACCGGCGCCACCCGGGCAGGATCCGGCCACCGCCACCGCAGGAGGGCGATGGCGAGGATGCCGGCGAGCCAGATGCCGCGGGCGGCCGGCGGCACTTCCGGCGCCGTCAGCAGCAGCACGCTCGCCGCCGTGGCCACCAGTGTCCAGGCGGCGATGCTGGCGGCGCGTCGCGTGGTGGCCAGCGCCGCGGCCGCACCGAACATCAGCCAGATCCACGGATCGATGATGAACAGCGCGTCGCCGTAGAACCAGCGGCCCGAGAACGGCATGAGCAGGCGCACGCCGTAGGTGTTGAGCCAGTCGAGCACGGGGTGCGTCCACGTGGCCAGCAGCGCCACCAGCACGAGCGGCGCCGCGCGCGCCGCGGGGGCGTTGGCGGCGGCGCCGCGACGGCGCAGGCGATCCAGCAGCAGCATGAGGCCGCACAGGGCGAACGGCAGCACGACCATCGCCAGCACGCCGTGCGTCCAGCCGCGGCGGACGCAGAGCGAGACGTCGCCGCCCCAGAGCGTGGCCACGGCGTCGACATCCGGCAGGTTGGCCGCGATGACAATCGTTGGCGCGGCCAGCGGCGTGAGCCGTTTGAGGCCGGCCTGCGCCAGCGCTGCGCCGGCGAGGGTGTGGGCGAGCGGATCCATGCCGTGCAAGCGTAGCGCGGATCCGCCGCGGGCGCCGGCGGGGTCGCGGGCGCCAGGATGGGGGGATCCGGCGTGGCCGGATCCCCCCATCCTGCGTCGCGGCGTGTCGTTACGGCTGCGGTCCGCCGCGCGCCGGCCCGGGTGCGATCGTGACGTGCGGCACGCCGGCCGCGTTCATCAGCTTGTTGAGCGCGGCGAGATCGTCGGACAGCGCGCGCACCTGCGGGACCAGCTCGTCGGCCTTCGCCGTGAGCAGCGTCACCTGCTCGCGCTGCCAGGCCGTCGGCGCCGCGCTCATGTTGGCGATCGCCGAGTAGAGCTGCGTGAGCCGCTGCGAGTAGGGCGTGCGGCGCACCACCAGGGGCGGGCCCGCGTCACCGAGACCCCGCGCCTCGGAGGGCGGCGTGCCGAAGTTCGGGTAGAGATCGTCGATCTTCTTCAGCAGCGCCTCGCCGGCCTTCTGCACGTTCTCGGGCACGCCCGCCCCCGGCCGCTTCCAGCCGTCGATGGCGGAGGAGAGCGCCTGACGCATCTGCTGGATGGTGCGCTGCGCGGTCACCATCGGCTCCAGCTTCGGCAGCAGCGCGTCGAGCGCCGCCCGGCGCGCGGCGCGATCGGCAGTCGTCATCGTCACGCGCGGATCCTCCTGCACCTCGACCGATGTCGAGGCTTCGGCGCCGGCGGCCGCGATCTTCACGGTGTAGGTGCCGGGCTCCACGCGCGGGCCCATGCTCGCGCCCATCATGCCGAAGCCGCCAGCGCCTGGCCCGCCGGCGCCGCCGGGGGCCGGCGGGACCGGCGGATCCGATCGCGTGTCCCACACCACGCGGTTGATGCCGGCGCCGGTGGCGCCCGTCAGCGTGCGCACGGTCCGTCCCGAGGCGTCGCTGATCGTGATCGTCACCGGCTGGTCGGTCTTCGCCTTCAGGTAGTAGTGAATCAGCGCGCCGTTGGGCGCGTTGGCGCCGAAGAACTGCTTGTGCCCGGTCGATCCCGTGTTGGCCCACGGCCGCCACTGGATGGCCGGCCGCGCGCTGAAGGCGTGCAGATTGCTGGCGAGCACCGACTGGTCGAGCTCGGCGAGCGGCGTGATGTCGTCGAGGATCCAGATCGAGCGGCCGTGCGTGCCGAACACCAGGTCGTTCTCGCGCGGGTGGATCTGGATGTCGTCGACGGGCACGGTCGGCAGGTTCAGCTTCAGGCGGAACCACGAGGCGCCGCGCGTGAAGCTCACGAAGGCGCCGTACTCCGTGCCGGCAAACAGCAGGTTCGCGTTCTTCGGGTGCTCGCGGATCACGTTGACGATCCCGTTGTTGGCGGTGATGCCGTCGGTGATGTTCTTCCACGTCTCGCCGAAGTCGGTGGTGACGTAGACGTAGATGCCGAAGTCATCGCTGCGATGGCCGTCGAAGGTGGCGTACGCCGTGCCGTCGGCGTGGCGGGAGGCGACGACGCGGCTGACGTAGGTGCCCTTGGGCACGCCCGTCACCTTGTCGAACACGTTCTTCCAGGTCTTTCCGCCGTCGCGCGTCACCTGCAGGCACCCATCGTCGGTGCCCGCCCAGAGGATGTCGGGGCTGCGCGGCGACTCGCTGAGGGTCGTGATCGCCGGCCAGTTCGCGACGCCGTCGTGACGCGAGCGGGTCTGGCGGTCCGGCACCCGGCCCATGATCGGCAGCGTGTTGCGGTCGGCGCCGGTGGTGAGGTCGGGGCTGATGCGGGCCCAGCCGTCACCGCGGTCGACCGACTTGAAGATGAAGTTGCCGCCGTAATAGATGGTCTTCGGGTCGTGGGCGGAGACGACGATGGGCGAGTTCCACTGGAACCGGTAGGCCGGCTCGCCCTCGCCCGGCTGCGGCCGGATGCTGCGCGATTCGCCCGTGCGCAGGTTCCGGCGCAGGACGTTGCCGTCCTGCGACTCCGCGTAGACGATGTCGGGATCGTCGGGCGCCAGTTGCGCGTAGAAGCCGTCGCCGCCGCCGATGGCGAACCAGTCGCTGTTGGCGATCCCCCGCGGGTTCATGCTGCTCGACGGCCCGCACCAGGTGTCGTTGTCCTGCAGCCCGCCGCAGATCCGGTAGGGCCGCTGGTTGTCGAGCCCGATCTCGTAGAACTGCCCGATGGCGATGTTGTTGACGAAGTCCCACGTGCGCCCGCGGTCGTAGCTCCAGTGGATGCCGCCGTCCGAGCCGGCGATCATGTGGTTGCTGTTGGCGGGGTTGATCCAGAAGGCGTGGAAGTCGACGTGGATGCGCTGCACCAGGTCGGTGACGAAGGTGCGCCCGCCGTCCTCCGAGTAGTGCACGTTGGTGCCGAGCACCCAGACGCGCTGGTCGTTGTTCGGGTCGATGTGGATCTTGCTGTAGTACATCGGCCGCGGGTTGACGTCGCTCATCTTCTGCCACGTCTCCCCCTTGTCCTCGCTGCGGAAGACGCCGCCGCTGGCGTGTTCCACCACGGCGTAGACGATGCTGGGGTTGCCGCGGTAGACGTTCACGCCGATGCGGCCGATCTCCTGCCGCTGGTCGGGCGCGGCGGCAGCCCTCGGCGCCACGGGCGGTTCTGGCGGCGTGATCCCCATCGCGGCCAGGATCTCCGGCGGCGCGCCGCCGCCCGCGGCCCGCGGGCGGGGCGGTTCCGGATCCCACGGCAGGCCCTTCACCAGCTTCTTCCACGTGGCGCCGCCGTCGGTCGTCTTGTAGATGCCGCCGTCGGGCCCGCTGCCGGTGAAGCCGAACACCGTGCGCCGGCGCTGGTAGGCCGCCGCGTAGAGCGTGTCGGGGCTCTCGGGGTCCATCGCCACGTCCACCACGCCGGTGTCCTCGTTGATGGCGAGCACGTGCTTCCACGTGGCGCCGCCGTCGCTGGTCTTGTAGAGGCCCCGCTCCTTGTTCGGGCCCCAGAGCCGGCCGAGCGCGGCGGCGTAGACCACGTTCGAATCGCGCGGGTGGATGACGATGCGGCCGATGTGCTGGGTCTCGCGCAGGCCCATGTGCTTCCAGGTGCGGCCGGCATCGGTCGACTTGTAGATGCCGTTGCCCCACGAGGAGCTCTGCCGGTTGTTGGCTTCGCCCGTGCCGACCCAGACGATGTCGGGATCGGAGGGCGCCACCGTCACGTCGCCGATCGTCGGCACCTCCTCGTTGTCGAAGATCGGCGTCCACGTCGTGCCGCCGTTCACGGTCTTCCAGAGGCCGCCGGCGGCGAGCCCCGCGTAGACGATCGAGGGATCGGACTCGACGACGGCGAAGTCGTCGACGCGGCCGCCCATCACGGCCGGACCGATCTCGCGGAACTTCAGCGTGGCGATCGCCGATTCGAACGACGGCGCGTCGGGTGCGGGCGCTGGTGTCGCCGCCGCCGGCCTTGCCGGCGTGACGCGGCCGGGGCCGGACGGCGCGGCCGGTGCCGATGGCGGCCGTGGCGCCGGCTGGGCCAGCGGATGACCTGTCAGTACGGCGACGAGGGCCACGGCTCCCAGCGGCGTCGCGGCGCGGAAGAGTGCTCGGATCATGGGCCAACTCCGGATCGGGGGCGACGATCACCGAAGGACGAAGGACGTGCGGCGTCACGCTACCGCAGGGACGGGATGGACGCAAGCGCGTGCGGCGCGACCGGGCAGCCGATCATCGCGCCTGGAAGCGAATCCTCAGGCCCGCCGATGGCGTCGGTCAGTCCAGCAGTCGCCACAAGTACCAGCAGGCGACGCTGCGATAGGGCGCCCAGCCCCTCTCGTCCGCGATGGCGCGCATGTGGTCGGGCCCGGGCAGGGCGGGCAGGCCGCACAGCCGCTGGAAGCCCTTGCGGATGCCGAGATCGCCGGTCGGCAGCACGTCGAGCCGGAACAGCGAGAACATCATGAACATGTGCGCGGTCCACTCGCCGATGCCGCGCACGGCGACCAGCGCCTCGACGACCTGGTCATCGTCCAGGCGCGAGAGGTGCCGGAGATCGAGGCGGCCGTCGAGCACGTGCGCGCTCAGGTCCTTCATCGAGGCGATCTTCGCGCGCGACAGGCCCAGCGCGCGCAGCCGCTCGTCGGGCGTGGCCAGGACCGCCTCGGGACGCGGGTCGCGCGACGCTGGAAAGTGCGCCCGCACGCGATTCCAGATGGAGCGGGCCGCGGCGCCTGACAGTTGCTGCCCGACGATCGAGCGCAGCAGCGAGGCGTAGTAGCGGCGGTTGGGCCGCAGGCCGCAGGGTCCCCACGCGCGCATCACCGGCCGCAGGGTGGCGTCGTGGCGCCCGAGATGACGCACCGCGATGGAGAGCTGCGCGGCGGCCGCGTGCCGGGGAAGGGTCGTGGCGGCGCGGCGGGCCGGGGACGCATCGCGAGGCATGGGTGAACGCCAGTGTAGCCGGAACCGGAGCAGCCGCCAGAGGTCCGCGCCTCCCCGCGGCGCGCCCGGAGCGCCGGATGCGGCTCTCGCGCGCCTCGGCGTCGCCGGAGGCCCGTTGCGCGGCGACCCCCATTGGCGACACGATGGGCGCATGACCTTCGATGGCGTGTCGGTACTGTGCCTGGATGCCGGCGGCGTGCTCCTCTTCCCGGACTGGGCGCGGGTGAGCGAGGTGCTGGCGCGGCACGGGCTGCATGCCGACGCGGCGCAGCTGGCCGAGGCCGACCTCAGGGCGCGGCCGGCCTTCGACCGGCGCGAGGTGGTGGGCGCCACCGGCAACGCGGGACACGCCCGCAGCTACTACGAATACGTGCTGGATGCCGCCGGCCTGCCCGACGGCGAGTTGCGGAAGGCGGCGCTCGGCACGCTGCGCGCCAGCCACCGCGCGCGCAGCCTGTGGGACGTGCCGGCACCGGATGCTCCCGCCGCGCTGGCGCGCATCCGGGCGACGGGGCGTCGCCTCGTGGTCGTCTCGAATTCCGACGGCCGCCTCGGCCGCCTGCTGGCGGGCGCCGGGCTCGCGCCGTTTTTCGACGCGGCCATCGACAGCCAGGACGTCGGCGTGGAGAAGCCCGATCCGCGCATCTTCGCGATCGCGCTCGAGCGGGTCGGGGGCCGGGCCGCGGAGGCGGCGCACGTGGGCGACATCTACCATGTGGATGTCGTCGGCGCGCGGGCCGCGGGGCTCGTGCCGGTGCTGATCGACCCGCTCGACCTGCAGCCGGCGGCCGATTGCGAGCGCGTGCACTCGCTGGCGGAGCTGGCCGCGCGCATGGATGGCGCGGCCGTGCAAGGCTGAGCCGGCTCCGGCGTCATCGGGCACGGCGAGATCCGGCCATTCGTTCCGGCGTCGCGCGGCACGGCCGGCGGCGGTGTTCCGCCGCTGCGCGGCGTGCGCCGGGATTCCGCCAGCCGCCTCGGGCTTGCGGCCGGAATCGGCACCATTTCGGCGGGATCCCGCCGAACCCCCGCGAGCCGCGGTACGAGTCTCCGGTTTTGCGGCCACCGCCATCGGGCACATGAGTTGCTGTCGTTGACGCGTTGCGGCAGGCGCGATGCCTGCCGGCGGTCCGCCGTCGTGTCCCGCACGCCGTCCCCTCCCGTCCCGGTCTCGTCGTTTCTTCCCGTGCTGTCTCCGCCCGTGGCCGCGCGACCTGCCGGCAGGGGAGGTTCGGTCTTCGGGGCGGGCCGGTGCGGGTGAGGGGGACCGGTTCGTACCTGGCGCTCACGTTCCGCGGGGTGCGTGCGCCGGCGGGGCCGTCCGGGTCGGCGGCACAGCGACACAGGATGGGAAAGCGATGAGCGACAGCGTCCGCTACGATGATCGAACCCCGCGGCTGTTCTTCCTGGCGGCGGTGGTGTGGGCCGTGGTCGGCATGCTCGTGGGCGTCCTGATCGCGGCCCTGCTCTTCATGCCCGGGCTGAACCTGGCCCCCTACTTCACCTTCGGCCGGCTGCGCCCGCTGCACACCAACGCGGTGATCTTCGCCTTCGTCGGCAACATCATCTTCGGCGGCACCTACCACTCGATGCAGCGGTTGCTGAAGACACGGCTCTTCAGCGATCGGCTCTCGGCGTTCCATTTCTGGGGCTGGCAGCTGCTGATCGTCGCCGGCGCCGTCGCGCTGGTCACCGGCCACACGCAGGCGAAGGAGTACGCCGAGCTGCCGTGGTCGCTCGACGTGGTCCTCGCGGTGCTCTGGGTGACGTTCGCGGTCAACTTCTTCGGCACGATCGCGATCCGCCGCGAGAAGCACCTCTACGTCGCCATCTGGTTCTACATCGCCACGATCGTCACCGTCGCCATCCTGCACATCGCCAACAGCCTGGCGGTGCCGTATTCGTGGTTCGACAGCTACTCGGCCTACTCGGGCGTCAAGGACGCGCTGATCCAGTGGTGGTACGGCCACAACGCGGTCGCGTTCTTCCTGACGACGCCCTACCTCGGCCTCATGTATTACTACCTGCCGAAGGCGGCCGATCGGCCGGTGTTCAGCTACCGGCTGTCGATCATGCACTTCTGGTCGCTGGTGTTCGTCTACATCTGGGCCGGCCCGCACCACCTGCACTACTCCGCCCTTCCCGAGTGGGCCTCCACGGTGGGGATGCTCTTCTCCCTCGTGCTGTGGATGCCGTCGTGGGGCGGGATGGTGAACGGCCTCTTCACCCTGCGCGGCGCGTGGCACAAGCTGCGCGAGGATCCGATCCTCAAGTTCATGGTGGTGGCGGTCACCTACTACGGCATGGCGACCTTCGAAGGGCCGATGATGTCGATCAAGTCGGTGAACGCGGTGAGCCACTTCACCGACTGGACGATCGGCCACGTGCACGCGGGCGCGCTCGGCTGGAACGCCTTCCTCTCCTTCGGCATCCTCTACTGGGTCGTCCCGCGCCTGTGGAAGACCGAGATCTACTCGAAGAAGCTGGCGACGACGCACTTCTGGATCTCGACGGTCGGCCTGATCGCCTACCAGGTGTCGATGTGGGTGGCGGGGATCACGCAGTGGGGCATGTGGCGCGCCTTCGAGCCGGACGGCCGCCTGGTCTATCCCGACTTCATCGAGACGGTCATCCGCATCGTGCCGCTCTACTGGATGCGGCTGGTCGGGGCGCTGCTGTTCTTCTCGGGCGTGCTGCTGCTGGTCTGGAACCTCTTCAAGACCATCCGGACGGCGCCGGCCGACTACGCGGTGGAGCCCGAGGTGCGGGTGCCGCCGCTGGTGCGCGACCTGTCGGCGCCGGGCGCCGTGACCGCGCCCAACACCTACGACCACGCCTTCTACCGCCTGCAGCACGAGATCCGGCACGGCATCCATCACGCGCTGGAGGCCCGCTGGGTGCTCTTCACGGTGCTCACGGTGCTGGCGATTGCCGTCGGATCGCTCGTGGAGGCGATTCCGATGTTCGTCGACAAGTCGAACGTCAAGGAAATCGCCAGCGTGAAGCCGTATACGCCGCTCGAGGTGCTGGGGCGCGACATCTACGTCCGCGAGGGCTGCTACAACTGCCATTCACAGCAGGTGCGTCCGTTCCGCTACGAAACGGAGCGCTACGGCGAGTATTCGAAGGCCGGCGAGTACGTCTACGACCATCCGTTCCAGTGGGGCTCGAAGCGCACGGGACCCGACCTGCACCGCGTGGGCGAGAAGTACCCCTCGCTCTGGCACGTGCGCCACATGGCGCGGCCCGACTCCACGACGCCCGGTTCGGTGATGCCGCGCTATCCGCACCTGCTCACCGACCGCTACGACGCCGAGGGGGTTGCGGCGCGCATGCGTGCGCTGCGCATGGTCGGCGTGCCCTACACGGACGGCGACATCGAGTCGGCGCCGGCTTCAATCCGGGCACAGGCCGGCGCGATTGCCGCCGAGGTCGAATCGCAGCAGGGCCCGGCCGGCCTCGCCGACAAGGAGATCGCCGCGTTGACCGCCTACCTCCAGCGTCTGGGCACCGACATCAGGTGGAAGCGACCGCAGGTACAGGTGCCGCTGGTGACGCCGGACGAGATCGTGCCGGCCAGCGGGCCGTCGCCGGCCGCCGTGCCGTCGGGTGACACGCCGCGGCCCGTGGCGGCGCCCGTCATACCGCTGCCGGCCGGCGCCAGCGCAACCGGCGGCGGCGCGAGGTAGCGATGCTGCAGGAACTGGCGGCCCGGACCGGTGCGGCGACGTGGGCCATCGCATCGATGCTGTTCTTCATCGGCGCCTGGGTGGCGATCGCGGTGTGGACGTCCCGCGCCCGCTCCGAGGACCTGGATGCGCGCGCGCGCCTCCCCCTCGACGGGGAGGACGAACCCCGGCCGCGGCACGGCGGCAGCGCCTGACGAGGGAGACCATGGCTCAGTTCGAAGACAAGGTGCTCCACGAGCTGGACGGCATCAAGGAGTACGACAACCCGATGCCGGGCTGGCTGATGGCCATCTGGTGGGGCTCGATCGTGTTCTCGGCGGCCTACCTGATCTTCTACGCGCTGAGTTTCGGCGAGGGCAGCCTGGAATCGGAGTACCGGGCCGACACGCAGTCGGCGCTCAGCGCCACCCAGGCCTATTTCGACGCCAACCCGCTGGTGCCGCCCTCGGCCGCGCAGTTGCTGGCTGGCGCACGCGATCCGGAGGTGGTCGACGCAGGACACGCGCGCTTCACGCGCTCGTGCGCGTCGTGTCACGGACCGGACGCGCAGGGACTGATCGGCCCGAACCTCACCGACGACCGCTGGCTGCACGGGGGCAGCGTCGACCAGATCTTCCAGTCGGTGGCCAAGGGGTGGCCGGCCAAGGGCATGCCGCCGTGGGGCCGGGCGATGAAGCCGGAGGAGCTGGCGGCCGTCGTCTCCTTCGTGCGCAGCATCCAGGGCTCGAATCCGCCGAACGCGAAACCGCCGGAGGGCGAGGCCTTCACGCCCGAGCCGATTCCGGGGAGCTGACGTGGATCCCGCCGTCACCGGGCCGGCGGCCTCGCCACCCCGCGCGGAGACGGCTCCGCCGGTCCCGCTGCGCGTGTTCGAGGTTGCGCCGGAGGAGGACCTCCTCTACAGCCTGTCGGCCGACGGCACGCGCAAGTGGATGCACCCGCTCGTGCACCGGGGGCGTTACTGGAAGGTGCGCCGCGTCCTCGCCTACGCGCTGATCGCCGCCTTCCTGGCGCTGCCGCACGTCCGGATCGGCGGCCATCCCGCCCTGCAGATCGACCTCGCCACGCGCAACACGCACGTGTTCGGCGCCACCTTCAACCCGACCGACAGCCTCATCCTGGTGGCGTTCGGCTTCGCCGTGATCGTGACGGTGTTCTTCGTCGCCTCCAGCTACGGCCGGATGTGGTGCGGGTACGCCTGCCCGCAGACGGTCTACCTCGAGTTCCTGTTCCGGCCCATCGAGTCGTGGCTCGAGGGCGGGCCGCTGAGGCAGCGGAAGCTGAACGCGGCGCCGCTCACCGCGCGCAAGGCGGCCATCAAGGTGGGGAAGTGGGCGATCTGGTCGGCGTGCGCGCTGTTCATGGCGACGACCTTCGTGTCCTACTTCACGGGATTCGGGCCGCTGGCGACGGGCCTGGTGACCGATCCGCTGGCGTGGAGGGGCTCGCTGCTGGTCATCGTGCTGGTGGGCGGCGCCATCCTCTTCGACTTCGGCTGGTTCCGCGACCAGATGTGCACGATCGCGTGCCCGTACGGCCGGCTGCAGAACGTCATCGCCGACCAGGACACGATCCTGGTGGCCTACGACGACCGGCGCGGCGAGCCGCGCAGGCGCATGCGGGATCGCGCTGTCGGCGTGGTGGCCGGCGACTGCATCGACTGCCGGGCGTGCGTCAACGCGTGTCCGACGGGGACCGACATCCGGCGCGGCCTCCAGCCGGAGTGCATCGGCACGGCGCAGTGCGTGGACGCGTGCGACGACGTGATGCGCGGCCTCGGCAAGCCGATCGGCCTCATCCG
>JBDIBB010000017.1:0-46761 GCA_039812685.1 Vicinamibacteraceae bacterium
CGGCCTTGTCCTCGGGCATGCGCTCGAGGCACTTCCGCGTGGTGGCCATCTCGTGATCGAACTCGGGCAGCAGGGTTTCGGCAATCGACATCTGGTCCTCCTCGAACCTCGTGCGCGGCGATTGGCCCCGCCGCGCCTGTGTGCATCAACTCCGTTCCAGAACCCGATGGTATGCGAGGGGCCGGGGATCGGCAAGACGGCCGCCGGCGGGGTTCCGCTTGTGTCGGGTGAGCAGCCGGGGCACAATCGGCCCCGTTCCGCTCACGCCAGGAGGACCTGATGATCCGTCGACGTCTCACCGCGGTCTTCGCGCTGGCCGCCGCCTGCTGGCTGGCGCCCGTCGTCTCGGCCCAGCGGGCCGCGGCGCCCGCCCGCCCGGTGCCAGCCCAGGATCCCCGCATCGACCGGCTGAAGAAGGAGGCCGCGGCTTCCGTGGAAGACCTCGCCACCCTCACGCAGCAGATGGTCGACTCGGTGTTCAGCTTCGGCGAGCTCGGTTTCCAGGAGCTCGAGACCAACCGGTACCTGATCGGGATTCTGCGCGATCACGGGTTCACGGTGCAGGAGGGCGTCGCCGGCATCCCCACCGCGTTCATGGCGAGCTGGGGCTCGGGCAAGCCCGTCATCGCGCTGGGCTCGGACATCGACGGCATCCCGCAGGCCTCGCAGACGCCCGGCGTCGCCTATCACAAGCCGCTGATCGAGGGCGCGCCCGGCCACGGCGAAGGGCACAACTCCGGCGTGCCCCTGAACATCACGGCGGCGATCGTCCTGAAGCAGATCATGGAGCGGGAGAAGATCCCCGGCACCATCCGCGTGTGGCCGGGCACGGCCGAGGAACTGGTGGGCGCCAAGGCGTGGTTCATCCGCGAGGGGCTGTTCAAGGACGTCGACATCTGCCTGTTCGCGCACGTCGCCTCGAACCTGTCCACCTCGTGGGGCGGCTCCGACATGAACGGCATCGTGTCGGTGGAGTACACCTTCCGCGGGGAGAGCGCGCACAGCGCCGGCGCGCCGTGGCGGGGCCGCAGCGCCCTCGACGCGGTGGAACTGATGGACGTCGGCTGGAACTTCCGCCGCGAGCACCTGCGCACGCAGCAGCGCTCCCACTCGGTCATCACCGATGGCGGCGACCAGCCTAACGTGGTGCCGCAGACGGCCTCCGTCTGGTACTACTTCCGCGAGACCGACTACGCCGGCGTGAAGCGGTTGTGGGACGTCGGGACGCGGATCGCCGAGGCGGCGGCGATGATGACCGACACGAAGGTGGAACGCATGCGGGTGCTGGGAGCGGCGTGGCCGCAGCACATGAACCGGCCGGTGGCCGAGGCGATGACCGCCAACATCAAGGTCGTGGGCCTGCCGGCCTGGAGCGAGGCCGACCAGACGCTGGCCAGGGCGCTGCAGCGCGAGCTGGGGCAGGCCGAGCAGGGCCTGCCGACGCAGCTCGATCCGATGGGGACGCACGTGGAGGAGAAGGACAAGCGCGGTGGCGGCAGCGACGACATCGGCGACATCTCCTGGAACGTGCCGACGGTGACGCTGCGGTATCCCGCGAACATCCCCGGCCTGCCGGGCCACAGCTGGCCGAATGCGGTCGCCATGGCCACGCCGATCGCGCACAAGGGCGTGACGGCCGGCGCCAAGGTGCAGGCGATGACGGCCATCGACCTGCTGCTGCGGCCGGAACTGGTGGTGCAGGCGTGGGCGTATTTCAACGACGTGCAGACGAAGGAGGCGAAGTACCAGCCGTTGATCCGGGCCGAGGATCCGCCGGCGATCTGGATGAACAAGGGCGTCATGGACCGCTATCGGCCCGAGATGCGGAAGTTCTACTACGATCCGTCGAAGTACAAGACCTACCTGGAGCAGTTGGGCATCACCTACCCCACGGTGCGGCCCGCTGCGCGATAGGGGGACGACGGCGCGTCGCCGGGAGGGCGGGCCCGGCGCGTCCGGATCCCGGCGGCGCGGTCCAGCGTAGCGCTTAGATCGGCTGTTTCGCGCGGTCCGTGTGGTATGCTGCCGCGCGTGCCGCGCCCTGATCTGCTGACGGCCGGCGAGGCCTTCGAGGACCTCGTCTTCGTGGGCCTCGCGCGCCTCCCGCGTCCCGGCGAGGAGGTGAAGACCAGTCGCTTCCACGCCACCATCGGCGGCGGCGCGATCATCACCGCGGTCGCCGGCGCGCGCCTCGGCCTGCGCAGCCGCGTCGTCAGCGGGCTGGGCCGGTCCGCGCTCGCGCGCCTGCGCGAGGAAGGCGTCGGCGTCCTCAACCTGAAGGGCGCCGGCGAGGCGCACGCCATCACCGCCGCGCTCTCCACCGGGGCCGAGCGCAGCTTCGTCACCTTCAACGGCGTCAACGACGTGCTCGAGCGTCGCCTGCTCGCCGCGCGCGCACGGCTGCGCGCGCGCCACGTCCACTTCGCCTTCTATCCCCGCGCGTGTGCCCGATGGGTGCCCGTGCTGCGTGGCCTGCGCGAGGCCGGCGTGTCCACGTCCTGGGACTTCGGCTGGAACGAAGGCCTGCTCGACGACCGCCGGTTCCCGGCGTTGCTCGCCTCGCTCGACTTCGTGTTCCTCAACGAACTGGAGGCGCCGCTCTATGCCCGCCGCGGCTCGCTGGAGGCGGCGCTGGAGGTCTGGCGCGAGGCGCCGCACCACACCGTGATCAAGCTGGGCGCCGCCGGCAGCCGGTGGGTCGCCCGCGATCGCGACCTGTCGGTCCCGGCGCCCCGCACGGCGGCGGTGGACACCACGGGCGCCGGCGACGCCTTCAACGGCGGTTTCCTCTGCGGCGTGCTCAGGGGGCTTTCCCCGCGCGAGTGCCTGCGCCTGGGCAACGTCGTCGGCGCGCGCTCCACCCGGCGGGCCGGCGGCCTCGACGGCCTGCCGCGCCACGCCGACCTTCCCGCGGCGCTCCGCCGCTGCACCTGAGAGCCGCCATGAAACTCGCCATCATCGGCGGCGCCGGCGTGCGTGTCCCGCTGCTCGTCAACGGGCTCGTCCGGTCGCGCCTGCCCATCACCGACATCGCGCTCTACGACACCGACCGCGAGCGGCTGCACGTGGTCGCGGACCTCGCCCGCCGCTTCGCCGCATCCGCGCGGCTGACGGCGCCATCCACGGTGGCCGAGGCGGTGGAGGGCGCCGACTACGTCTTCGTCAGCATCCGCGTGGGCGGCATCGAGCGACGCGCCGCCGACGAGGCGGCCGCGCTGCGGCTGGGCGTCGTCGGCCAGGAGACCGTGGGCCCAGGCGGCTTCGCCATGGCGCTGCGCACGATTCCCGCGCTGGTCGAGTACGCGCGCGAGGTCACGCGCCTGGCGCCATCGGCGTGGATCGTCAACTTCACGAACCCCGTCGGCATCGTCACGCAGGCCGTCCGCACCGCAACCGGCGCGCGCATCATCGGAATCTGCGACACGCCGACCGAACTGTTCGAGGAGGTGGCGCACGCGCTGGACGTGCCTTCGGCCGAGTGCCGCTTCGACTACTTCGGCCTGAACCACCTGGGGTGGGTCCGCGAGGTGTACCACCGCGGCGTGCCGCAGCTCGATCGCCTGTGGGACCGGCCCGATCTGCTCCGGCGCTGCTATCGCGCGCCGCTGTTCGAACCCGAGCGCCTGCGGCAGTTGCGGCTGCTGCCCACCGAGTACGTCTATTACTACTACCGGCCACGCGAGGCGTGCGAGAACGTCGCCCGCGCGGGCACCAGCCGGGGAGCCGTGATCGCCGGCCTCAACGCGCAGCTCTTCGCCGACCTGCGCGAGGGCCGGAAGGATCCGGTGGCCACCTACGAGGCCTACCTGGCCGCGCGCGATGCCGGCTACATGCAGATCGAGTCGGGATCGGCGGCGCCGCTCGGGCGCTCGCCGTGGGCCGAGCTCACCGGGTACGACAAGATCGCGCTGCAGACGGTGAGCGCCATCCACTTCAACACCGGCGCGATCATCCCGCTCAACGTCGAGAACCGCGGCAACCTCCCGGAACTCCAGCCGGCCGATGTGATCGAGGTACCGTGCGCGGTGAACGCCAACGGCGCGCTGGCCCTGCACGCCGGGCCGATGCCCGATACGGTGCGCGAACTGGTCGTGGCGGTGAAGGACTACGAGCGCGCCACCGTGGAGGCCGCGCTCACGCGCCGTCCTGACGCCGCCGTCGACGCCCTGGTCCTGAACCCGCTCGTCGGCAGCCGCGCGCTCGCCGCCAACCTCGTCGCCACGCTGGGGATCGCATGAGCCAGGACGCCACCGCCCTGCCCGCGCCGGCCGCCACGCTCGATCGCGGGATGGGCCTGCTGCCGGCCACCGCCACCAACATCATCAGCATGGTGGGGATCGGACCGTTTCTGACGATCCCCGTGATGATTGCGGTGATGAACGGCCCGCACATCATCTACGCCTGGATCGTCGGCGCCTTCATCGCGCTGTGCGATGGCCTCGTCTACGCGCACCTCGGCGCCGCGCTGCCGGGATCGGGGGGGCCCTATCTCTACCTGCGCGAGGCCTACCGGCCCTTCGGCCTCGGCCGGCTGATGGCGTTCCTGTTCATCTTCCAGACCATCCTCGTCGCCCCGCTGTCGGTGGCCGGCGGCGCGGTGGGCTTCGCCGACTACCTCGGGTTCGCCTGGGTGGGGCTCGCCGGCTGGCAGCACCACCTGGTGGCCGCGCTCGTGTGCCTCGGCATGACGGCGCTGCTCTACCGCGACATCCAGTCGGTGAGCCGCCTCACCGTGATCATGCTGGTGATCGTGTTCGTGACCGTGGGCTGGGTGATCGTGGCCGGCCTCTTCACGTTCTCGCCGGCGATGGCCTTCGACTTCCCGCCGAGCGCCTTCACGCTGAACCGCGACCTGCTGGTGGCCATCGGCGCCGCCTCCGTGCTCGCGATGTACAGCTACGGCGGCTACAACCAGGTCTGCAACATCGGCGAGGAGATCAAGGATCCCACCCGCACGATTCCGCGGTCGATCGTCCTGTCGATCCTCGTGGTGGCCGTGATCTACATCCTGATGACGCTGGTCATCACCGGCCTGATCCCGTGGGAGGAGGCGCGGGCGTCCACCAGCGTCGCCTCGTTGTTCATCGCCCGCACCTTCAGCGACCCGGCGACGGGCCGGCTCGCCGGCCTCGCGATGACGGGACTCATCCTGTTCGTCGCCGCCGCGTCGCTCTTCGCGCTGATCCTCGGCTACTCGCGCGTGCCGTTTGCCGCCGCGCGCGACGGCGACTTCTTCCACGCCTTCGCGAAGGTGCACCCGACCAAGCACTTCCCGCACGTGTCGCTGCTGGTGATCGGCGTCATCTCCGTGCCCTTCTGCTTCTTCACGCTGGGGCAGCTCGTGAACTGGCTCATGCAGGTGCAGATCCTGCTGCGCTTCGTCTGGCAGTGCGCCGCGGTGATCCTGCTGTGGGAGTTCCGCAAGGACATCGCGCAGCCATTCAAGATGTGGCTCTACCCGCTGCCGGCGCTGATCTCGGGGGCGCTGTGGATCTACCTCTTCTTCACGGGGCCGATCGAGGGCATCGTCTTCTCGGTGGCGTTTCTCGCCGCCGGCGTGGGCGCCTACTTCCTGTTCCTGCGGTCGAAGGCCGCGCCGGTGCGGGCATGAGCGGCCGGCCGCTCGAGACGCCCGTGTTCATGCTGGCCGCCGACCACCGGTGGCAGTTCGAGGAATGGTGCGACAGCCGCGGCGTCGGCCGTGCGCGCATCCCGGAGGCGAAGGCCGCGATCGTCGAGGGGTTCCTGCGCGCGCGCGAGCGATCGGCCGCCGTGCGGGCGTCGGGCGCGCTGCTGATCGACGAGCAGTACGCCAGCGGCCAGGTCGCGGCCGCCAGGGCCGCCGGCGTCAGCGTGGGGACGCCGGCCGAGCGTTCCGGCGTGTTCCCGCTGCAGTGGGCCGACACCCCCCTGGATCGCGCGCTCACCGGGACGTTCGCGAAGGTGCTGGTCCGTCATCGCCCGGAGTACGACGACGATTTCGTGCTGCCCCAGCGGGCGCGCCTGCGCGAACTGACGGCCTGGTGCGCCGCGCGCGCGCTGCCGCTGGTGCTCGAGGTGGTGGTGCCGCGCGACGGCGAGCAGGAGGACCACTTCGAGACGATCGGCCGTCCGCCCATCCTGGCGGCGTACATCCGCCGCGCCTACGCCGAGGGCATCGTCCCGGCGTTCTGGAAGGTGGAGGGGACGACGGACGCCGCGGCCGCCGCCATCCTCGACGGTGCGGTGGCCGAGCGCGAGGGGCCGCGATGGCTCGTGCTCGGGAAGGGCGCCGGATTCGACCTCGTCCAACGCTGGTTCGCCGTGGCCAGGGGCACGCGCACGGCCGCCGGGTTTGCCGTGGGCCGGACGATTTACATGGCGCCGGTGGCAGCCTGGCTCGACGGGGATCTCGCCCGCGAGGACGCCGTCGAACAGGTTGCCGGGCGCTACCTGCGGCTGGTCGACGCCTGGATGCGGTAGGAGCCGCGCCCGTGCCGGCCGGCCGCCGCCGCGCGTCCGGGCGCAGCGGCGCCGTCGAGGCCCGTCAGATCAGCCAGCGCCTTCGCTTCCCGTCCGCCACGTACGCGGCGTAGGCCGCCCGGGTCGACTCGATCTCCGAGGCCTCGGCCACCGGCACGTCCCACCAGCTGTCGTACTCCTTCGTGCGCGCCGCACGATCGATCTCCACGACGATCGCGTTCACGCCGCCGCGCTCGCGCGCGGCCGCGATGGCCTGCCGCAGGCCCGCCATGTCGCGGACCGTCTGCGCGTGGGCGCCGAGCGAGGTGAGGTTGGCCGCGTAGTCGACCGCGATCCAGTCGCCGTCGAGCAATCCCGTTGCCGGGTTGCGCCGGCGGTACGACGTGCCGAAGCCCTGACAGCCCACCGCCGCCGACAGGCCGCCGATGCTGCCGAACCCGCGGTTGTCGAGCAGGACGATGGTGAGGCGGGCGCCCTCCTGGACGGCGGTGACCACCTCGCCGGCCATCATCAGGTACGAGCCGTCGCCCACCATCACGTAGGTCTCGTGCCCAGGCACGGCCAGGCTCACGCCCAGCCCGCCGGCGATCTCGTAGCCCATCGTGGAGTAGCCGTATTCGAGGTGGTAGGTGTTGGGACGCCGGGCGCGCCAGAAGCGGTGCAGGTCGCCGGGCAGGCTGCCCGCCGCGCACACCACCGTGTCCTCGTCGGCCGCGAAGCGGTTCAATTCGCCCAGCACCTCGGCCTGGGTGAGCAGCGTGCCGCCGCGGGGCGCGACGACCGCGTCCACCTCGGCGTTCCACGCCGCGCGGAGGCCGGCCACGCGGGCGCGGTAGGCTTCGGGGGCGCGCCAGCCGCCGGGCTGCGCCGCCAGCAGGTCGGCCAGCTCGTCGAGCGTGGCGAGGGCGTCGCCCGTCAGCGGGAGCGCGCCGGCCTTGTGGGCGTCGAGTTCGGCGACGTTGATCGAGATGAACTGGACGCCCGGTCCGGCGAACGCCGTCCGCGACGCCGACGTGAAGTCGCTCAGGCGCGTGCCGACGAGCAGCACCACGTCGGCGTCCTTCGCGATGCGATTGGCGGCCAGGCCCCCGGTGACGCCCATCGGACCGAGTTGCGCGGGGTGATCCCAGGGAAGGCTGCCCTTGCCAGCCTGGGTCTCGGCCACGCCGATGGCGGTGGCCTCGACCAAGCGCCGCAGCGCCTCGGTGGCCTCGCTGTAGAGGACGCCGCCGCCCGCGATGAGCAGGGGGCACTCGGCGCCAGCCAGCCGCGAGGCCGCCTCGCGCAGCAGCTCCGCGTCGGGTCTGGCGCGCGGTATCGTCCAGACGCGCTTCTCGAACAGGCCGGCGGGGTAGTCGAACGCCTCGGCCTGCACGTCCTGCGGCAGCGCCAGCGTGACGGCGCCCGCGTCGGCAGGTGAGGTGAGCACGCGCATCGCCTCCATCAGCGCCGGGATCAGCTGCTCGGGACGGTTGACGCGGTCCCAGTAACGCGAGACCGGCTTCAGGCAGTCGTTCACCGAAACGTCGCGTGAGGAGGGCGATTCCAGTTGCTGGAGCACCGGATCGGGCCTGCGGCTGGCGAAGATGTCGCCGGGCAGCAGCAGTACCGGGATGCGGTTGATGGTCGCCGCGGCCGCGCCGGTCACCATGTTGGTGGCGCCGGGGCCGATTGACGTCGTACAGGCCCACGTCTGCAGACGGTTCCGGCGCTTCGCGTAGGCGGTGGCGGTGTGCACCATCGCCTGCTCATTGCGGGCGAGCACGTAGGGCAGGCGGTCGCGCGCCTGCAGCAGGCCCTGGCCGACGCCCGCGACGTTGCCGTGGCCGAAAATGCCCAGCACACCGCGGAAGAACCGGTGCTCGGCGCCATCGCGCGCCACGAACTGCTGCGACAGGAACTCGACGAGCGCCTGTCCCATGGTCAATCGCCTGGTGGTCACGTCATCCCTCCAGCCGGCCCCGACTCTGGTTGGGTTGTGCGGCACGCGCGGGAGGCCGCCCCGCGACCTTCGCTCCGGCCTCCGGTCCCGCCCCGCTCGCGAGTGCGGGCGCCGATCCCGGAGGAGGGGAGGGATCGGCGCCCGTCCGTCGTGCGGCTACCGGGCCGCGGGACTCTTCGAGAGCGCGAGCAGGTTGGCCAGCAGGCGATACGCGCCCGGCACGCCGTAGGGCAACTGCCGGTGGAACGCGTAGGCGAAGTAGGTGTAGTGGCCCTTGCCGTACCGCGCGTAGAGCCAGCCGCCCTTCTGCGGCGCCTGACCCTTGTCCCAGGTCTCGATGATCGGCGTGTAGTGGGCGTCCCAGCTCGCCCAGAACTTCGAGCCGCGCTGTTCCACCCAGCCGTCGAAGTCGGCCTTGGTGATCTTGTTCGGCCAGTTCAGCGCCTGGTGATCGGGCGCGAGGATGGTCACCGGCGAGTCCTCCTCGGAGACCTCCTCGGCGCGCGGACCGTGTTCGGCGGGGTAGGGCGCGAACTTCGCGGGGATCAGCTCCTGCGTGTTGTAGAGCACCACCAGGTTGCCGCCGTCCTTCACGTAGTCGAGCAGCCGCTGGTTGTACGTCTTCAGATCCTCGCGAACCGCGTAGGCGCGGGTGCCGGTCACGATCGCGTCGAACGGCTTCAGGTCGGCCGACGCCAGCATCTGCTCGTCGAGCAGCGTCACCCTGTAGCCGAGCTGCGCGATGGCGGCCGGGTTCGTGTCGCCCACGCCCATCACGTAGCCGACGTTCAGGTTGGGCGCGGTGAGGACGTCGATGCCCGTCACCTCCGCCGTGGCCGGCCGGTAGAGATAACGAACTTCGAGGTCGCGGTGGTCGATCGTCTCGTAGCCCTCGCGGTACTCGCGCCCGCCGACGGTGGCAACGGCCTGCACCGTGTACGCCCGGTTCTCGAGCGAGGGCACCGTCACGGTGAACGCGAAGTGAGCCTTCTCGCCGGCGCGATTGAACGACAGCGCGTGTTGCGCGGGCGACGCCGTCCAGCCCGGCGGGAGCGTCAGCGTGAGCTGCCCCGCGATGGCGCCTTCGTTGTTGTTGAGCACCTCCACCTGCAGCGCCACCTGCTTGCTGGCGGCTGCCAGGGGGATGACGGCCGCCGGCGGCGTGACGCTCACGCTGAGCGCGGGCACCACGCGCACCTCGCGCAGGACGTCGCCGTAGGGCAGCTTCGGCTCGCGTCGCCGTACCACTTCCCGCGCCTCCACCGGCACGCCGTTCACGGTGTACTTCACCACGGCCACCAGCGGCGGTGCCGATACCGGCCGGCCGAACTGCGACGGATCGTCGATGCGGTACCGGTTGTCGCGCACGCTGGGCCGCACGAAGTAGGGTTTGCTGCTCAGCGCCGCGTCCGGCGGCACCGTCACCGCGAAGCGGCGGCTGGCCGAGTCGTTGAGGCCGAGCGTGGCGAGCGTTCCCGCCGGCGCGTCCACCTTCCATCCGGCCGGCGCCTGCAGCGACAGCTCCGTGGGCGTCACCTGCGGCTTCCCGCGGTTCGTGAAGCGGACCAGCACCTCGAAGGCCTGTCCGGGCACCGGCGCCGGCATCGCCGGCGGCGGCGCGAACATCGCCATCATCCCCGTCGGCTCGGGCACGCCGGCAGGCTGCGCGCGCGCGGTGAGCGCGACGCCGAGCGCCGTGTTGATGGCGTCCTGGAACTGCTCTTCCTTGATGCGCAGCACGTGCCGCGCATCGGGATCCTCGATGCCGGCGATTGCCTTGCGCGTGGCGGCGAGCCCCTCGGCCAGCGCCGGCACGGCGGCGGAGGGATCCTGCAGTGTGAAGGTGGCGGCCGACTTCTTCGCCGCGGCATCGATGGCGCCGAGCAGCGCGGCCGCGCCGGCAGGCTCCGGCCTGCGCAGCGCCTTGAAGAGGCCCGGCAGCGAGGTGTCGATGCCGTCGAAGAACCCGCTCTCCCGCGCCGGCAGGCCATCGATGGCCGCGGCCGTCCGCTTGTAGTAGCCCAGGGCCGGACCTGCCACGGGGTTGTAGCGCCCGCTGGTCTGGCTGCGCTGGAAGCTCAGGCCGAGCCGCGCGAAATCGCTGTAGGATGCGCCCAGCCACGGCGCGTATTCGCCCGGATCGACCTTGACCGTCCAATCCTCGTCCGCGCGCATGCCGCCGATGTAGACCTTGGCCGCCTGCCACGGCCGCAGCCCCTCCTTGATCTGCTCGGGGAACACGTTCGGATCGGCGGCCGCCTTCGCGGCCTCCTGCGTCAGCAGGCCCGCCGTCTGATGGTTGCCGTGGCCATCGCGCTGGTTGCCCTGGAAGCGCGAGACGATGACGAGCGGGCGCTCCGTGCGGATGAGGCGCACGACGTCGCGCATCACGTTCTCGCGGCCCCACATGTCGAAGGCCTCTTCGAGCCGCTTGCTGAACCCGTAGTCGATCATCGACGTGAAGTACTGCCGGTCGACGCCGTAGTAGCGGTCGGCCACCAGCAGTTCCTCGGTGCGGATCAGGCCCAGCCCGACGAAGAGCTGCGGGCCGATGGCGTTGTCGCCCGACTCGCCGCGGTTGAGCGTGAGCAGCGCCATCCGCGCGCCCACGCCGCGGCTGAGCTGCGCCAGCACCCCGCCGTGCTCATCGTCGGGGTGCGCCGTCGTGTGCAGCGCGCTGGCGGTGGTCTGCAGCTTCTGGATCTTCTGCCAGGCGCCGTCGGCGCCTTCGTCCTGCGGCAGCGTCTGCGAGCGCAGCGGCATCGTGAGGATCGCGACGGCCGCGAGAATCGCCACCGGGGTGGCGCGGCGGAACAGGTGATGCGGGTGCGTGATCATGCGGACTCCTGCCTCGTGCGAAGCGATCGACGACGTGGACGGGGGAGCGAGGGCTGACGGATGGATGAGGCGCGGGTCGTCCGGCGCGCGTCGACCCCCGGTTGCGGCGATCGGGCCGCCGGTGTCATCGCGCCTCCCCGGATCGCCGGTCCCGCATTCCGTGCCCGACGGGCCGGGGCACCACGGGCAGGCGCGGGTCTGGAGGCGGCCACGACGCGCGCAGCGCGGCGTAGCGCGGATCGTCGGAAGCCGCCATCGACCGCCGCGAGCCTGCGAGCACGTTGAAATAGTACGCGTCGTAGCCGTACGCGGTGACGAACGGATGATACCCCTCGTGGATGAGCAGCAGGTCGCCGTCCTCCACCTTGTAGGTGTCGTCGATCGAGCCGTCGGCCGTGTAGAGGCGCTGGAAGCCGTAGCCCTCGGGCGCCCGCATGCGGAAGTAGTAGACCTCGTCGAGATCCACCTCGCCCGGCGGGGCGTCCACGTCGTGCTTGTGCGGCGGGTAGCTCGACCAGTTGCCGCCGGGCGTGAAGACCTCGCAGATCAGCAGGCGGTCGGCCGCCGCCGATGGCGGCAGGATGTCGATGATCTGCCGCGTGGCGTTGCCGCCGCCGCGGATCTCGTCGCCGCAGTCCTCGGGGCGGATCACCCGTGCCGGGTGGGCCGAACTGCTGGGCGCGCCGCAGTCGGCGATCTCGGTTCGCGCATCGGCCTCGATCGCGAACCTGACGCCCGGCGGCAGGTAGGCCGCGTGAGGGTAGGAGGCAAACACGTGCTCGCGCGGGCCCAGGCGGTGGGACGCGCCGCCGTTCCATCGGAGGCGGCAGTCGCCGGCCAGCAGCACGAGGCAGCGTTCTTCGCCGCCGGTCTCGTCTTCCCAGCGGTGGCCGGCGGCGATCTGCCGCACCGTGAAGTCGATCAACGGCCAGCCGGCCTGCTCGCGCGTGATGTCGATCAGCACGCCCGAGGCGTCAGGCGCCAGCCGGTGCGAGTGGTGGAAGATCTGGTGCGTGGACATGGTGTCGCACGAAATGGGCTTGCGCCTTGCGTCTTGCGCCGTGCCACCGTCGCCCGACGCTCCTGTGAGGACACAGGGTCAGGGGTCGAGAGCCGAAGGCTCGAGGCCCGGGTGTCCCCAGGCCCCAGGCCCCAGCCCCAGCCCCAGCCCAAGCCCAAGCCCCAAGCCTAGAAGTAGAACTTCACCGCCAGCTGCATCTCTCGAGGTGAGCCGACGGTGCTCGTGATCTTCCCGAAGGTCGTCGGGTTGTCGACGTTGCTGCCCGGCAGCGAGAAGTTGACGTTGTTGAACAGGTTGAACACCTCCCAGCGCAGTTCGAGCCGGCGGGCGCCGCCCATCGGGATCGAACGGAACACCGAGAAGTTGGTCGCCTTGAACCCCGGCCCGCGCACCGAGTTGATGCCGCAGTTGCCGTAGGTGAACGGGGCGGTCGGCGCGAAGGCCGACAGCAGGATCCAGTTGTCGATGGTCTGGTCGTCGGGGACCGGGTTGCCCACGCAGTTGGCCACCGAGATGCGGCCCGAGCCGGCGCCGGCGCGATCGTTGGATCCGACGGTGAACGGGCGGCCGTCGCTGATCGTCACGATGCCGTTCACGTTCCAGTTGCCGGCGATGGCGCCGAGCAGGCCGCCGGGATCCTTGGCGCGGCCCTTGCCGAAGGGCAGTTCGTAGCTGAAGCTGCCCGAGAAGCGCCGGGGCACGTCGAAGGCCAGCGGGCCGTAGTTGCGCTCCGGGTCGTAGGCGTTGATCGGGTACTGACCGCCGCCGCCGCCGTCGGCCGAGAGGTGGTCCAGGAAGTCGCCGAGCGCACGCCCGTAGGTGAACGAGGCGGTGTAGGCAAAGCCCTTCATGAACCGGCGCTGCAGCCGGATCTGCACCGAGTGGTAGTCGGTCTTGCCGAAGGTGGACACCTGCTGGAGGAACGCCGACCCGTAGCCGTACTTTGCGTAGGGGAACGTCACCGGCCCGACGCCGGGCGTGGCGATGACGCCCTGGTTGAGGTTGATCATCCGGCGGCCGTTGCGCGTCTGGTTGCCGACGTACTCGACGGCGAGCACCGTGCCGTCCCAGAGTTCGTACTCGGGGCCGACGCTGAACTGCCGGACCATCGGCGTCTTCTGGTCGGGGCTCTGGATGCGCCACTGGACCAGCGCCGGGTTGATGTCGGAGGCCGAGACCGGCACGAAGCCGTTGCGCAGGACCGCGGCCGGGGCGTCGTTGCGCGTGTTGGCGGTGATCACCACGTCGGCGAGCTGCGGCGGGTTGAGCGCCATCTGCGCCTCCGAGCCGTAGCGATCCGTGTGCTGGTAGAAGATGCCGAAGCCGCCGCGCACCACCAGCTTGTCCATGGGGTGCCAGGTGACGCCGAGGCGGGGCGCGAAATTGTTGCGGTCGGGATGGATCAGCGCGCGCTCGTAGACGCTGCCGTCCTTCATCGCGGTGATCCGCTGGCCGTTGGACGGGTCGATGTTCGTCAGCAGGCCCTGCCGGTCGATCATCGGCGTGAAGTACTCGTAGCGCAGCCCGTAGTTCAGGGTGACGCTCGGCGTGACGCGCCACGAGTCCTGCCCGTAGACCTGCCAGCCGTCGGTGAAGAGCCGCGCCTCGTGCAGCAGCGTCACGCGCTGCTGGGTCGCGAGGCCGAGCAGGAAGTCGCCGATGCCGACGTTCGTGTAGCGGCCCGAGGAGAACGTCATCAGGCCGTTGAGCGCGGCGAGGTCGATGTAGTCCACCGAGTCGCGACGCCGCTCGAGGCCGAACTTCAGGTCGTGGCTGCCCCTGGTCCAGGAGAGGTTGTCCGAGAACTGCCACACCCAGGATTCCTGGAACTGCGGCCGGAAGAACGGTCCGCCGATGCGCGTGAGCCCGCCGATGTTCATGTGCGGCAGCCCGCCGCTGTAGCGCGGGTTGGTGGGCAGGCCCGTGATGCCGTACTGCGCGTTGACGTCCATGCCGAACGCCGGGTGCAGCACGTCGGAGTTGATGTCGTTCCACGAGACGCGCAGCTCGTTGACCATCGCGCTGCCGAGCACGCGCGTCCAGCCGAACACCGCGCTCTGACCGGTGATGTAGTTGAAGCTGTTGAAGTCGCCCGAGGCGACCGGGTCGCCGAGCAGCGGCTCCTCGATGCGGTTGGTGTCGCCGATGCTGTAGCGGCCGAAGAGACGATCGCGGCCGGCGCGCAGGTTCTGGTCGACGCGCACGTCGAACTGGTTGATCTTCTCGTCGATCGACTGGTTGTTGATGAAGTTCGGCAGCCCGAACGACCCCGGCGTGCCCTGCAGCGCGATTCGCGAGGCGATGTTCGGCTGGGGATAGAGTGCCATGATCTTCATCGCGACCGGGTCGAGGCACGACGGACTGATCGTCTTCGTCGCGGTGTTGACGCAGCCGGGCGCGAACGGCGTCTCGAGCATCGCCTGCGGCAGCTCGATCAGGTTGCCCTGGCGGATGAGCGGCGTCGGGACCGTGGCCAGGCCGGTCATCTCGCGGTTGGTCTGCGTCCGCTGGAACGACGCGAAGAAGAACGTGCGATCGCGGAACACCGGGCCGCCGAGCGTGCCGCCGTAGATGTCCTGGCCGAAGACCGCCTTGGCCAGTCCGGCGCGGTTGTTCTCCCACCGGTTCGCGTTCAGCGCCTGGTCGCGATAGAACTCGTAGGCGTTGCCCCGGAAGCTGTTGGTGCCCTGCTTGATCGACGCGTTGATGACGGCGCCGGCCGCGCGGCCGAACTCGGCCGAGTAGGTCCGCGTCTGCACCCGGAACTCCTCGAGCGCGTCCACCGGCGGCTGCACCACCTGCACCGAGCGCTCCTGCAGGTTCGTGGTGAACGAGTTGTTGTCGGCGCCGTCCAGCGTGTAGTTGTTCCACGTGGAGAAGTTGCCGTTGGCGTTGAATCCGCTCTCCTCGCCGCGGTTGCTGATGCCGGCCGGCGCCGGCGCCACGCCGGGCGCGAGGAACGCCAGCTCGGAGTACCGGCGCCCGAGCAGCGGGAGGTCGGTCATCGTCTGCTGCGTCACGGCGAGGCCGATGTCGGCCTTCTGCGTCTGCAGCACCTCGGCGCGCGCCTCCACCGTCACGCTCTCCGAGAGCTCGCCCACCTCGAGCCGGAAGTCGATCTGCACGCGGTCCTGGACGTTCACCGTGACCGCGCGACTGAGGCCGCGCCTGAAGCCGGCCAGTTCCGCCGCGACGTCATAGCGGCCGATCTTGAGGTTCGGCATCACGTACTCGCCGCGGTCCGAGGTGATGGCCACCGCCGTCGTTCCCGTGCCCACCTGCGTCGCCGTGACGGTGACGCCCGGCAGGACGCCGCCCGAGGCGTCGCGCACCGTTCCCACGATCGACCCGGTGTCGATCTGGGCACGGGCCGGCGCGGCGACGCCGGCCACCAGCGCGAGGACGAGCCCCGCAATCAGACCCGCTGCACTCCTTGCGGTCATGCCAGTACTCCTTGACGTGTCGCCGGCGGTGGCGTCGTGGCCAGGATGACCCGACGACGCCGGACCTGGCGCAGGTGGGGAAGTGGGAGCCGCGGCGCGCCGGCGCGGCCGACGGGATGGTCGCGGAACGTGCGGAGACGGCAGGCCGCGTGGCGCCGGCGTCCGCACCGGCCGAAGCGCTTCGCCGGGGGCGCCACTCCGCGCCCGCCGCCGTGTTCTTCCCTCATGGATGTCCCCCGGGCAACCATGGCGCGACGTCTGCTGCAGAACTGATCGAATCGCGTAAGTATTGGACGGGGACCGGTCGGTGTCAACTGCTTTCGTGGGACACGGCGACCGGCCGCGGCTGGCGCCGGCGAGCCGGCGAAGCGCTTTGCGACCGGCTGGGCCGATGGTAGACTCGCGCCACCCGGCGCCCGCTCCACGGATCCCCGCCCGAGGTCTCGATGGCGAACATCTACGACGTCGCCCGGCTGGCGAAAGTCTCGGTGGCTACCGTCTCGGCGGTCGTCAACGAGAGCACCTACGTCAGCGCCCCGCTGAAGGCGCGCGTCGAGAAGGCCATCCGCAAGCTCGGCTACAAGCCCAACCTCCTGGCCCGCTCGCTCGCCAAGCAGCGCTCGTTCATGCTGGGCATGATCGTCCCCGACATCGTCAACCCGTTCTGGCCCGAGGTCGTGAGGGGCGCCGAGGACCGCGCGCACCAGGCAGGCTACACGCTGCTGCTGGCCAACACCGACGACGATCCGAAGAAGGAGGCGATCTACCTCGACCTGTTCGCCGCCAAACGCGTCGACGGACTGCTCTACACGCGGACACCGGGGCGGGCCCGGCCCGAAGCGCTCGCCCGCATCGAGCAGGGCCGCGTCCCCGTGGTACAGGTGTCGCGCCTGGTGCAGGGCCTGGCGGCCGACGCCGTGCTGCTCGATGACCGGGACGCCGCGCACGAGGCCGTCAGCCACCTGCTTCGTCTCGGGTACAGGCGCGTCGGCATGATCGGCGGCCTCGGCGGCGTCACCCCCTCGGACCGCCGCCTCCAGGGATACCGGAAGGCGCTGGCCGACTGGCAGCGGCCGTTCGACCGCACGCTGTTCGTCGCCGGCGACTACCGGGCGCAGTCGGGCTACCAGGCCGGCATCGGCCTGCTCAAGCGCCGCCTCGACGCCGTCTTCATCTCCAACTACGTGATGGCCGTCGGCTTCATGCGCGCCCTGCGGCAGTACCAGATGCGGTGCCCGCAGGACGTGGCCATCGTCACCTGCGACGACCACGCGTGGATGGACTCCTTCTCGCCGCGGCTGACGACGGTCAACTTCCCGAAATACGAACTGGGCTACGAGGCCTGCGGCGTGCTGCTCGACCGGCTCGCCGACCGCGACCGTCCGCTCCAGACCCTGCAGCTGAAGAGCTCCCTGTCGATCCGTGAGTCGTGCGGCTACAACCTCCGCACCTCGTCCGAGGCCCAACCGTGACCCACTTCCCGCCGGAGCCCCGCACCTACGACGTGCTTGCGATGGGCCGCAGCTGCATCGACCTCTACGCCCACGAGATGGGCGTGCCGATCACGGCCGTCAGGAGCTTCGACGCGTATGTCGGCGGCTGCCCCACGAACGTCAGCGTCGGCACCCGGCGGCTGGGCCTGCGCAGCGCGCTGCTCACCGCCGTGGGCGAAGACCAGGTGGGCGAGTTCGTGCTCGACTTCCTCAGGCGCGAGGGCGTCGAAACCCGCTTCATCGCCTGCAAGCCCGAACGGCGCACGAGCGCGGTCATCCTCACCATCCAGCCCCCCGATCGGTTTCCCCTCACCTACTACCGCGACAACTGCGCCGACACCGCGCTCACCGTCGACGACGCGGCCGCCGCGCCGGTGGCCGCCAGCCGGGTGCTCTTCCTGTCAGGCACCGGATTGAGCCGCGAACCGAGTCACACCGCCACGCTGTCTGCGGCCGAGACCGCCCGCCGGGCAGGAACTTCCGTGGTCGTCGATCTCGACTATCGCGCCGACCAGTGGTCCGACGTGCGTACCTACGGCGCCGCCACGCGCGGCCTGCTCCAGTCGGCCGATCTCGCGATCGGCACCGAGGAGGAAGTGCGGGCGGCGGCTGGCGGGGTGGACGACACGGGGGCGGCCGTGGCGAGGATTCTGGACGCCGGCCCGCGGCACCTGGTGCTCAAGCGCGGCGAGCGGGGATCCACCGTATTCGGCGCCGACGGTTCGAGGGCCGACGCCGCGTCCTTCCCGGTCTCGGTGGTGAACGTGCTGGGCGCGGGCGATGCCTTCGCCAGCGGCCTGCTCTTCGCCTGGCTCCGGGGCGACGACCTGCCTCGCGCCGCCCGCTTCGGCAACGCCACCGGCGCCATCGTCGTCACGCGCCACGCCTGCGCGAACGACATGCCGACGCTCGCCGAAGTGGAGGCGTTCGTGGCGGAGCGTGGCGGCTGGTAGGGGAGGGCTCCCTGCAGTCCTGAGTCTTGTGTTGGAGCCACGGCCCCTGGTCTCAGACCTCAGGCCCCAGGCCCCAGGCCCCAAGCCCCAAGCCAATAGACGTCACCGAGGCCTGCGAAGCCTCCCGAGGAACCGACATGATCAAAGTGGCCAATGCCCCGTGTTCCTGGGGCGTGCTGGAGTTCGAGGGGCTGGGCGAGGCTGCGGGCTTCGCTCAGGTGCTGGACGAAATCGCCGCAACGGGTTACGTGGGCACCGAACTGGGCGACTGGGGCTTCATGCCCACCGATCCGCCGGTGCTGGCGGCCGAGGTGGCAGGACGCGGGCTCGCGCTGGTCGGGGCGTTCGTGCCCGTGCGGCTGGCCGATCGCGCCGCGCACGTGCCCGGCATCGAACTGGCCGTGCGCACGGCGCGGTTGCTGGGGGCGGCCGGCAGCGGGCAGGCCGTCATCGTCCTGGCCGACGAGAACGGGGTGAATCCCTCCCGCACCGCGCATGCCGGGCGGATCGAACCGCGCGACTCGCTGGACGAACGCAGCTGGCGCGTCTTCGCCGAAGGCGCGGACCTGATCGCCAGGGCCGTGCGAGACGCGGCGGGCCTGAGAACGGTCTTCCACCCGCACTGCGCCGGGTTCGTCGAGACGCCATGGGAGATCGACGCGCTGATGACACGCACGGATCCCTCGCTGCTGGGCCTGTGTTTCGATGGGGGGCACCTGGCCTACGGCGGCGGCGACCCGGTGGCGATCCTGGAGAGATACCTGTCGCGCGTGTGGCACGTCCACTTCAAGGACTGCCATCCCGGCGTGGCGGCCGAGGCGCGCGCCAACGGCTGGGACTACTTCGCCGCCGTGCGCCGTGGCCTCTTCTGCGAACTCGGGCGGGGGAGCGTCGACTTCGCGGCGCTGACGGCGGCGCTGCGCCGGCACCGCTACGACGGGTGGATCGTGGTGGAGCAGGACGTCCTGCCCGGGATGGGCAGCCCGGCCGACAGCGCGCGGCGCAACCGCGACTACCTGCGGGCGCTGGGGCTGTAGCCGCGGACCCCAGGCTCAGGCCGCGTCGCGATCACAACCCGAGCCACGCCAGCGCCACCCACTCCTCGAGCTGCTTGCGGTAGGGTGCGACCAGGGCGCGATTGGCGGCCGGCACGTCGGCGCCGACTGTCTCGGTCTTGCCCGAGAGCGCGTCGTCGATCTTCCCGGCATCGCCGGACTTCGCGGCCTCGACGATGGCCGACAGGTGGAACGAGGAGAGGGGAACGCCAGCCGCGGCGTAGACCTCGTCGCGAAGCCAGCGGTACTCCCCCAGCGACATGTTCTGCTGGTTGAGGGCCTCGACGTGGACCTTCTTCACGTCGAGGATGAGACCCGCGAGATCTTTCAGCGCGGCAAGCCCTTCGGTAATCGTCCGTACGTCACCGCCGGCACGGCTCTTCGTCTGCAGCTGCTCGTAGCGAGCCTTGATCTGATCGAAGCGCGTGCCGAGGCTGGTGTGCATCTGCCGCTCGACCGCGACGTAGCGCTCCAGCTGCGCCCTGGTGAAGGTGCCGTCGGCCGGAGGCGTGAAGCCCGACTGGTTGCTCACCTGGCGATCCAGGTCGGCTGCCTTGCCAAGCTCCGCGAACGAGCCGACGTACTGCTCGGCCTGCGTGTAGAGCTGGCGTCCCTTGTTGTAGACCCAGTAGGCCGCGAAGCCGCCAGCCACGGCGGCCAGCAGCAGGGCGATGCCGCAGCCAATCGCGAGCTTCTTCATGGAGCTTGAAGTGTACTGCAGGTCTTGCGTTCCGCGATCGGGGAAATCAGGGCGCCTCCATGGCCCAGGCACAGCCGCGGATCTTCAGGTCCGCGAGCGACCGGTGACGGGGGGCGGCATCGGAAGGGCCCGGGCGCCCGGGGCTCACCCCGTCAGGGGGAGCGGCTGGGTGGCGACGGCGTAGCGGCTCATCACCTCGTCGAGGCGGCGCGTGACGTGGTTGCAGAGTCGCTCGAGGAACGCGCCCGACAGGCCGAGGCGCTCCACCGAGGACGGCATCGGCGTCACGTCGGGTGGCAACTGGTCTTCGGGCCGCCCCGCCGCGAGGCGCGCGGCGATGTTGGCGATGTGCACCACGTCGCAGAGGACGTCGTTGGCCTTGTCGGGCGTGTGATGGTGCGCAACCGCCTCGGCGAGCCGATCCGGCAGGTTCCAGTGGCGGCAAATCAGCCCGCCGAGTTGTCCGTGGTGCACGCCCAGCACGTCCACCTCGGCCTGCATCGCCGTGCGGTCGCCCTCGGCGCGCGCCGCGGCCAGCGCCGTCAGCGTCTCGCCGTCCATGAAGCGGGCGAGCACCAGCTTGCCGACGTCGTGCAGCAACGCCGCCGTCACGGCCTCCGCGGGGATGGGGTTGGGTGCCATCGCCATGATGACTTCGGCCGCCAGCGAGGTGGCGACCGAATGGCGCCAGAGTTCGCCTTCCGCCAGACCGTAGGCGGGCAGCGCCCGCCTGAGCTGTGGTCCGATGCAGCAGGCCATGGCGAACGACAGCACGGGGCCGACGCCCACCCGGATGATGGCGTCCTTCACGGTGCCGATCGGGACCAGCGCGGCACTGGCGGCGGAGTTCGCCACCTGGAGCAGCCGTCCGGTCAGCGCCTGATCGAGTGAAATCACCTGCTCGACTTCGCTGAAGGCCCAGTGGTCCCTGGCCACGATGGCCACCAGCCGGGACACGCTCGCGGGTACGGGATCGAGCGTCTCGGCGGTGCGGACCAGCAGTGTGTAGTCGAGCATGCGGTGGGCCTGCCACTCGATGTATCGGACGGCACGTGCCCGGGCTTGAGGGGGCGGCCCGAAAAACCCGCAGGCCGCCCCACCGGCCGTGCGACTGGCACGGCCGGAGGCGCGACGGCTTGCCCCGCCGGTCGGATGCGGCGCCACCGGCGCCACGGGCGGCTAGCGGGTGCCTGTGGGCTGCGCCGAACGCGCGCCGGCGTCGGCCGGCACGGTGGCGGCCTGCAGGAACGGCATCATCGCACGCAACCTCGCGCCGACCTGTTCGATCTGGTGCTGCCGCTCACGGGCCCGGACGGCTTCGAACGTGGGTCGTCCGGCCAGGTTCTCCTCGATCCAGCCCCGGGCGTAGGTCCCGTCCTGGATGTCGCCGAGGATCGCGCGCAGCGTCTGGCGGGTCTGGTCGGTGACGATGCGCGGCCCCGCCGTGTAGTCCCCATGCTCGGCGGTGTCGCTGATCGAGTAGCGCATGTAGCTGAGGCCGCCCCGGTAGATGAGGTCGACGATCAGCTTCAGCTCGTGAAGGCACTCGAAGTAGGCCACCTCGGGCTGGTAGCCCGCTTCGACCAGCGTCTCGAAGCTCGCCTTGATCAGGGCCGAGACCCCGCCGCACAGCACCGCCTGCTCGCCGAACAGGTCGGTTTCGGTCTCCTCGGCGAACGTCGTCTCGATGACCCCGGCGCGCGTGACGCCGATCCCCTTCGCGTAGGACAGGGCGAGGGCGTGCGCCTGGCCGGTGGCATCCTGGTGCACGGCGAGCAGGCCCGGCGTGCCGCCGCCCTCGACGAACACCTCGCGCACGCGGTGTCCCGGCGACTTGGGCGCGACCATCGTCACGTCCACGCCGGCGGGCGGGCTGATCGTGCCGTACCGGATGTTGAAGCCGTGGGCGAACATCAGCATCTTGCCCGGCGCCAGCGCGGGCGAGATGGCGTCGCGGTAGATCGCGGGCTGATCGGTGTCGGGGGCGAGCACCATGATCACGTCGGCCCATGCGGCGGCCTCGGCCACCGTCGCCGTGTCGAGGCCATCGGCCCGGGCTCGCGCCTCCGAGCCGCTGCCGGGGCGCACGCCCGCCTTCACGGTCACGCCCGAGTCCTTCAGGTTCAACGCGTGCGCGTGACCCTGCGATCCGTAGCCGACCACGGCCACCTTCTTCGCCGTGATCAAGGAAAGGTCCGCGTCGTCGTCGTAGTACATCTTCGCCATCTCGACTCCTTGACGGGGCCGGGCCGGGGCCCGGGTGTCCCGTTCTCCCGTCCGGCGCGCCGTCGTCACGTCGGGCCGTCGCGGGGCCCGACCATTCCGTCCTACACGCTGTCAGCCGTACCGGGCTGCTCGGCCGCCGCGGTGGCCGAGCCGTTGCGCTTGCCGGCGGGCGTCTCGAGGCCGCGCGTCATCGAGAGCCGGCCCGTGCGCCCCATCTCGAGGACGCCGTGAGGCCGCAGCGTCTCGAGGAAGCCGTCGATCTTGTCCTCGGTGCCGGTGATCTCGACCACCAGCGTCGCCGGCGCCACGTCGACGACGCGGGCGCGGAACACCTCGACGAGCTGCATCACCTGGGCGCGCGTGTCCGGCGTGGCGGCCACGCGGATGAGCGCCAGATCGCGGTGGACGGCGGGCCGGTCGGTGATGTTGTCCACCCGCAGTACGTTCACGAGCTTGTAGAGGTGCGCCTCGAGCCGGCGCGCGGCGTCGGCGTCGGCGTCGCACACGATGGTCATGCGCGAGACGCCGGGCTGATCGCTGTGGCCCACGGTGAGCGACTCGATGTTGTAGGTACGGCGCCGGAACACCTCGGCCACGCGCGTGAGCACGCCGGGACGGTCTTCCACCAGAACGACGAAGGCGGTCATGCGTCAGCTCCTGTCTCGACGATCGGGCTCGGCCGCCGGATCATGTCGGCGAGGTCGTTGCCGGCGGGCACCATCGGGTAGACCGTGTCTTCCTGCTCGACGCGGAAGTCGATCAGGCTCGGGCCCCGGTGGGCGCGCGCCGCCTGCACGGCCCCGGCCACCTCGCGCCGGTGCTCGACACGCTGCGCGTGGATGCCGTAAGCCGCGGCAATCTGCACGAAGTCGGGGTTCAGCAGCGGCGTGGCCGCGTAGCGGCGTTCGTAGAAGAACTCCTGCCACTGGCGGACCATGCCGAGGAACCCGTTGTTGATGATGGCGATGTTGATGTCGAGCCGTTCCTGCACCGCGGTGGCGAGTTCGGGCATCGTCATCTGGAAGCCGCCGTCACCGGCCACGACCCACACTTCGGCGTCGGGTCGCGCCATCTTCGCGCCGATCGCGGCCGGCAGCGCGAAGCCCATCGTGCCGAGGCCGCCCGAGGTGATGAGCGAGCGCGGCGTGTCGTGGTGGTAGTACTGCGCCTCCCAGATCTGGTGCTGCCCGACGTCGGTCACCACCACGGCGCCGCCCCTGGTCTCGCGCCACAGGTCGTGGATCACGTGCGCGGCGTACAGGTGCCCGCTGTCGGGCATGTTCTTGATGTCGCGCACGGCGGCATCGCCCTTCAGCGCGTCGATGTGCATCAGCCACTCGCGGCGGTCGCACGCCTCGACGCGCGGCAGCAGGCCGTCGAGCGTCTGGCGGAGATCGCCGATCAACGCCACGTCCACCCGGATGTTCTTGTTGATCTCCGACGGGTCGATCTCCACGTGCACCTTCTTCGCCTTCGGGGCGTAGGTTTTCACGTTGCCCGTCACGCGATCGTCGAAGCGCATGCCGAAGGCGAGCAGCAGGTCGGCCTGCTGGATGGCGGTGTTCACCCATTCCTCGCCGTGCATGCCCATCAGGCCGAGGTTCAGCGGATGGCTGGCCGGGATGCCGCCGAGGCCGAGCAGGGTCATCGCGATCGGCACCTGCGCGCGCTCGGCGAGTTCGAGGACGGTGCGGGTGGCGCCGGAGGCGATCACGCCCTGCCCGGCGAGGATGACCGGCTGCTTCGCCGTGTGGAGCAGGTCCAGCGCCTGGTTCACGCTGTCGGGATCGGGCTCGCGCCTGGGCCGGTAGCCAGCCAGCTTCGGCTCGGCGGGCCACACGAACTCGCACCTGGCCTGCTGGGCGTCCTTGGTGATGTCGACCAGGACCGGGCCCGGGCGGCCAGACCGCGCGAGGTAGAACGCCTCCCTGATCGTCTGCGCGATGTCCTCGGCGCGCGTCACCAGGTAGTTGTGCTTGGTGATCGGCAGCGTGATCCCGGTGATGTCGGTTTCCTGGAAGGCGTCGGATCCGATCAGCCGGCTGCCGACCTGACCGGTGATGCAGACGATGGGCGAGGAATCCATCATCGCGGTGGCGATGCCGGTGACCATGTTCGTGGCGCCGGGGCCCGAGGTGGACACGGCCACGCCGACGCGATTGCCCGCCCGCGCGTAGCCGTCGGCCATGTGCGAGGCGCCCTGCTCGTGGCGCACCAGCACGTGGCGGATCGGGAAGTCGAGCATGACGTCGTAGGCCGGGAGGATGGCGCCGCCCGGGTAGCCGAAGACGCAGTCGACGCCCTCGCGGACGAGAGACTCCCAGAGGATGTGAGCGCCGGTCTTGATCATGGTGCGGTCCTGCCGCTTCGTTCGAGCGGCTCTTCACTCCGACGGTTGTGCGCCGCCCGCGACCGCGGCGGCCAGAGGAAGGCGGGTCCAGGCGACCTGCCCCCCGGGAACACGGGGACCGGTCGCGTTGTCGGGTCCCCGTTCGGCTCAGCCCGTAATGGCGCCTACGGCCGCCGACCGTACGAGTCGCGCGTACTTCGCCAGCACGCCCGTGGTGTAGCGCGGCGCGGGCGCGGTCCACGCCGCGCGGCGGCGCGCGAGTTCGGCGGCGTCGACCATCACGTCGAGACGCGCCGAGTCGACGTCGATGAGGATGGGATCGCCATCGGCGAGCAGGGCGATGGGCCCGCCATCGGCGGCTTCCGGGGCGAGGTGTCCGCCCATCAGCCCGCGCGTGGCGCCCGAGAATCGTCCGTCGGTGAGCAGGGCGACGTCCTCGCCGAGGCCGGCACCGATCAGCGCGGCGGTGACCGCCAGCATCTCGCGCATACCCGGGCCGCCGCGCGGCCCCTCGTGGCGGATCACCACCACGTCACCCTTCGAGATGCGCCCGGCCTGCACCGCCGCGAAGGCGGCCTCCTCGCCGTCGAAGACACGCGCCGGACCTTCGTGACGCCGTCGATCGTGTCCGACGAGTTTCAGCACGCAGCCCTCGGGCGCCAGCGATCCCCGCAGGATCACCAGGCCGCCGGTGGCCTTGATGGGCGAGGTCACCGGGCGAATCACCTCCTGCCCGGGCGCTTCGACCGCGCGTCCGGCCTCCTCGCCGATGCTCTGGCCGGTGACGGTGGGGGCCTCGCCGTGCAGCCGGCCGAGCGCGGCCAGCCGCTGCGTGAGCAGCCGCACGCCGCCGGCGCGGTGCAGGTCGACCGCCGCGAAACGCCCGCCCGGCTTGAGGTCGCACAGCAGGGGCGTGGCGCCGGTGATGGGGTTGAAGTCGTCGAGCGTGAGCGGAACGCCCGCCTCGTGGGCGATGGCCAGCAGGTGCAGCACGGCATTGGTGGATCCGCCGCTGGCGGCCACCCCGGCGATTGCGTTCTCGAACGCCGGGCGGGTGAGCAGCGAACGCGGCGTGCGCCCGGCGCGCAGCGCCTCGACGGCGAGCCGCCCGCAGCGCCGCGCCTCCTCGGGCTTGGCCGGATGCGTGGCGGGCACGCTGGCGCTGCCCATCGGCGCCACGCCCAGCAGTTCGCACACCATCGCCATGGTGTTGGCGGTGAACTGGCCGCCGCAGGCGCCCGCGCCCGGGCAGGCGTGGTCCTCCACCGCGCGCAGTCCCTCGGCGTCGAGCCGGCCGGCACCGTACGCGCCCACCGCCTCGAACACGTCCTGCACGGTGAGCGCACGGTCCTCGATGCAGCCGGCGTCGATCGATCCGCCGTAGAGGATCGTGCCCGGCACGTCGAGCCGCGCCAGCGCCATCACCCCGCCCGGAATGGTCTTGTCGCAGGAGCAGAGCACGACGAGGGCGTCGAGGCCGTGACCGCGGGCGACGAGTTCGATCGAGTCGGCGATCACCTCGCGCGAGACCAGCGAGGCGCGCATGCCCTCGGTGCCCATCGAGATGCCGTCGGACACCGCGATGGTGTTGAACTCCATCGGCGTGCCACCGGCTTCGCGCACGCCCTCTTTCACGTATTCGGCCAGCGTCCGCAGGTGGTAGTTGCACGGACCGATCTCGGTCCAGGTGTTGGCGATGCCGACGATGGGACGCGAGAGCGCGGCATCGTCGAACCCGATGGCCTTGAACATCGCCCGGGCCGGCGCCCGGTGCGGACCGTCGAGGAAGGCCGCGCTGCGCGGCCGTGGCGCCGCGTCACTCATGCGCGCGCCCCGCCACCGGCAGGAAACCGGCGCCGCGCCGGCTGGTCGTCATGTGTCGTCCGGATTCGCTCACGTGCATCCTTCCCACGCCGTCCGACGTCCACGAGGGACCGGACCTGGGTTCGCTGGCGGGAAGTCCAGAGAATACGGGAGCGGGACGCGCGCGTCAAATTTATCTTCGTGACAGAGAGATAAGGAATCGTGATGCTGGGCCGCCCGCCGGCACCGGCCGCTAGTCGTCGCCGGGATCCGTCGCCCGTGCCCGCGCGAACGCACGACGGATGGCGTCGGCCTCAAATCCCCGCCGCAGCAACGCGGCGAAGACACGGCGCGCGACCGCCGGCTCGGCGAGGTCCCCGCCACCGGCGCGCCGCCGCAGGGCGTGCTCGAGCGAGGCCGCCTCCGCGTCGGGATCGCACGCCTGATCCACGGCGGCCCGCGCGAGATCGCCGTCGATGCCCATCGCGGCCAGCTCGCGGAGGATGCGGCCGCGGCCGCGCCGCTTCACCCGCGACGCCGTGACCGCGTAGCTCCGCGCCACGCGCGCATCGTCGAGCAGGCCGCGTTCCGCCAGCCCGGAGAGGACGGCCTCGACCTCGGGCGGACGTGCGCCGGCCTCCAGCAGGCGGCCGCGCAGCTGGTGGCGCGAGAACTCGCGGCGGCCGAGCAGGCGCAGCGCGAGCGCGCGCAGCGCCCCACCCGATGGCGGATCTGCCGGTTCGACCTGTCCTCGGCGGGCGGTGCTCACACGACGACGATAGCACCGTCGCGAACGCCCCGGTCACGCGGGCTAGCAGCCCGTGGCGAAAGTGGCGCTGCATTCGACGGGCGGGGCATCCCGGCTGGCGGCGTTGCTCCTCCCTCAAATACTGGCCGTATTCTCGGTCGTCGCGCCTGGCCAGCCGGGCGCCGCGCCCGTCTCGGTGCGACGCGGCACTTCCACCACGGACTGCCAGGCGCGCGGGGGCAGGCGGAGGTAAAATCACACCCGACGCCGATTTTGCGCACCGCAAAATTACACCCGACCCCGATTTTCCGATTTTCGATCTTGCCGCGTCGTGGCTGCGCGTGACGTGCGGTCCCGACGAGAGTGGGCCGACGGAGACTGAGAGTTGATCTCACGCCTGACGGCCGCAGTGACCCTGGTGGCGCTCGTGGCGGGCGGCACCACGCTGACCGTGGTGCGGCGCGCCTGGTGGGCGCCCGGAGAGGTGACGCACAGAGGAGTGTTTCCGGGCGAGGAGTGGATCGATGGCGCGCAACGGCGGCGCTTCCGCGCCTACGGAAAGGTCGAGGTGCCCGATCCGGGCTGGCGCCCCCTGCGCGTGTCGATGGCGTTGGCGCCCGCTCCCGGCGCACCGCACGGGGACTCTCTCGTCGACATCTCGATCGACGATCGCCTCGTGCAGTCGGCCCGGGTCGGGCCCGGCTCGACGCTGATCAGCATCCGCCTGACCGACGCCGCAGCGACGGATGGCCGGCTCGAGTTCCAGTTCCGGTCGCAGGTGTTCGACGAAGAGGAACACGGCATCGCCATCGGGACGGTGACCGTGACGCCGGAGATCGGGGCCTGGTCGCTGGTGAGGTTCGGACTGCCCGGGGCCACCGCCGGGGCACTGCTGTGGTGGCTGTGGCGGTGGCCGTGGCCGCGCAGGCCGGCCACGCGACCTCCGGGGGCGGCGGCGCCCCCGATGTCGCCGGCGAGTGAGTCCGGCGCCCGTCGGTCGCCACGATGGCATGCGTGGGCCGCCGCGGCGGTCTCGACGGCGATCGTCCTCCCGTGGGTCGTCCTGAAGCCGCCGATGCAGGCGCCCGATGAGCCGGCGCACCTGGCACGGGTGCTGGCGTGGCCGCAGGTGCCATGGCTGAGCGCGTCGGATGAGGTTCCGGTGCTCGAGCGACGCTGGAACCCGCTGGCCAGCATGCCGCCCGAACTCGCGGCCTTGCCGTTCCAGCCGGATCATCAGCTCACGACGGCGCAGATCGCGGCGCTCGCGCGCAAGCCGTGGCCGGATGCGCCAGGCTACCGCCAGGTGTTCACCCAGGCCTGGGCCTATCCGCCGGGGTTCTATGCCGCGGTGTTCCTGGCGGGCCAGCCCCTTGTCTGGGCGAGTTCCGCGACCCCCTACCAGAGCGTCTACCTCTACCGTGCGGTGGTGGCGCTGCTCGCCGCATCCTGCTGGACGTGGCTGTTCGTGGCGCTGCGCGGCGCGGCCCTGACGGATCGCCAGCGCTGGTTCGTCCTCGGCGTGTGCCTGGCGAATCCGATGGTGGCCTCGCTCTCTTCGTCGATCAATCCCGACGCCCTGCTCGTCCCGCTGCTGATGCTCGCCATGGTCTACGGCTACCGGGCGATGGTTGCCGGTGGCGACCGCGGGACGCTGCTGGGCGTGCTGCTGCTGGCCGCGCTCACGAAGTACTCGGCGCTGGTCGTCATGGCAGCCCTCGCGGCGACGGCTCTCCTGCTGGTGCTCACGCGCCGCCTGGGCTGGCGCGTCGCGACCGACGGCCTCCGGCCGGTGGCGGCGGCCGGGATCCTGATGCACCTCACGTTCTCGATGTGGGCGCCGCTTGCGTTGTACGGCACGCCGCGTGCGCCGGGCCTGTCCAGCTACTGGGCCGCGCTGGTCACCTACGGCTGGCGCCGCTGGGTCTCGTTCTGGGGCAAGCTCGGATGGCTCGACTACGAGGGCCCGGAGTGGCTGTACGTCGCCCTGCTCTGGCTGATGATGGCGAACCTCGTGCTGGCCGCGCCCAGGCTGGCGCGGGAGTGGCGTCGGGCGGAGTTCGGCGCCGTCACGATCGTCGTCTCGGTGGCCTTCATCGCGGGGGTGATGGCGGGCGAATACGTCAACCTGTCGAAGACGGGGCTCACCTTCCAGGGCCGCTACGTGCTGCCGGCGCTGCTCGGTGTGGCGATGATGCTGCTGGCGTCGTGGCGGGCGGCACGGTGGGCGTTTCTCGCCGTCCTGCTCGCGCTCCACGTGTCGCTCGCGCAGGGCTCGGTGACGCGCTACTACGGTGATGCCCGCACCTGGCTCACGTCGATGCCCTGGCTGGGCCCCGGCGACGCGGGAGCGGAGCGACGCATGGAGTGATCGGCGCCGGACCGTCGCCGCGCATTCCGCCGCCGGGGCCTCAGCGACCGAAGCGGATGATGTCGGGATCGTCGCCGGCGGCGCGCATCATCGCATCGCGCGCCATCTCGGCCGTCGTCGCGATGCCCTGCACCTTCAGCTTGAACTCGTCCTTGTTCGACGCGTAGCGCAGCGCGTCCTCGTAGGAGACGATCCCGCGCTCGTAGAGGCTGAAGATCGACTGGTCGAAGGTCTGCATGCCGTATTGCGACGTGCCGGAGGCGATCGCCCCGAGGATCAGGTGCGTCTTGTCCTTGTCGACGATGCAGTCGCGGATGAAGGGGGTGGCCACCATCACCTCGACGGCGGCGCAGCGCCCGAGGCCGGCCGCCCGGGGCATCAGGCGCTGGCTGATCACCGCACGCAGCACGCTGGCGAGCTGGATGCGGATCTGCCGCTGCTGGTGCGGCGGGAAGACGGCGATGATGCGGTTGATGCTCTCGGGCGCGTCGAGCGTGTGCAGGGTCGAGAACACCAGGTGGCCCGTCTCGGCCGCCAGCAGGGCGGTCTCCACGGTCTCGAGGTCGCGCATCTCGCCGACGAGGATGACGTCCGGATCCTGCCGCAGCGCGCTGCGCAGCGCGTGCGCGAAGCTGGGTGTGTCGACCGCCACCTCGCGCTGGTTCACGATCGAGAGGTGATCGCGGTGGAGGTACTCGATGGGATCCTCCACCGTCATGATGTGGCTCGACCGCCCGTGGTTGACGTGGTCGATCATCGCGGCCAACGTCGTGCTCTTGCCCGATCCGGTGGTGCCGGTCACCAGCACCAGCCCGCGATCCTCCTCCGCGATGCGCTTGAGCACCTGCGGCAGACCGAGTTGGTCGATCGTGGGCACCGTCGTGGGGATGACGCGGAAGACCAGGCCCACCGTCCCGCGCTGGTGGTAGACGTTGCAGCGGAACCGTCCGAGCCCCGGCACGCTGTAGGCGAGATCCATCTCGCTCAGCTGGCGGAACCGCTCGAACTGGGCGCGCGGCATGATGGTGGCCGCAATCGCCTCGGTGTCCTCCCGGTCGAGCCGCTTGTCCTCGGTGGCCACGACCAGCGCGCCGTCCACCCGCATCATCGGATAGCTGCCGACCTTGAGGTGCAGGTCGGAGGCACGGCGTTCCACGGCTCCGCGAAGCAGGTCGTTGATGTGCATGCGGCGTACGATCCCCGGCCGACGCCGGCGCCGGTGGCCGGCCGCTGGCGGCACGGCCGCCCGCCGCGCGGCACGCGGGCGCCGGGGCAGACCTCCCCTGTGGTTATCGGCGGGGCGGGACCGTTGCAGTAGCGGCCTTCGAACGGCTACTGGCCGGCGGGCACGTAGGTGAGCCAGCCGTGGGTGTCTGGCGCCTCGCCGGTCACCGTCGCGAAGAAGGCCTTCTGCAGCCGCCGCGTGACGGGGCCCACCGTCCCGTCGCCCACCGCCAGCTTGTCGACGCTGCGGATCGGCGTCACCTCGACGGCCGTGCCGACGAAGAACATCTCGTCGGCCACGTAGATCGACTCGCGCTGGATGTGGCCCTCGCGCACCTCGTAGCCCAGTTCGCGCGCCAGCGTGATGACGGTGTCGCGCGTGATGCCCGGCAGGATGCCGTCGCTGGCCAGCGGCGTGTGCAGCACCCCCTGGCGCACCAGGAACACGTTCTGGCCGCTGCCTTCGCTGAGATGGCCGCTGGTGTCGAGTGCGATGCCCTCACTGAATCCGCGTACGGTCGCCTCCATCTTGATCAGCTGGGCGTTGGCGTAGTTGGCCGTCGCCTTGGCCAGCGCGGGCAGGGTGTTGGGGGCGGGACGATGCCACGAGCTGACGCACACGTCGACGCCCTGCTCCTGGGCGTCGGCGCCCAGGTAGGCGCCCCATTCCCAGACCATGATGGCGCCGTCCACGGGACAGGGGAAGGGATTGATGCCCAGCGTCTCGTAGCCCCGGTAGATGATCGGGCGGATGTAACAGGCCGAGAGCCCGTTGGCGCGGATCGTCTCGAGCGTGGCCTCCGTCAGCTCGGCCTGCCCGAAGCGATAGTCCATCCGGTAGATCCGCGCCGAGTCGACCAGGCGCCGCAGGTGCGCGTCGAGCCGGAAGACGGCCGAACCGCGTGGCGTGTCGTAGCAGCGGATGCCCTCGAACACGCCGCTCCCGTAGTGCACGACGTGGCTGGCGAGGTGGATGGTCGCGTCCTGCCACTCGACCAGCCTGCCGTTCATCCAGATCTTGCCCGTGCCGCTGAAGCCCATCGCAACACACTCCTGCCCGCGTGAGGTCCCTGGCCGGTGACCGCGCCCGGAACGGGGCGCTCCCTGACGGGCCAGCCCCTGAGTCTAGCAGCCCGTGGCGAAAGTGGCGCTGCATTCGACGGGCGGGGCATCCCGGCTGGCGGCGTTGCTCCTCCTTCGAATACCGGCCGTACTCTCGGTCGTCGCGCCTGGCCATCCGGGCGCCGCGCCCGTCTCGGTGCGACGCGGCACGTCCACCACGGACTGCTAGCCCGAATGCCGCCGCGAGACAGCTCAGCCGCGATCGCCGTCACTGCTGCTCGCCGCAGAACGGGCACCGTGAGGCGCGCGCGTGCAGCGGCTTGCGACAGTTCCAGCAGAAACGGGCGCCGGCGGCCGCCGAACCCTCAGGTGGTCGCGCGCGTGGGACCGGGATCCCCTCCAATGGCGCCGCTGGAGACGCCGGCGGCGACGGCCGGGCCGGCTCGGCCTCGGGCAGCCGCACCGATGGCGGACGCCGCACCTGCGGTCGCAGGTCGAGCAGGTCGGCCAGCAGGTCCGACGCGCGCTGGTAGCGCCGCGTGAGGTCGGGCGCCATCGCCTGCAGGACGATGTCGTTCAGGCGCTTCGGGATGGCGGCGTTCTTCAGGCGCGGGGGGGTGATCAGCTCGCCCCGCAGCAGGCGATCGATGTCGGCCGGCGCCGGCGTGTCGTACGGCAGCACGCCCGTGAGCATCTGGTACATCGTCACGCCGAGCGAGTAGAGATCGGAGGCGAACACGGCCTTGCCGTGGAACTGCTCCGGCGCCATGTAGGGCGGGCTGCCGATCACCGTGGTCCCGTGCGCGGCGATCTCCAGGAAGCGCGACGTCCCGAAGTCGGCCACCTTGCACACGCCCTGATCCGACACGAGCACGTTGGCGGGACGCAGGTCGCGGTGCAGCACCCCCTGGCCGTGCGCGTGCTCGATCGCGTTGCAGATCTGCACCGTGTAGTCGAGCACGCGCGTGGTGTCGAGCGGGCCTTCGCGCGCGACGACCGCCTCGAGCGTCTCGCCCGGCACGTACTCCATCACGATGAAGAACAGGTTCTCCTGCTTCTCGGCCGTCGTGATGGCGACGATGTTGGGATGGTTGACGCTGGCGAGCAGGCGCGGTTCACGCAGCAGTTCGCCGAAGTCCAGCGCCTGCCGGTGCGGCACCTTCAGCGCCACCTTCTTGTCGATCCATGTGTCGATGGCGAGGTAGACGGTCCCGAACCCGCCGCTGCCGAGCGCCTGGACGATCCGGTACTTCCCGAGCAACTGCCCCTTGAACAGCACCGTGCGGGAGTATACAGGGCTTGCGGCCGCCGCCGGTGCCGGGTGGATGGCGCCAATGGCCGGGCCGGCGGAGGCTTCGCCACGCGAGGGCAGGTCCGCGAGCCCGCTCCTGCCGCAACCCGACAGGCGCGGGAAGGCGTCCCGTGGCAACATGGGCCCGTGCTGCCACGCTTCCACGCGCCGGTGCTCGCCACCGGTGCGACCACGGTGACGCTCGACGCCGAGCAGTCGCACCACCTGGTCCGCGTGCTCCGGCTGCGGCCGGGAGATGCCGTCCGGGTCTTCGACGGGGCGGGACGGGAGTGGGAGGGCCTGATCGAACGCGACGACCGCCGGGCGGCGACCGTCGGCGCGCTGCGCGAGACGGTTCCGCGGCCCGAGGCGCCGTTTCGCCTCACGGTGATCGCTGCCGTGCTGCGGGGCCCGGCGATGGATGCGCTCGTGCACGACGCCGCGATGCTGGGCGCCACGCGCCTGGTGCCGGTGCTCAGCGAGCGCGTGTCGGTGGCGCGGCGCGAGGACGCCCTGCACGCCGCCCGCTCCCGCTGGGCGCGCATCTGCGTGGCGGCCTGCCGCCAGTGCGGTCGCGCGGTGGTGCCGCTCGTCGCGCCGCCGGTTCCGCTGGCCACCGCGCTGGCGCCGGATGAGGCCGCCGTCCGGCTCTGGCTGGCCGAGCCGGGCCTGGTGGCGGATCCCGTGCGACGGGTGGACGATCTCGGGGCGCGGGCGCGCGCCGGCGGCGCCGCGCTGGCGATCGGCCCGGAGGGCGGATGGACCGCGGCCGAACTGGCGCTGGCGGTCGACCGGGGCTTCGCCCCCTGGTCGCTCGGCCCGCTCGTGCTGCGCGCCGAGACCGTGCCGCTGGCGGCGATGTCGATCCTGCGCTACGCGTGGGGATGAACAGGCAGGCCGCTCACGCCGCGTGAGCGCGAGCCCTGCCGCCCGGCGGGGGCTTCACGTCCGCCGCAGCGTCAGCCCGGTCCAGTCGTCCTCGTCGTCGCGGGCGACGACGAGGAAGTCGGGAAAGGCGTCGGCGACCAGCGCGGCCTGGTCGGTGGTGAAACCGCTGGTCACCAGCAGGCCGCCGGGCCGCACCAGCGCGGCGATGGCCCTCGCGAGGCGGCGCAGCAGGTGCACGGTGAGGTTGGCCATGACCAGGTCGGCCGGCTCGGCACGGCAGGTTCCGACGTCGATCACGCGGGCGGTGACGCAGTGCGCGACGCCGTTGCGCGTCAGGTTGGCGCGGGCCGCGTCCACGGCGTCGGCGTCGTGATCGATCGCCAGCACCGCGCCGGCCCCGGCCATCGCGCACGCGATGGCCAGCACGCCCGAGCCGGTCCCCACGTCCATCACGCGCCATCCTGCCACCGGCAGCCGCTCGATCGCGCGCAGGCAGAGGCGCGTGGACTGGTGGTGTCCCGTGCCGAAGCCCGCCGATGGTTCGATGACCACGACGATCTGGTCGGCACCGACCGCCGGCACGTGCCATGGCGGCGCCACGATGAAACGCCCTGCGGTGATCGGCCCCAGTTCCTGCTGCACCTTGACGGCCCAGCCCTCGTCCTCGACGTCGATGGCGCTCACGTCGAGCCACGACCCGAGGGCTGCCAGCACGCCGGGGGTGGCGTGCGCGCGGGCCTCGGCGGAGTCGAAGAAGACGCGCCAGTGGCTGGTGCCGTCTGACTCCACCGCCACGGCACCGGCATCGTCGAAGGCGACCGCGAGGCGATCCCCGGCGTCGGCAGGCGGCGTGGCCGCCCGACGCGCGTCGAGATCCAGCGCCGGCCAGGTGCGGCGCGGCCGTGCGGGCGGCTCAGCCAAAGATGTCCTTCACGCGCTCGAAGAACGGCTTGTCGCCCTCCTCGGCCACCGGCGTCGCCGCCTCGCCGCCGAGCGAGGCGCGCAGATCCTCGAGCAGCCGGCGCTGATCCTTCGTGAGCTTCTTCGGGACCTGCGCGCGCACCGTGAAGAAGAGGTCGCCGTGACCGCGGCCGGAGACGTTGGGCATGCCCTTGTTGCGCAGTCGGAACGTGGTGTTCGACGCGGTGGCTTCCGGTACGTCGAATGGCTCGCGCGACCCGGGCGTCTCGACCTCCACCCGGCCGCCCAGCGCCAGGGTGGGGAACGGGAGCGCGAGATCCACGTGGAGGTCGTCGCCGTCACGCCGGAACCGGGGGTGTTCCTGGACGTGGACGACGACGTAGAGGTCGCCGGCGGGCCCGCCGCCGAAGCCCGATTCGCCCTCGCCGTAGAGCCTGAGCCGCTGGCCGGTGGCGATGCCGGCCGGAATCTTCACCGTGAGCTTGCGTTCGCGCGGGATGCGGCCGGCGCCGCGGCACGAATGGCAGGGTTTGGTGATCACGCGGCCGGTGCCACGGCACGCGCCGCAGGATCGTGCCACGGTGAAGAATCCCTGCTGGAAGCGCAACTGGCCCGACCCGCCGCACTGCCGGCACACCTCGGGTGCGCTGCCGCTTGCGGTGCCGGAACCCTTGCAGGTCTCGCAGGTCTCCTCGCGCGGGATCTGGATGGTGGTTTCGGTTCCCTCGTAGGCTTCCTGGAAGGTGATCTCCAGGTCGTAGCGCAGGTCGGCCCCGCGCTGCGCGCCGCCGCGCCGTCGCCCGCCGCCGAACACGTCCCCGAAGCCGAAGATGTCGCCGAGGCCGCCGAGGATGTCGCCGAAGTCGGCGAAGATCGTCGGGTCGAAGCCCGGGCCGCCGGCGGGCCCGCCCAGGCCGGCGTGCCCGAAGCGATCGTAGGCCGCGCGCTTGTCGGCGTCGGCGAGGACGGCGTAGGCCTCGGCCGCCTCCTTGAACTTCTCCTCGGCGGCCCGATCGCCCGGATTGCGGTCGGGGTGGTGCTTGAGCGCGAGCCGGCGGTAGGCGCTCTTGATCTCCTGGTCGCCCGCCGTGCGTTCGACGCCCAGCACCTCGTAGAAGTCGCGCTTGGTGCTCACACGGCCACCTTCACCACGGCGGGCCGCAGCAGCCGGTCCTTGAGCTTGTAGCCCCGGGCCACCACCTCCACCACCTCGCCCTCGCGGGCGCCATCACGGGGCACGCGCGCGATGGCCTCGTGCTGGTGGGGATCGAAGGCGGCGCCGAGCGGGTCGATCGGCGTGAGGCCGCGTGCCGCCAGGACGTCGGCCAGGGCCTTGCCGATCAGGACGACGCCCTGCCGGTAGGCCTCGACGTGGTCGCCGGCCTCCGACCGCGCGGCACGTTCCAGGTCGTCGAGCAGGGGCAGCAGGTCCTTGATGAGATCGGCGCTGGCCTGCTCGATCGTCTCTCGGCGTTCACGTTCGATGCGCCTGCGGTAGTTGTCGAACTCCGCGGTGCTGCGCAGCAGCAGATCCTTGAAGCGATCGCGTTCGCTGGCGATCGCGTCGATTTCGGTCGCGGGCGTCACCTCTGGCTCCGGGGCCACGTCGTCACGCCGCGGCAAGTGCTCGTCCGACATCATCATGTCCGGGGAATCCCAGGGGTGGCGCCGATCCCGCGGGCGGCGCCCCCGTTCGTCAGTGGCCGTCGATCAGCTTGCGGCCGACCGCGATCGCCGTTCCCTCGACGGCCGCAATGGTGCGGGAATAGCGCATCCGCGTCGGTCCGATCACGCCCACCGTGGTCTTGCGGCCGTCGTCCTCGCGCGTGGACGCCACGAGACTGAGCGGCCGCAGCGCGGGCGTGGTGTGCTCGGCGCCGATCACCACAGTGAGGCCCGGCCCATCGACATACTGGTCCAGCAGCATCACCAGGCGATGTTTCTCCTCAATCATCGCGAGCAGGGCGCGCAGCGCGGTGAGCGGCAGCGCCCGTTCCTCGGGCCCGGTCTCCTCGACCAGCGCCGAGACGCCCGTCACCGCCAGTTCGGGTTCGGTGGAGAACTCGTCGAGCGTCTTCGAGGCGAGCGTGAGCGCGCGCGCCATCAGGCGATCGTAGAGCACGCGGTCCTCGGAGAGCCGCTTCACGATCGTGGCGCGGATCGCCTCGAGCGGGCGGCCGGCGAACTCGGCGTTGAGGTAGTTGGCGGCCCGGACGAGATCCTCGGGCGCCACGGCCTCCGACGCGGTGAGGTCGAGGACCTTGTGCACCACCTGTCCGATGGCCGAGACCAGCACGACCAGCACGTGGTGCGCGTCGAGCGCCACGAAGTCGATGCGGCGCAGCGTGGTCGACGCGCTGGCGGGCACCAGCGCGAAGCTGACGCACCGCAGCGCGCGCGACAGCCCGTGGGAGGCGGTCGACAGCGCCTCGCCGAGGCTGCCCGACTGCCGCACCAGCGTCTCGAGCTCGGGCGTCGTCCGCCGCTGCCGCCGGCCCTCGATCAGCGTGTCGACGTAGACGCGATAGCCGAGATCGGTGGGGACGCGACCTGCCGAGGTGTGCGGCTGGTGGACCAGGCCCAGTTCCTCCAGCCGCGCCAGCACGTTGCGCAGCGTGGCCGAGGAGACCCGCAGCCCGGCGTGGCGGGCCAGCCACAGCGAGGACACCGGCTCGCCGCGCTCGATGTATTCGCGCACGAGCAGCGACAGCACGCGACGCGAGCGGTCGGGAAGGTCGGCGGCCGCGGAACTCGCGGCCCTGGGGGCGCCCGGACTCATTAGCAGTGGCCGTAAGGGAGTGCTAAGGCTCGGTCACGATTATAGCAGACCGGCGCGCCCGATCAGGTCGCGGGCGGCGCCCCGCGCCTCCCTCACCACGGCGTCTTCCTCGAGGAACACCGGCCGGAAGTCGTCGATCAGCACCGTCCCGTCCACCACCACCGTCCGCACGTGCTCGGGGCCCGCCGCGTAGACGAGCAGCGAGCAGGCATCGCCGCCCGGCGCGAGGCCCGCGCCATCGCGATCCACCACCTGCAGGTCGGCGCGTTTGCCGGGTTCGAGGCTGCCGATCTCCTGCGCGAGCCCCAGCGCCCGGGCGCCCTCGCGGGTGGCCATCCACAGCGCGTCGCGCGCGGTGAGCGACCCGGCGCCGGCGCGCACGGCCTGCAGCGTGGCGGCGAGCCGCATCTCGTCGAACATGTTGAGCCGGTTGTTGCACGCGGCGCCGTCGGCGCCGAGCGACACCCCGATGCCGCGCCGTCGCAGTTCGACGATCGGGGCGAGCCCCGATCCCAGCTTCACGTTCGAGCCCGGGCAGTGCAGCACCTTCACGTCGCGGGCGGCCATCACGTCCTGCTCGGCCTCGTCCACCCACACGCAGTGCGCCGCGCACAGCCGCGGCGAGGCGAGGCCGAGCCGCTCGAGCCAGGCCATGTTGTTGAGGCCGCCGGACTTCTCCCGGACGTAGGCCACCTCGTCGCGGTTCTCCGACGCGTGGGTGTGCACGAGCAGGCCCTCGCGGGCCGACAGGTGTGCCACCTCCTCGAGCAGGTCGCGCGTGCACGAGACGGCGAAGCGCGGCGCCAGCGCCACGCGCACGCGGCCGGCGGCCGCGCCGTGCCAGCGGCGGTGGAGCGCCAGGCTCTCGTCGAGCGAGGCACGCGTGGTCTCGCGCAGGCGCGCCGGCATGTCGGGCGTGCCGGGATCGTCCATCATGCACTTGCCGATCGTGGCGCGCAGGCCGGTCTCGATGACCGCCTCGACCACGGCGTCGGTGTCGTGCACGGTCTCCATCGTCAGCACCGTCGTGGTGCCGCCGCGCAGCAGTTCCAGCGCGGCGAGGCGGGCTGCCGCGCGCAGCGTGTCGGGGCGATGGGCGGCCTCGAGCGGCCAGACGCGCTGCCGCAGCCACGCCAGCAGCGGCAGGTCGTCGGCCAGGCCGCGGAACAGCGTCTGGCACAGGTGGACGTGCGTCTGCACGAAGCCCGGCAGCAGCCAGGCGCCGCGCGCGTCGATCGTGCGCGTACCGGGCGGCACCGAAGCGGGATCGACGTGCCCCACGGCGACGATGCGGCCGTCGACGGCGAGCAGGTCGCCGTCGAGTTCGTCCATGGTGTCGTTGAGCGTCAGGATGTGCGCGTGGCGGATGAGCAGGGCAGCCATGATGAGAGACCGTGCGGCAGGCGCCTGCCGCGGTGCGTGACGAGGTGGTGCGCGGCGTCCCCGCCGGGGCGATCAGCGGCGCGACGCGTCGGCGCGTGCCAGTGCCGGGGGCGTCCATTGCATCGGCTGCGCGCGCCCGTCCGGGCGCGGGCCTGCCGTGAGCCGTCCGCGCCGTGCCGCAATCAGTTCGGCGACGATGCTGACGGCGATTTCCTCCGGCGTGACCGCGCCGATGTCGAGCCCGATCGGCGCGTGCACGCGGCGCAGCGCGTCGGCCGGCGCGCCCTCGGCCAGCAGTGCGTCGAAGAGCCGTGCGATCTTGGCGCGCGAGCCGATCAGGCCCAGGTAGGCCAGCTCGGCCGGGAGAAGTGCGCGCAGGGCGTCGAGGTCGTGACGGTGCCCGCGCGTGACCACCACCACGTGACTCTCGCGCGGCAACGCCGTCCGCCCGAGCCAGTCGGCGATGTCGTCGACGACCACTTCGGCCGCCTCGGGAAAGCGTTCGGCGTTGGCGAAGGCGGCCCGGTCGTCCACCACGTGCACCCGGAAGCCGACGGCGGTCGCGAAGCGGGCCACGTGGAAACCGACGTGCCCGGCCCCCGCGATGAAGAGTTCGGGTGCCGACGTGATGGGTTCGACGAAGACGTCCATGCGTCCCCCGCAGATCAGGCCCGACTCCCCGGCGACGTCGTCGGTGAGTTCGTAGTGCAGGAACTGCGGCTGCCCGGAGTCGATGACGAGCCGGGCCTTGCCGGCGGCGTCGCTCTCGTAGCAGCCGCCGCCGATGGTGCCCACGATCCGGCCGTCGGCGTGCACGAGCATCTTGGCGCCGACGCGCTGGGGGGTCGAACCGCCCGTGCGGACGACGGTGACCAGGGCGGCGCGCTCGCGGCGCGCCAGCACACCGGCCATCGCCTCGATCAGTTCGCTCGTCACGGCCTCAGATGAGAATCTCCACCTTGCTCTTGGCGCGCAGCGCCTCGACGAACCCGTTGGCGCGCTCCTGCTTCTGCTGCATCACCAGGTAGTCGGCGATCTTCTTGTTCACCTCGGCGAGCGCCACGGTGCGTCCCGGCTTCTTGTCGGTGAGCTTCACGATGTGGAAGCCGAACTGCGTCTCGACGACGTCGCTCACCTGGCCCACCTGCAGCGACTCGACCGCCTTCTGGAACGGCTCCACCATCTGGCCGCGTCCGAAGTAGTTCAGATCGCCGCCGGCCGCCGCGCTGCCGTCCTGCGAGTTGGCCTTGGCCAGTTCGGCGAAGTCGCCGCCGTTGCGCACCTGATTGAGCAACCCGTCGATCTTCGCCCGCGCCTCCTGCTTCTGTGCCGGGGTGGCGCCCTGCGGGACCATGATCAGGATGTGGCTCGCGCGGAACTGCTCGGGCTGCTGGAACTGGGCCGGGTTCTCGTCGTAGAACTTCTTCACGTCCTGGTCGCTGACGGTCACCTGCGGCGTGACCTCGGCGTCGATCATCTTCTCGATCACCATCTGCTTGCGCAGCTCCTCGCGGATCTTCTCCAGGGTGAGGCCGCGCGAGGCCAGCGCCTTCTTGAAGTCGTCCTCGGTGGGGAAGCGCTGGCGCAGCTCGGCGATGCGCGCGTCGATGTCGGCGTCGGCCACCGCGACCTTCCGGTGCTGCGATTCCTGCAGCAGCATGTGGCCCGTGACCAGCTGGTTGAGCACGGCGCGGAACACCTGGTCGCGCTCCTCGGGCGGCACCGGCCGGCCGGCCTGGCCCTCGAGCGACGAGATCGCCTCCTGCAGCTCGGCGCGCTTGATCTCCTCACCGTTCACCCGCGCGATGACCTCGGGCAGCGTGGCCGGCACGGGCTTGGCGGGCGCGGCGGCCGGCGGCCCCGCCGGCGCGCCCGGCGCCTGTGCCGACTGCGCCGCCACGGCTGGCTCGGGTGAGGACGACGTCGTGGCGGTGGCCGACTGGGCGGGGGCCTTGGAGCAGCCAGCCAGCAGGAAGGCGACGCAGGCAAGCGGGGCGATGGTTCTCAACGATGGACCTCTGTGGGCTGAAGTGGGCGTTGGCGCGTCGGCCAGTATAACAGCCTCGTTCCGGGCGCGCGCGTGCGCGACCTCCACGCCGCCGGAGGGGCGCACCGACGGGCAGGTGCGTCAGAAATTGTGCAGCGTGCAGGGCACGGCCGGCTCGGTGCCGGTGAGAAACGCCTCCTTCAGCACGCGCGGGCAGCCCGGTCCGGCCAGTTCGCCGGTGTCGCGATCGATGTCGACGAACACGACAGAGGAGGGCGGCGTGAACCACGTGTCGGTGTGGCCGGCCAGCGCACGTTGCATGAACTGCGTCCAGATGGGCAGCGCCGCCTGCGAGCCGCTGAGGCCCACCGCACGGTTGTCGTCGAAGCCGACCCACACCACCGTGAGGAGTTCCGGTGTGAAGCCGACGAACCACGCGTCGCGCAGGTCGTTGGTGGTGCCCGACTTGCCGGCCGCCTCCTGCGTGAAGCCCGCCGCCCGTGCCGAGGCGCCCGTCCCTTCGTTCAACACGCTGCGCATCATGTCCATCACGAGGTAGGTCGTGTCGTCCCGCGCGACGCGCCGCGCGGTGGCTGCCGGCGGCGGTTCCTGGACGGCGCCATCGCTCTCGATTCGCAGGAGGGTCCGGAGGGGGCGCAGTTCGCCCAGGTTCGGGAAGATCGTGTAGGCCTGCGCCACCTCCCAGGGCGTCGCCTCGAAGACCCCGAGCGCGATCGACGGATAGGCGCGCGGCGGCGTGCCGGCGCCGATGCGGCGCCACAGGTCGGCGATGTGGTTGTAGCCAACCATCTCGGCCACCTTCGCGGTGGCCAGGTTGCGCGACATGGCGAGCGCGCGCCGCAGCGTGATGAGGCCGTCGTATTCGTCGCCGTAATTGCCGGGCGACCATTCCTCGTCGCCGAAGACGAACGTCGTCGGGCTGTCGTCGACCACGGTGGCCGGCGTGAGGTCGGTGCGCCCCTCGGCCGCGGCCTGCTCGAAGGCGGCGAGGTAGACGAACGGCTTGAACACCGACCCCGGCTGCCGGCGCGCGCCCGTCACCCGGTTGAACTGCGACTGGTTGTAGGTGCGGCCGCCCACGAAGGCCAGCACATCACCCGTTCTGGGCTGCACGGCCAGCAGGGCGGCCTGCGCCCGCACCGGCACCTTGCGCTTGTCGAGCACCTCGTCCACCCGCCGCAGGCCGTCGCGCACCGCGTCCTGCGCCAGTCGCTGCAGGTGCAGGTCGAGCGTCGTGTAGATGTCCACCGTGCCGCCGCCCTGCGCGACGCCGGGGTAGGTTTCGGCGAAGGACTGGCCCACCACGTCGACGAAGTACGGCGCTTCCGCGTCCAGGGCCTGGGCGACGGTGACCAGCGGCTCGCTGGAGGCGAGCGCGGCCGCCTCGCCCGTGATGTAGCCGGAGTCGGCCATGGCCCGCAGCACCACGTTGCGGCGTTCCCGCGACCGCTCGGGGTTGCGGAACGGCGAGTAGGCGGGCGGTGACTGGATCACGCCCGCGATGGTCGCGGCCTCGGCCAGCGTGAGGTTCGCCACGTCCTTGCCGAAGAACAGGCGCGAGGCTTCGGCCAGCCCGTGGATTGCGAACGAGCCCCGCTGCCCGAGGTAGACCTCGTTCAGGTAGAGCTCGAGGATCTGATCCTTCGACAGCCGCCGCTCGAGGATGAGCGCGAGGTACTGCTCCTGGAGCTTGCGCCGGTAGGTCTTCTCGCGCGTGAGGAACGAGTTCTTCACGAGCTGCTGGGTGAGCGTGCTGCCACCGACCAGATAGGGCTTGTCGCCCCGGATGTTGGTCAGGACGGCGCCGAGGGTGCGGACCACGTCGACGCCGGGGTGCGTGAAGAAGCGGCGGTCCTCGATGGCGAGCACCGCGTCGCGCGCGACCTTCGGGATGCGATCGAGCGGTTCCTCCCGCCGCCGCTCGCGCCCGGCCGACACCAGCCCGCTCAGCAGCGGCGGTTCGATGGTGACGCTGTCGACGCGGCCCTTGCCCGGCACCTCGAGCTGCTCCACGCGCGGAGGCTGCGGGCGGGCGGACGCGCGCGCCGGCGTGGCCGAGAACAGCACCCGGATCGTGCGCCCGTTGAGGATCCCGCCGCGCGCGCAGAGGCTCACGGCGCGCAGGTCCACCGCGAACTCCCCCGGGCCCTCGGCCTTCGACCGCTGCGCGTAGCCCAGATCGTTGAGCCGCTCGGCCAGCTCCGTCACGGTGAGGGCCTGGCCCACGCGCAGCTCGAACGGGCGCGCGAACACGCGCGGCTGGGGCCGCTCGGGCCCGCGGGCGAGCCTGGCGTCCACCACGCGCGAGAGCTGGACGTAGAAGTAGCCCGCCACGGCGCCGGCCGCCAGCAGCCCGAGCACGCACAGCCGGACCAGCCACCGCAGCCAGCGGCGGCGTGGGGATCGGCTACGGGAGGAAGCAGAGCGCCGGACCACGCGGGCGGAGCCTTACACGGTGAGCAGGCAGTGGTAGCCCGGGTTCGGCGCGAGGCTCCGATCGAGCAGGTCGATCAGCGTGGGGCCGTAGCGGTTCATGAAGTAGACGAACCCGAGCGTGCGCTCCTGCAGATGTCCCTGGGGGAAGGTGAGCGACCGCGTGCGCACGAACTGCCGGCGCAGGGTTTCGTTGCGGCGCTTCGCCGCGTGGATGATCTTGCCGTGCAGGCCCTGCAGATCGTGCTCGATCCGGCCAAAGGTGGAGCGGGCCGCGCCCTCCAGCGTCGGGTCCAGTGCCGGCAGGGCCGCGATGAGGGCCTGCATCTTCCGGCCCACGCAGTCGTGGGTGTCCTTGAAGGCCGCATCCACTTCCGGCGGCAGCTGTGCCGCGAGCAGCCGGTTCAGCACGCTCTCGTCCTGCGGCTGCATCGCCTCGATCGGCAGCGCGTAGCGCTGGAGGAACCGCGTGGCCGCCGTGTCGAGCAGGGTGGCCGTCACGCGCGGCACCACGAGCGGCATCGGGATGCCGAAGTGCGCATAGACCTCCCGCAACTGGCCGAGATAGGCCAGTTCGCTCGGTCCGGCCACGTAGGCGATGGTGGGAAACAGGGTGTCCTGCACCAGCGGCCGCAGCAGCACGTTGGGGCTGAAGCGCTCGGGGTGCGAGGCGATCTCGGCGCCCAGTTCGGCGGCGCTCGCCGTCCGGGCGGCTACCGAGAACCGGTCGCCGGCGATGCGGATGGCCTGGCGCTCGGGGCCCAGGTGGAACAGGGCCACCGTGTCGGGGTGGGCGTCCACCTGCACGTGGTAGCCACGGGCGGCCAGCGCCTCGCCCGCGGCCACCGCCAGCGCCGACGTGCGCCCAGGAACCGCGATCTCGTGCGCGAAGACCGACGCCGCCAGCGGCTTGGCGGCGGGATCGGCGCAGTCGTACACGATCAGACCCAACGGCCCCAGGCAGGTGTCGAGGCACCGAGCGAAGGCCTCCGACATGCTCCGCCCGGGCGCGTACGCATCGGCCAGCCGCGCCAGCAGGTCGTCGGTGAACTCGGTCCGCGGCAGCACCGCGCGCACGGCTTCGAGGGCGTCCGCGATCCGGGCGTCCAGCCGCAGTTGCGCCACCGGCAGCTTGCCCGCGCCCTCGGGGGCCGCGGCCGTCACCTCCCTCAGTTGTGCCTCGCCGTCGAGCAGCCTGGTCGAAGCCACTTCCTCCCAGTCGTGGTCTTCGCTGTCGACCCAGAAGACGGCGACGGCGGTGACCCCGTGCTCGGCCGAGACCTTGCGGGCCAGTTGAACGGCGGTGAGCGCCTTCAGCGCGGTGTAGACAGGGCCACCGAACAGGCCCGCCTGCTGCCCGGTGACGACGGCCACCGTGCGCGGGTCGCGCAGGGAGTCGACGGCCGCTATCGCGGCAGCCGGGGTCCCGCGCGACGTCAGTTGCCGCTTCAGTACGTCGACGATGGCCTCGCGGCGGCGCGGGTGCTGCTGGACCCGGTCGATGGCCCGGCGCCACGCGCCGGCCTCTACCGGATCGTCGGCGAAGAACGATGCGAGCGAGGGGAAGTCGAAGGCGTAATCGACGACCAGCCGACGTACCCAGGGCAGCTGGCGCATGTCGACCGGCACGCACGCGGGGGCGCTGGCGTGGGGGCTGGAGTCCTGCACAGAAGTGCAACTGTCTCAGGGACTCCGACGGGGTGTCAAGCCGCGATATACTCTCGCCTCAGCCTGCGGGCCATCGCCGCCACGACGCACGCCGGAGCCGCCGCTGAACCACGACGACCCGAGTTCATCCGCCCAGCCCGAGCTCATCGGGCCCTATCGCGTCCTGCACCAGATCGGCAGCGGCGTGCTCGGTCCGGTTTTCCGCGTTCTCGCCCAGGACACCAGCTCCATCCTCGCCCTGAAGCTGTTCAGGCTCGACTGGCCGCCCGAGCAGGCCCATGCCCTGGCCGGGGCGCTGCAGACGCTGATCGAGACCGTTCCGCCTCATCCGTCGATCGTCGCTCCGCTGGCCGCTGGCCTCGAGGGCGGCACCGCCTGGCTGGCACAGGAGTTGGTGGAGGCCGACGGCCTCGATCTCCGCATGCGGCGCCGGACGGCGGTGGGCGCCGAAGCGCTCGTCGCCGTGCTGCGGCAGGTGGCCGCCGCGCTCGACGCCGGCGTCGCCGCAGGGTGGCGGCACGGCTCCCTGCACCCGCGCGACGTGCTGATCGACACCACCGGGCGCGTGCGCGTCACCGGCATCGGGGTGGCGCAGCTCGTCGAGCGCTTCGGGGCCAGGCCCTCGCGGCGGCGTCCGTACGCGGCGCCCGAGCGCGTGCCTGGCGGTCCGTGGGATGCGCGCGCCGACGTGTTCGCCCTCGCCGTGGTGGCGCTCGAATGGCTGGCGCCGCGCCGCGGGCGCCCCGGGGCCGAACCGTTGCAGGACACGCTGGCGACCGCCGGGTTCGACGGGCCGGCGGCCGTCGGCCTGCTGGCCGCGGCCACCTCGGCCTCACCGCAGGACCGCCCCGCGACGGCGATGGCGCTGGTCGAGGCCCTCGCGGGCGCGATCGACGTCTCGCGCCTCGCACGGACGCGGACTCCGGCCCCGGGGTCGCTGTTTCCCGAGCCCGGACGCGACGGCGCGGACGAGGCCGCCGCCGATGCGCCGACGATCCCGGGCCTGGAGCGGTCTGCCGACGACACCCTCCAGTCCGACGTCCTCACCGCCATCACGGTGACCGAATCCACCCCAGCCTCTGCGCCTGCCGACCTGGCGCTGGCGCCGCCGGCCGGCCGCCATCACCACGACCTGGTGCTGCGACCTGACGATCCGCCAGCCGCGCCGCTGGAGGCGTGGCCACACCCGCACGTGCCGGAGCCGGCGGTCCCGGAGCCGGCGTGGATCGGGCCGGGCACCGGGCAGTTCTCCCACGCGTCGGCGCCGGAGCGCCCCGCCGGCCCGGCGGATGCACCCCGCGGGGCATCGCTGGTCGATGGCGACACGGGCGGTGCGCGGCAGTTCGGCCACCAGCCTGGCCTGGACGCGAGCAGTGAATCCCGGTTGGACGCGGTCTTCGAGACCGGCGGACCGGATGCCTACCAGGCCGGGGTGCCCGCGACTGCGGGAACGCCGTACGAACGATTCGCCCCCGGGGCGGGCGGCGGGCGGCGGGGATCCCGGCCGTTGCCGCCCCAACGCGTGCCCAGCCTGCGCCAGTGGGGCGTGGCGCGGGCGGCGGCGCTGCTGGTCGGCCTGGGAATGGGCTTCGTGCTGGGGCGGTGGTCGGTCTCCCCGCTGCCGCCGGGCCCGTCGGCCACCGCGGCGCCGCCGGCCTCCACACCGCCAGCCGTGACGGTCACCGGCAACGAAGCGGTG
>JBDIBB010000018.1:5000-45886 GCA_039812685.1 Vicinamibacteraceae bacterium
CGCGCAGGTGTTTCGCGTGCTGCACCCCGATCGGACCGTGGTCGACTTCAACAGCCGCTGGCTGGGAACCCTTCCGAGCGACGGCTGGATCCGCCTGGCAGCGCGCTACAACGTCGCACAGATGCTCGAGCGGCGCGATTTCAGGCAGCGCTACGAAAACGGCCAGCCCATCGCACTGCACGAGTTCCTCTATCCGCTGGCCCAGGCCTACGACTCGGTGGCCCTGCGCGCCGACGTGGAACTGGGCGGGACCGATCAGCTCTTCAACCTGAACGTCGGCCGCGACATCATGCCCGGCTTCGGCCTCGAGCCGCAGATCGTCATGACCGTACCGCTGCTGATCGGGCTCGACGGCCAGGAGAAGATGTCGAAGAGCCTCGGCAACTACGTGGGCGTGGACGAACCACCGGTCGAGATGATGCGCAAACTGGTGGAGGACTTCCGTGGCGCCGACGACGTGCTGTGGAGTTACTTCACACTGCTGACGGATCTGATGCCGGCGCAGGTTGACGAACGGAAGCGACGCATGGCCGCCGGCGACCTGCCACCCTCCGAGTTCCGCTACGAACTGGCGCGGCTCATCCTCGCCAGCCTGCACGACGAGACGGTCGCGGCTGAAGCGGAACAGGCCGTGCGGGCGCGGCACCGCCTGCGGACCAGCCACGACGCCGCGGCCGACGCCGACCTCCCGAGCCTCGAGGTCGCGCCCGGCGCCGACGGCCGCGTCGGTCTGCCGCAGGCGATCGCCCACCTCAAGTTCGCGCCATCGGCCAGCGAGGCGTCACGGCAAGTCAAGAGCGGCGGCGTGAAGATCGACGGTGAGCGCGTCGCGGATCTGCGGTGGATTCCCGCCCGGGGACCCGGCAGCTACCTGCTGGCCGTGGGCGCCAGGAAACTCGCACGCCTGGTCGTCACCCAGGGTTGACTCGGCCTTCGGCCCGACGTCCCGCCTCCAGGGGCGTCGCCACCAGGCGGCGCCCCTCCACACGCCAGCCGCCGCCGAGCACGGCCTCGATCGCCTCAGGGTAGATGCGGTGCTCCTCGGCGAGGATCCGCGCAGCGAGCGTTTCCTCGGTGTCCTCGTCGCGCACGGCGACCGCCGCCTGCCTGACGATGGGGCCGGCATCGAGCTCGGCCTCGACGAAGTGCACGGTGGCGCCGGTCACCTTCACCCCGTGCAGCAGGGCCTGCCGCTGCGCGTGCAGCCCGGGAAACGCCGGCAGCAGCGAGGGGTGGATGTTGAGCATCCGGTGCCGGAACGCGTCGACCATCGTCGGACCGAGCCGCCGCATGAACCCGGCCAGGCAGACCAGGTCCACCTGGTGATCGCGCAGGATCGACACGAGCGCCGCCTCGAAGAGCGCCCGCGTGGGATAGTCCCCGTGCCGGATCGTCAGCGCGGGCACGCCGGCCGCCCGTGCCCGGTCGAGTCCCCGCGCGCCGGCCACGTTCGAGACGACGAGGGCGAGGGTGGCTGCCAGCCGCCGCTCCCGAATCGCGTCGAGGATCGACTGCAGGTTGCTCCCGCGGCCCGAGATGAGCACCCCCAGACGCCGCGCGCCGCCAGGCGACGGATCACCGGACATAGCCAACCCCCGGCTCGCCGGCCTCGGCCTCGCCGATCACGCGCGCGCCGTCGGCCTCGAGGGCTCCGAGCAGGACCGGCACGTCGGCCGCCGTGCAGGCCGCGATCATCCCGATGCCCATGTTGAAGGTCCGGTACATGTCGTCGTGGGGCACGTGACCACCCGCCCCAAGCCACTTGAAGATCGGCGGGACCTGCCATGCGCGCGTGTCGATTCGGGCGCCGACGCCCGGCGGCAGGATCCGCGGCAGGTTGTCGGTGATGCCGCCGCCGGTGACGTGAGCCAGCCCCTTCAGCAGCGGCCCGCCGCCGGGGGCTGACGACCGGCGTTCCAGCAGCGGGCGCAGGGCCGGCAGGTACGATCGATGCGGCGCCAGCAGCGCCTCGCCCACCGTCGTCCCGAGCTCGTCGACGAAGGTGTCGACCGAGCACCCCAGCGTCTCGAAGGCGATCTTCCTTGCGAGCGAGTAGCCGTTGGTATGGAGCCCCGAGGAGGAGAGTCCGACGAACACGTCGCCGGGCGCGATGGCGCGTCCGTCGATCACCGCGCTGCGCGCCACGCGTCCCACGATGAAGCCGGCGAGGTCGTATTCGCCATCGGCGTAGAAGCCGGGCATCTCCGCCGTTTCCCCGCCGAGCAGCGCGCATCCATTCGCGCGGCAGCCCCTGGCGATCCCCTCGACGACGGCAACGGCCACCTCCGGCGCGAGACGGCCGGTCGCCAGATAATCGAGGAAGAAGAGGGGCGTCGCCCCCTGCACGAGGATGTCGTTGACGCAGTGGTTGACGAGGTCCTCGCCCACCGTATCGTGCCGGCGCGCGAGGAACGCCACCTTGAGCTTCGTCCCGACGCCGTCGGCGCTCGCCACCAGCACGGTGTCGTCGCGCCCGGACGGGTCGATGGCGAACAGCCCGCCGAACGACCCGAGATCCGAGAGCACGCCGGGCGTGCGCGTCTCTCGGGCGAGCGTCCGGATCCTCCGAACCACGTCGTGTCCGGCATCGATGTCGACGCCGCTGGATCGATAGTCCATGGTGATGGTCGATGCGCGAATCCGGCCACCGCCGCCGGCCGCCGCGATCCTGGCTACCGGCGGACCGTTCCGGGGTCGGCCGGCAGCCAGGGGCCCGCCGTCACGCCGGCCCCAGACTCGTGGGTTCCGCCCAGGGTGAGTGGAAGCTGCAAGGCCTCCTGCTCCGCCGGGAACGCCACCGGGTAATGGCCGGTATAGCACGAGGTGCAATAGGCGTCCTGCTGCGGGCCCATCGACGCCAGCAGGCCGTCGAGGCTGAGGTACGCCAGGGTGTCGGCGCCAAGGTAGCGGCGGACCTCCTCGATCGTGTGGGTGGCGGCAATCAGTTCGTTCCGGCGCGGTGTGTCCACACCGTAGAAGCAGGGTGCGATGGTGGGCGGACAACTGATGCGCATGTGCACTTCGCGCGCGCCGGCGGCCCGCACCATCTTCACGATCTTCCGGCTCGTCGTGCCGCGCACGATCGAGTCGTCGATCAGCACCACGCGCCGGCCCTCGAGGATGTCGCGCACCGGGTTGAGCTTCACGCGTACGCCGAAGTGCCGGATGGCCTGCTGGGGCTCGATGAAGGTGCGGCCGACGTAGTGATTGCGGATGAGGCCCATGCGGAAGGGCACGCCCGCCTCCTCGGCATAGCCGAGCGCGGCGCAGACGCCCGAGTCGGGGACGGGCACGACGACGTCGGCGGCGACGGCGGTTTCGCGGGCGAGCTGCCGGCCGAACCTGGTGCGGGCCTCGTTGACGCTGCGGCCGAACACGCGGCTGTCCGGCCGTGCGAAGTAGACGTGCTCGAAGATGCAGTGGGCCAGGCGCTGGGCCGGCAACGGCTTGATCGATCGCACGCCCTGGCTCGTGATGATCAGCACCTCCCCCGGCTCGACATCGCGCTCGTAGGTGGCGCCGATCAGGTCCATCGCGCACGTCTCCGAGCAGACGATGCTGGCCTCGCCGAGCCGGCCCAGCGCCAGCGGCCGGAACCCATGGGGATCGCGCGCGGCAATCAGCGTGTCGCGTGTCATCAGCAGCAGCGAGTAGGCGCCGGTCACCTGCGCGAGCGACTCCACCACCGCCTGCTGGACGCCATGCGCCTGCGATCGCGCGTAGAGGTGCACCACCACCTCCGTGTCGCTCGTGGTCTGGAAGATCGAACCGCGCCCGACGAGGTCGCGGCGCAGTTCGCCCGCGTTCACGAGGCTGCCGTTGTGACAGACGGCGATCTGCCCGTGCGCGCAGTCGATGAGCAACGGCTGGGCGTTTGGCAGCTCGCTCTCCCCGGAGGTGGAATAGCGGACGTGGCCGATGGCGGCGTGGCCACCGAGCGAGGCGAGCGTGGGCTGGTCGAAGACGTCGGCCACGTAGCCCATGCCCCGATGGACGCGCATGCGCCCGCCGTCGGAGGTCGCGATGCCGGCGCTCTCCTGCCCGCGATGCTGCAGCGCGTAGAGCCCGAGGTAGGCCAGGTTCGGCGCCTCGGCATGGCCGAAGATCCCGAAGACGCCGCATTCCTCGCGGAGCTTGTCGAGCATCGAGCCCCCTGGCGGCGCCCTCCGGCCGGAGCGCGCCGCCGCGTCGGCAGAACCCTTCAGCGCCGGCCGCCGCGCGAACGCGACCGGAACCAGATGGCCACGGCGATGTCGACCACGCCCACGGCCGCGAGCGCGACGACGATCAGGTTCTTCGCGGCCGGATCCACGGGGAACGCCCCGAGGTTGATCAACAGCCCGATGAGCAGCAGCGTGGACGCCGACACCAGCATGGCGCGGGCGATGACGGCGTTGCGATCCGGTGCGATGGCCATGGCCTACTGCCCCTCCTGCGCGGATCGGAACGCGCGGTCGATGATCGCGGGCACGTGCCGCATCTGGTACTCGAGGTCGAAGGCGCGCGCCAGATCCCCGGGCGTCAGTACGCTCATGACGTCGCGATCCGCCAGCAGCCGCTCCCGGAACGACGGGCCCTCGCCGCTCGCCGCCATCGCATGGCGCTGCACCCACTGGTAGGCCTGCTCGCGCGACACGCCGCGGCGCGCCAGCTCGAGCAGGACGGCGCCCGACGAGACCACGCCCCGCGACCGCTCGAGGTTCTCCCGCATGCGCGCGGCGTGCACCACCAGGCCCTCCACGATGCGCGTGAACCGCCGGAGCATGTGATCGAGCGCGAGGAAGGCGTCCGGCAGGATGACACGCTCCACCGAGGAGTGCGAGATGTCGCGCTCGTGCCAGAGCGCCACGTCCTCGAGGGCGGCCTGCGCGTAGGCGCGCACCAGCCGTGCGAGCCCGCACACCTGCTCGCAGCCGACGGGATTGCGCTTGTGCGGCATCGCTGACGAGCCCTTCTGGCCGCTGGCAAACGGTTCCTCCACCTCGCCGATCTCCGTCTTCTGCAGGCCACGCACCTCGAGGGCGAACTTCTCGAGCGTGGCCGCGCAGATCGCCAGCGCGCACAGCAGCTCCGCGTGGCGGTCGCGCTGCACGACTTGCGAGGAGACGGGCGCGGCCACCAGCCCCAGCCGTTCGCAGATGCGCTGCTCGATCGCGGGATCGAGGTGGGCGAAGGTGCCGACGGCGCCCGACACCTTGCCCACGCGCACGCCGTCACGTGCCCGCGCGATGCGCGTGCGGCTGCGCGCCAGGTCGGCGTACCACAGGGCCAGCTTGAGCCCGAAGGTCATCGGCTCGGCGTGCACGCCGTGCGTGCGGCCGATCATCGGCGTCGCGCGGTGCTCCCCGGCGCGGCGGCCAATGGCGGCGGCCAGTGCGTCCACGCGGCGCAGCACGAGGTCGCAGCCGTCCACCATCTGGAGCGCGAGCGCAGTGTCCACCACATCCGACGAGGTGAGGCCGAAGTGCAGCCAGCGCGCCGACGGCCCCACGCGTTCGGCCACGGCCGTGGTGAACGCAATCAGGTCGTGATGCGTGGTGCGCTCGATTTCGTCGATGCGCGCGATGTCGAACCCGCCGCGCTCCCGGATGTCGGCGGCCGCCGCGGCCGGCACGATGCCCGCTTCGGCCATCGCCTCGGCCGCGGCGATCTCCACGCGCAGCCAGTCGTCGAACCTGCGCTGCTCGCTCCAGATGGCGGCCATCTCGGGGTGCGTGTAACGGCGGATCACGAGCGTTCTCCCTCGCAGACGGGCACGGGGGGCCCGGGGCCCGGCCCGCCGCCGCGCCTCACGCCAGCCGCAGTCGCGACGCGTCGAGCGCGTGCTCGACGTCCTCGCCCAGCACCGTCCCGGCAAGCGCGCCGTCCCTGAAGAGGTCGGCCGCCACCCGCCGCACGTCGGCCGCGGTCACTGCCTCGATGCTCGCCAGCGTCTCGTCGAACGTGTAATAGCGATCGAAGTAGATGTCCTGCCGGGCCAGGTGCGTCATGCGGCTCGACGTGCTCTCGAGGCTGAGCATCAGGTTGCCCTTCAGGTGATCCTTGGCGCGCCGCAGGTCGGCCTCGGGCACGGGCGAGCCCGCGAGCCCCCGCAGTTCCTCGACGACGAGATCGACGACCAGCGGCACGTTCTCGCTGGCGCAGCCGGCGTACACGCTCAGCAGGCCGGCATCGCGATACATGGAGAGCCCGCTGAACACCGCGTAGGCCAGGCCGCGGCGCTCGCGGACGTTCTGGAACAGGCGCGAACTCATCGAGCCGCCCAGGATCGTGTTCAGCACGAACGCCGCGAAGCGATCGGCGTGGGTCTGCGCGTAGGCGCCGGTGCCCAGGCAGACGTGGCTCTGTTCGAGGTCCTTGCCGCGCAGCAGCAACCCCGGCGACGGTCTCGGCGGCTCGTCGCGGAACGGCTCACCCGAGGAGGGCAGCGACGCGAACCGCCGGGCCACCAGGTCGCGCAGCCTGGCATGGTCGAGGTTGCCCGCCGCGGTGACGATGAAGTTCGGCGCGACGTAGGCACCCGAGAAGTATCCCCGGAGCGTCGCCGCGTCGAAGCTCTCCACGGTGTGCGGGCTGCCGAGAATCGGCCGCCCCAGCGGGTGGTTCTCCCAGTAGCGCTGGATGAAGAGCTCGTGCACGAGATCGTCTGGCGTGTCCTCGACCATCTTGATCTCCTCGAGGATCACCTTCTTCTCGCGCTCGATGTCGGCCGCATCGAACGCCGGGCTCGTGACGAGATCTCCCAGCAGATCCACCGCCATCGGCAGGTGCTCGTCGAGCACCTTGATGTAGTAGCCGGCGTACTCCTTGGACGTGAAGGCGTCGAGCTGGCCCCCGATCGAATCCACCTCCTGGGCGATCTGCTCGGCCGAACGCGAGGTGGTGCCCTTGAAGAGCATGTGCTCGACGAAGTGCGCGATCCCCGCCCGGGCTTCGGGCTCGTGCCGCGACCCGCGGACCAGCCAGACCCCGATCGAGACCGATCGGACGTGCGGCATCCGCTCCGTGGCGAAGCGCAGGCCGTGGTCGAGGACTTCACGGGTGACCATAGAGGTGCGGACGGCGCTCCCGCGCCGTCCAGCGGCGCGCCGGCCCGGCCGGGAACCGCTGATGTTAGCACGCGCGCCGGGGCCCGGCAGGGACGCACCGTGCGCATGGTAGAGTGACCGGGACGGCAAGTACGCATGACAGAAGACGTTGCAGGTCCCGCGCCGGCGGCCGTCGAGATCACCGACCTCGAGCGGCCTGCCCTCCAACGGTACCTGGCGAGCCTCGGCGCCGAGCCCTATCACGCCCGGCAGCTCTTCGCCTGGCTGTACCGCCGCGGCACCACCGACCCGGCCGGCATGACCGACCTGTCGCGCGCGCTGCGCGAGCGGCTGGTCACGGCCGCCAGCATCACGACGCCCGTCATCGCCCGGCGTGACGTGTCGTCGGACGGCACCACGAAATACCTGCTCACGCTCGGCGACGGCCGGCAGGTCGAGTCGGTGTTCATCCCCGACACGCCGCGGCAGACCTTCTGCCTCTCCACCCAGGTGGGCTGCGCCATGAAGTGCGCGTTCTGCCTGACGGGTCGAATGGGCCTGGTGCGCAACCTGCGGCCGGGCGAGATCGTGGGCCAGGTGCGCGTGCTGGCGCGCGACCTGGGCCTGCTGGACGCCCCCTTCAACATCGTCCTCATGGGGATGGGCGAGCCACTGCACAACTACGACCACACGATGGCGGCGCTGCGGATCATGGCCGACGCCCATGGATTCGCGCTGCCCGCGCGCCGGGTCACCCTGTCGACGGTGGGCGTCCTGCCGGCGCTCGAACGCCTGGCCGCCGAGCCCTACATGCCCAACCTGGCCGTCTCGCTCCACGCCACGACCGAGGACCTGCGCGACCGCCTCGTCCCGGTCAACCGGCGGTACGGACTGGCGGATCTCGTCCAGGCCTGCGCCCGCTTCCCGTTGAAGCGCCGCGAGTGCATCACCTTCGAGTACGTGCTGCTTGCCGGCGTCAACGACAGCGACGCCCACGCCAGACGGCTCGTCGCGCTGCTCGCCCCCGTACGGGCGAAAGTGAACCTGATCCCGTTCAACGAGGCGGCAGGCCTGCCATTTGCCAGGCCTTCAGAGCCCCGCATCGACGCATTTGCCGCCATCCTCGCCGCCCGCGGCGTCACCGTCTCGGTGCGCAAGAGCCGCGGACGCGACATCCGCGCGGCCTGCGGCCAGCTGATCGTGGAGGGCGGGGCCCGCTCGCCCGCGCAACGCATGGCATCGCTGATGACCTGACGCCGCGCCCGCGGCCGCCCGAGGCGGCAGCACCGGACGCTCCCCGCGCGTCACCCCGCGAAGGCGAGCGTGCAAAAGACCGAAGGGTCGTGGAAGCTCGGCCCCGCGGGCACCGACCACGCGGCGTAGATCGCGTCGCGTTCGGGGTGGGCCGGCCCATGGGGCCGCTTGATGCGGAACACGTTGAAGCGCCAGCGGTCGCCGGGCACTGGAGGTATACGCCGCGCCGCCTCCGCCGAGAGCGTGGCCAGGCCCGCAAACGGCAGGAGGGCGCACACCGTCCATCCCGCGCCGCCGCGCGCCGCCGGGTCCGGCACGACCCGCGAAGCGACCCCGGTCCAGTCCCACCCCCGATCGGAGCTGAGGGCTGGCCAGGGCGTCCGCACGCGCAGGTCGCAGATGGTGTTGGCCGGGTTGATTTCCAGCTCGGCGTAGTCGACGCCAGCGCCGGCGGGGTCGACGAACAACTCGACGACCTCCTCCTCCCACAGGCGCGCGTCGCGCGCCGTCAGCGTCCACCACGGCCCGTCATCGTCACAATCGAAGCGAATCGCCAGGGCGGCGGCGGTCCACACGGCACGAAACGCGGTGCGGTAGCGGTCGTGACCCCATTCGAGCGCCGGGGCGGCCCGCCAGGCCTCGCAGCCGGCATCCAGCAGGGCGGTGCCGGCAACCACGGCGCGGGCGACATGGTAGGTGTCGGGCCCGGGCGGATCGGTGGGATGCGCGAAGAGTGTGGCCATGCCTCGATCGGAGGAGAGAGACCCCGTGCGAGCGGACGCGTTCAACGGCCCTCGGGATCGAAGGCCAGGGCCCGGCGGCCGATGTCGCGACGCAGGTGCGCGCCTTCGAACCCGATGCAGTCGACGGCGGCGTAGGCTCGCGCGATCGCAGCGCCGAAGGTGGCCGCCCGGCCGACGACTGTCAGCACACGCCCGCCATCGGTGACCAGCCGGCCGTCGCGGCTGGCGGTTCCCGCATGGTAGACCTGGACGCCGGGCATCGCCTCCGCGCGGTCGAGTCCTTCGATGATCCGGCCACGCTCGAAGGAGCCGGGATAGCCGCCGGACGCCATCACGACCCCGACCGTCCTGTCCGCCGACAGCGTCAGCGCGTCGCGGGCTGTATCGAGGCGCCCGCGGGCCGCCCGGGCCAGCACGTCGGCCAGATCGCCTTCGATCAACGGCGCCACCACCTGGGCCTCGGGATCGCCGAAGCGGACGTTGAACTCGATCACCTGCGGTCCGCGCTCACCGAGCACCAGGCCGGCATAGAGGAAGCCGACGAACGGGCACCGCTCGGCCCGCATGCCCCCGAGCACCGGCCTGACGATCTCGCGCAGGATGCGGTCCTGCATCTCCGGATCGATCAGCGGGCTCGGTGCGAAGGCCCCCATCCCCCCGGTGTTGGGTCCCTGATCGTCGTCGCAGGCGCGCTTGTGATCCTGGGCCGAGCCGGCCGGCACGGCCCGCTCGCCGTCGCAAATCGCGAAGAACGATGCTTCCTCGCCGGTGAGGAATTCCTCGATCACGAGCGTGCGGCCTGCGTCGCCGAAGACGCAGTCCACCATGGCGGCGTCCACGGCCTGCCTGGCCTCGTCGCGCGTGGTGGCAATCACGACGCCCTTGCCGGCGGCCAGGCCATCCGCCTTGATGACCACGGGCAGGCCGAAGGCGTCCAGGGCCTGGTGCGCCTCGACCGGTGTCGCGCACGTGTGGTGACGCGCCGTGGGGATGCCGTGGCGCACCATGAACGCCTTGGCGAACGCCTTGCTGGTTTCCAGGCGCGCGGCGGCCCGGCTCGGTCCGAAGCACTCGATGCCGGCCGCCGTGAGTCGATCGGCCAGACCGAGGGCGAGCGGCGCCTCGGGGCCCGGCACGACGAGCGATATCAGGTGCCGGCGGCAGAAGGCGATGACCGCGTCCGGGTCCAGGGGCGAGAGGGTGGGCCAGCGGGCGCCGGGTGCGATCCCCGGATTGCCCGGCGCGCACCACACATGGACCACCGACGGATCGGCCGCGAGCCTGACCACGAGGGCGTGCTCGCGCCCGCCCGAGCCGAGGACGAGGACGTTCATGGGGTGCGCGGGCGGTCCAGCCCGGAACGGGCGGCAGGGACAGCCGGGAAGTGCTGCCCCGCTGGCGGGGCCGCCGGAGTGTGATAGCCTAGCACATTCGGCTGTCCGAAAGGCTCGGGACAGTCATCCCGTGAGGCCGGTTGGAGGGGGTGAATCAGCGTGGCCGAAGTGAAGGTCCAGGAAGGTGAGTCCATCGAGAGCGCCCTGCGCCGCTTCAAGCGGAAGGTGCAGCAGGAGGACATCATCAAGGACATCAAGAAGCACTCCTTCTACCTGAAGCCCGGCGACAAGCGCCGTGCGAAGCAGGCGCTGGCGCGCAAGCGCAGCCGCAAGAAGCAGCGGCGGGAAATGGAATAGGCTGCCCGCCGACAAGCCATGGCCCTGCAGGACCGGACGCTGCGTTGCGCCTCGTGTCAGCAGGATTTCGTATGGACGGCTGGCGAGCAGGCCTTCTATGCGGAACACCAGCTCTCGCACGAACCGCGGCACTGCCGCACGTGCAAGGCGCGGCGGGCGGTCCGGCCAGTGCCGCGTGCCACCGGCACGGCGGCTGCGGCAGCCACGGCAACCGTCTGCTCGCAGTGCGGACGCCCGACGACGGTGCCGTTCAGGCCCGCGTCGGGCCGTCCGGTGTTCTGCCGGCAGTGCTATCAGCATCGCCGCCAGACCTCGGGCCGCTGACCGCGGCAGGCCCGGGAGGCGAACCCTGTCACGTCCCGGCCGCGTGCGGCGGAACTGACACGCTGCCACGTTGACGCTCCAAAAACGCTCGTGCTAGTGTGACGCCGGTCGGCAATCGGTAATCAGCATCAGGCCCATCCGCGTGGGCTTCGCGCGGCACGCCAAGGAGTCCGCAATGCAGATCGATGAACGCGTCGTCGGCGACGTGACGATCCTCGACTTGAAGGGCAAGATGACGCTCGGCGAGGGCGACGAGTTGCTCAAGGACAGGATCAACAGCCTCGTCGGCCAGGGGAAGAAGAAGCTCCTGCTCAATCTCGAGGGCGTGCCCTACATCGACAGCGCCGGTCTCGGCGAGGTCGTCCGCACCTACACGACCGTGAGCCGCCAGGGCGGCAAGCTGAAGCTGCTGAACCTGACCAAGCGGATCCAGGATCTGCTCTCCATCACGAAGCTGCTGACGGTCTTCGAGACCTACGACAGCGAAGACGAGGCGGTCAGGAGCTTCGCAGCCTAACCGCCCGGCGCCAGGTCGCCCGGCGGCGCCTCACCGCATGGCGCGTCCCGTCGTCGTCCCGGATGTCGAGCCCGACGCCCCGTCCGCCCACGGGGCGTCACGGGCGTATCTTCCGAACCTCCTGATCTCGCTTCGTCCCGGCCAGTGGACGAAGAATCTGGTGGTCTTCGCCGGCCTGCTCTTCGGCCAGCAACTGTCGCATCCCCGGGCGCTGGCCGCCACGCTGGCGGCCTTCGGCGTCTTCTGTGCGCTGTCCGGCGTCGTCTACCTCATCAACGACGTGGCCGATCGCCAGGCGGATCGGCTGCACCCGAAGAAGCGTCTCCGGCCGGTGGCGAGCGGCCGCCTGCCGGTCCGCACCGCGCTCACCTCAGCGCTGGTCATCGCGACGGGCGCCCTTGGCGCGGCGTGGATCCTCGGCCGGCCGTTTCTGTGGGTGTCGCTCGCCTACCTGGTGCTGCTCACCCTCTACTCGGGGCCGCTGAAGCGCGTCGTCATCCTCGACGTCCTGACCATAGCCGTCGGCTTCGTGCTGCGCGCCGTGGCCGGGGCCGTCGTCATCGGCGTGCCGATCAGCCACTGGCTCCTGGTCTGCACGATCCTGCTGGCGCTGTTCCTCGCGCTCGCCAAGCGCCGGCAGGAGCTGACGACGCTGGCCGAGGATGCGGTCGGCCACCGGGCCATCCTCAGCGAATACAGTCAGTCGCTGCTCGATCAGATGATCGCGGTCGTGACCGCCTGCACGCTGATGACCTACGCGCTCTACACGGTGAGCGCGGAGACGGTGGCGAAGTTCGGCACCGATCGCCTGCTGTACACGTTCCCGTTCCCGCTCTATGGCATCTTCCGCTACCTGTACCTGGTGCACCAGCGGCAGGAAGGTGGGAGCCCGGCAGAACTGCTGCTGAGGGATCGGCCACTGCTGACCTGCGTCGCCGCGTGGGCGATCGTCGTGGTGGCCATCATCTACGGACCGTTCTAGCGGACGGCGCCGCGGCCTGCCGAGGCGCACCGCCGCCGTATTTCCATGACCGACTTCACCCTGCGTTCCGATCAGATCGACGTCGAGCAGATCATGCGGCAGATCCGTGCCCGCATCAAGGAGAAGCGCGGCGTCGACTACACCGAGGAGGAGATGCGCGAGCTCGCCAGCGTCAAGCTCGAGCGCTTCCTCGATCCCAGAGCCCTGCGCGCCGACCTGCTGCAGCACTTCCGGCAGCAACAGGCGCGGGATCCGTTGCCGCCGGTGCCGCCGCTCGAGAACTACGCGTTCGACGCCGACACGATCTACAAGTCGCACCGCGGGCCGCTGCGGTGGATCCGGCGGCTGCTGAACCCGCTGCTGAAGCTGCTGTTCAACCCGAACCCGCTCATTCACGTGCTCCACCTCCAGGGACGCATCAACACCCAGCTGGTGGAGCACCTCGACGCGCTGCACCGGGAGATGAGCCGGCGCGACGAACTCGGCGCGCTCAACTACGAGGTGATGACCAACCTCGTGCTCGAGCTCACACGCCTGGGCATCGAGAACCGCAACGTGAAGATGCGCGTGGAGTCGCTCTCCACCCGCCTCGACTTCGACGAACGGCGGGCGCGCGCCCTCGAGGGCGTCGTGCAGTACCGCCCCGGTGCCGTGCCGTCGGCGCCAGCCGAGGAGACCCGGAAGCCGGAGGCCGGCGAGCCGGCCGAAGGGCAACCCGAGCCCGACGCGGCCGGCCGGCCCGGCAAACGCCGCCGGCGGCGGCGTGGGCGGCGGCGCGGCCCGGGCGATGAACTGGGCGCCTCCCCCGAGAACGGGGGGGCAGACGAGGGCAATGACCGCAGCGCCCGGGAAGCCGACCAGGCGCACGCCGGCTCTCCCGAGATCACGCCGCCGGCCGGCGAAAGCGGCGACGTCGATTCCCAGTGAAGCTCGCGGTCGTCGTCCAGCGGTACGGCGCCGAGATCAACGGTGGCGCCGAACTGCACGCCCGGTACGTCGCCGAACACCTCGCCCGCCACCATGAGGTGGAGGTGGTCACCACGTGTGCCCGCGATTACGTGACCTGGCGCAACGAGTGGCCCGCCGGTGAGGATGCGCTGAACGGCGTGCGCGTGCGGCGGTTTCCCGTGCGCCGGGAGCGCGATCCCGGGGACTTCGGGCGGCGATCGGCGCGGGTGTTCGACCGGCCGCACTCGGTGAACGACGAACTGGCCTGGCTCGAGTCGGAGGGACCGGCCAGCCCGGCCCTGACGCGCTACGTGGCGTCGCGTGAAGCGGGCTACGACTTCGCCTTCTTCTTCAGCGCGCGGTACTACCACGCCTGGCACGGCGCGCGCGCCATGCCCGAACGGGCCGTGCTGGTGCCGACCGCCGAGCGCGAGCCCGCGGTGGGCGTCAGCATCTTCGCGCCCGTGTTCCGCGGAGTCCGCGCGCTCATGTACAACTCGTACGAGGAGCGCGCGATGATCCAGGGCGTCTCCGGCAACCACGCCGTGCCCGGCGTCGTGGTCGGCGTGGGTTCCGACGTCCCGGCGAAGACCGATGCCGGCCGCGCGCGCCGCAGGTTCGGGATCGACGGGCCCTATCTCATCTACGTCGGCCGGATCGACGAGAACAAGGGCTGCCGCGAGCTCTTCGGGTTCTTCGAGAGCTACGCGCGGCAGCGTTCGCGCGACCTGTCGCTCGTGCTGGTGGGCAACACGCTGCTGCCGATCCCCGAGCACCCGCGGGTGCGTCACCTGGGGTTCCTCGACGATCGCGACAAGTTCGATCTCATCGCCGGCGCGACGGCGCTGGTGATGCCGTCCTACTTCGAGAGCCTGTCGATGGTGGCGCTGGAGGCGTGGGCGCTGGGCCGTCCCGTGCTCGCCAACGGGCGCTGCGACGTCCTGCGCGGGCAGTGCGTGCGGAGCCGCGCCGGCCTCTACTACGAGAACTTCGAGGAGTTCGTCGGGACGCTGGAGGCCATCGAGCGCAACCCGCACTTCCGGCAGGCGCTCGGGGCCAATGGGCGCGAGTACTTCCGCCGTCACTACGCGTGGCCGGTCATCGAGCAGAAATACCTCGACATGCTGGCGCGTCTCGACGAGGAGAACCGCAGGCAGGCGCACCGCGCCGCCATGGAACCGCTGCCGGGATGGTTCGCGCGACGCCGCAGCACCTGCCGCCCCGCCGCGGAGGTGCTCGCCGCCGTGCCGGCCGGCCCCGTCCTGCCGGCCGGCGCGCCGCGTCCGGCGCCGCGCCGGCACGACGACCACGACCCTGACGAGTGATCATGGCCGCTTCTCCACGAGCCGTTCACCAGGTGCTCGCCACGCTCGGCTACGGCGACGCCATCGGACACGAGGTCATCGGCATCCAGCGCGTGCTGCGCGCAGCCGGCTACGACTCGGAGATCTTCGTCGAAACGGCCGATCCGCGACTCGAGCACCTCACGCTCGACTACCGCGAGCTGAAGGCGGCCAGTCATCCCGACAACCTGCTGGTTCACCACTTCTCGATCGGATCGCGCGCCTCGCGCGTCGCTTACGCGCTGCCGGATCGGATGGCGTTGATCTACCACAACATCACGCCGCCCGAGTACTTCATCGGCGTGCACCCACTGCTGGTACAGCTGTGCTTCATGGGCCGCCGCGAACTGCGGGCCTACGTGCCGCGCGTGGCGCTGGCCCTCGGCGACTCCGAGTTCAACCGGCAGGAACTGGTCGAGGCGGGGTTCGTCGACACGGCGGTGCTCCCGGTGGTGCCCAGCTTCGCGCACCTCGACGTGCCGCCGGATCGCCGGCTGCCGGCGCCCTTCGACGACGAGTGGGTGAACCTGCTGTTTGTCGGCCGCGTGATCCCCAACAAGAAGCTCGAGGACGTGATCCGGGCCTTCGCCGCCTACAAGCGGCGGATCAACCCGCGATCGCGGCTCATCTTCGTCGGATCGCACGCGGGCTTCGATCTCTACTTCGCGATGCTGCAGCAGCTGGTCGCGGCCCTGCGCCTGCCCGACGTCCACTTCATGGGCCACGTGAGCAACGAGGAGCTGACGGCGTTCTACGACATCGCCGACCTCTTCGTGTGCGCGAGCGAACACGAGGGGTTCTGCGTACCGCTGATCGAGGCGTTCTACAAGCGCGTGCCGGTGCTGGCGTTTGCCGCAACCGCCGTTCCCGCCACGATGGACGGCGGCGGTGTGCTCTACCACGACAAGGATCCCGGGCATGTCGCGCGCCTGATCGACGCGATCGCGGGCGACGCGCGGTTGGCCGATGCGGTGGTCGCCGCGCAGGATGCCGCGCTCGCGCGGCTGGTGGGCCGGGACTTCGGCGCCACGCTGCTCGGGTTCGTCGATCGCGTGGCGGCCATGCCCCCGCGCCCGCATCCCGGCGTCGCCTTCGACTTCTGGGATCAGTACGCGAGCGTGGATGCGCTGGAGGAGCTCCGTGTCTACCGGCCGGCGGCTTTCGACGCCCTGCCGGAGGCGGCGCCCGTCGCGGGCCCGGTCGAGGAATGATCGTCCACCAGTGGGTGCCGGCCGCGCACCGCGGCGACGCCATCGGCGACAGCGCACGCAGGGTCCGCGACCTGTTGCGCGGACTCGGCCACGGGTCCGAGCTGTTCGCCATGACGATCGACGACGACCTGAGAGGCGACGTCCTGTCGTGGACCGATCCCGCCGCCCGCCGCGCTGACGTGACGATCTTCCACTTCGCGCTGCCCTCGGCGATGACCGGGGCGTTCGCGACGCTGCCGGGCGGACGCGTGCTGCAGTATCACAACATCACGCCGGCGCACTTCTTCGCCCCGTACGATCCACAGATGTTCCGGCTGGCCACGGTCGGGCGCCGGGAACTGGCCTCGCTCGCCGGTCACGTGGACCTGGCGCTGGGCGACTCGATCTACAACCGCGAGGAACTCGACGCCCTGGGCTTCGCGCCGACGGGCGTCTGCCCGATCTTCGTCGACACGGCGCGACTCACCGACGCGCCGCGCCGGCCCGCGATGGAGAGGGTGCTCGACGACGGCCTGACGAACTTCCTGTTCGTGGGCCGCATCGCGCCGAACAAGCGGATCGAGGACCACCTGCGGCTGGCCGAGGTCTACAAGCGCTACGTCGACACGCACTACCGCTTCATCTTCGTGGGCAGGACCGATGCCGTGCCGTCCTACTACGCGTCGATCCGCGCCATGATGGAGCGCTACCAGCTCCCGGCCGACCGCTTCTGGTTCGCCGGCCCGGTGCCCAACGAGGATCTGGCGGCCTTCTACCGCACCGCCACCGCCTACGTCTCGCTGAGCGAGCACGAAGGGTTCTGCGTGCCGCTGGTGGAGGCGATGGCGACCGACGTGCCGGTGCTCGCCTACGCCGCCGGCGCCGTGCCCGAGACCCTCGGCGGCGCCGGCTTGTCGTTTTCACCCAAGGACCTCGAGTACGCGGCCGAACTGCTGGCCGCGCTGGCGTTCGACGTGCCGCTGCGGCGCCGCGTGATCGCCGGCCAGCGCGCCCGCCGCACGGCGTTCGGAGACGACCGCCTGCTCGCGGCGCTGCGGGACATGCTCGCACACTTCGACTGATTGGCCGCCACGGACCCACGCACATGCGCATCGCCTTCATCGTCCAACGCTACGGGGCCGAGATTCTCGGCGGATCCGAGTACCACTGCCGGTTGATTGCCGAACGCATGGCGGAACGTCACGACGTCGAGGTGCTCACCACGTGCGCGCGCGACTACATCACGTGGAGGAACGAGTACCCGGAGGGGGTCGACCGCGTCCGCGGCGTGACCATCCGCCGGTTCGCCAGCACGGAGACGCGCGAGATCCAGTCCTTCAACAAGTACTCGGACTGGATCTTCGCCTACCCGCACACGCGCGACGACGAGATGGAATGGCTGCGCCGGCAGGGGCCCTGGTGCCCCGCGCTCGTGGAATACCTCCAACGCAGCCACCGCTCGTACGACGTCCTGATCTTCTTCACCTACCTCTACGCGCCGACGGTGCTGGGCCTGCGCGTGGCGCCCGAACGCAGCATCCTCGTCCCGACGGCGCACGACGAACCGGCCATCCGGCTCTCCATCTACCGCGAGCTGTTCGGTCTGCCCGCGGCCATCGCGTACAACACGCCGACCGAACGGCAGTTCCTCAAGACCGAATTCGGCGTCGCCGCGCGCGCGGAGGAAACCGTGGGCTGCGGCGTCGACCTGCCATCGGTCACCCTGGCCAGCGTGACGGAACCGCCGGAGGACCGCCGGCGTGGACGGCCCGGACGCGATCGCGACAGCGGGCGCGGCCGCCAGCCGGCACCGGCGCCGCCACCGATCCCGGAGGAAGCCGCCCAGGCGCACGCGGATCGCGAAGCCGAAGAGGCGCTCAACACGCCACGGTTCCGGGCCGGCGCCCGCGGCGAGCGGTTCAGGCGCCGCCACCGCATCTATGGCGACATGGCGCTCTACGGCGGCCGTATCGACCCGGGCAAGGGCTGCGAGGAACTGTTCGAGTACTTCACGAGCTACCGGCAGGCCGGCGGCACCGCCACCCTCGCGCTGATGGGCGTGAAGCTGATGGCGATCCCCGAAGTGCCCTACGTTCGCTTCGCCGGCCAGCTCTCCGACGAGGAGCGGGCCCAGGCGCTCGAGGCCTCGACGGTGGTGGTGGTGCCCTCGCCCTTCGAGAGCCTGTCGCTGCTGGCGCTCGAGGCCTTCGCGGTGGGCACGCCGGTGCTCGCCAACGGGCGCAGCGACGTGCTCGTCGACCACTGCCGGCTGAGCAACGCGGGCCTCTACTACGAGACGCGCGAGGAGTTCGTCGAGGCGCTCGGCCTGCTGATGACCGACGCGCGCCTGCGGGCCGTGATGGGCCGCAACGGCCGCGCCTACGTCCAGGCGAACTACCGGTGGGACGTGATCCTGTCGAAGTACGAACGGCTGATGGCGGCCATCCGCCGCGGCTGATCCACGATCACGCCGGCCGGCCGCTGGGCGTCTGGCGCGGCGGCGCGGCGGGAGAGGCTGCCGGTGGCTCGCGATCGGCGCCCCCGGCGCCGTCCTCGCCGCGACGGGCCCGGCGCGGGCGGATGTCGTAGCGCTTGATCATCTCGTTGAGCGTCGTCGGCTTGACGTTGAGCAGCTCGGCCGCGCGCTTCTGCACGCCGCCTGCCGCCTCGAGCGTCGATTCGATCAGCCGCCGCTCGAAATCGCCCACCACGTCCTTGAACGAGATGCCCTCGGGAGGGACCACGATCGCCGGGATGTGGAACGGCCGCGTCGATCGCACGTGATCGGGGATCAGGTCGACGCCGATCCGCGGTGACGAAGAGAGCACGACGGCGCGCTCGATCACGTTCTCCAGCTCGCGCACGTTCCCCGGCCAGCTGTACTCCACCAGCAGGTCGAGGGCCTCGGGCGTCAGCTCCAGCCCGGTCTTGTTGTTCTCCTCACCGTATTTCAGCAGGAAGTGCTGCGACAGCAGCGGCACGTCCTCGCGCCGGTCGCGCAGCGGCGGCAGCATGATGGCGATGACGTGGAGGCGATAGTACAGATCCTCCCGGAACCCTCCGTCCTCCATCAGCTTCCGCAGGTCGACGTTGGTGGCGACGATGATGCGCACGTCGACGCGGATCGTGTCGACACCGCCGAGCCGCATGAACTCGCGCTCCTGGATGACGCGCAGCAGCTTGGCCTGCGTCTCGAGCGGCACGTTGCCGATCTCGTCGAAGAAGATGCTGCCCTTGTCGGCCAGCTCGAAGAGGCCCTTCTTCGGGTACACGGCGCCGGTGAAGGCGCCCTTCACGTGGCCGAAGAGGTTCGACTCGAGCAGGTCGGGCGGCAGGCTGCCCGAGTTCACCGTGATGAAGGGTTTCTCGGCGCGCGGCGAGTGGGTGTGCAGCGCCCGCGCCACCAGTTCCTTGCCCGTGCCGCTCTCGCCGTGAACGAGGACGGTGGACCGGCTCGGCGCCGCCTGGATGATCAGGTCGAACACCTGCCGCATCTTCGGACTCTTGCCGATGATGTTCGCGAACTTGTGATAGCGCGCCTGGAGGTTCTGCTTGAGCGCCCGGTTCTCGGTCATCAGCTGGCGCCGCTCGACCGCGTTCCTGAGCACCACCAGGACCTCGTCGTTCTTGAAGGGCTTGGTGATGTAGTCGAAGGCGCCGAGCTTCATGGCGGTGATCGCGGTCTCCACCGAGGCGAAGGCCGTGATCATGATGACGGGCAGGTCCTCGTCGATCTTCTTCAACTCCTGCAGCGTGGTGATGCCGTCGATGCCCGGCATCATCACGTCCACCACGGCGGCGTCGAAGGACTGCGCCCGGGCGAGTTCGAGTCCCTCGTGGCCGGTCTGTGCCAGCCGGACGTGGTAGCCCTCGCGGGTGAGGAGCGTTTCCAGCACCTCACGCATGATCTCCTCGTCGTCGACGACGAGGACGGAACCCTGGCGTGTCATCGGGGCAATCGTAGCCTAGTTCGCGCTCCGGAGCGCGCGTCCGGGCTCGGCGGCCGGCAGATCGAGCACGAAGGTGGCGCCCTGCCCGGCGACGCTGTGGCAGGTGATGGTGCCGTGGTGCTCCTGCACGATCCCGTAGGCGATTGACAGTCCGAGGCCGGTGCCCTGACCGATGGCCTTGGTGGTGAAGAACGGGTCGTAGATGCGCGAGAGGTGTTCCTGCGCGATGCCCGCGCCGGTGTCGCCGACCTCGACGACCACCCGGCCATCGGCCGTCCGGCTGGAGACCGACAGCCAGCCGCCGCTCGGCATCGCGTCACGCGCGTTGATGAACAGGTTGAGGAACACCTGCTGGAGGTTGTGCTCGACGCCGAGCACCACGGGGGGCGTCGATGACAGATCGCGACGCACCTGGATGCGACCGCCACGCAACTGGTGTTCGAGCAGGGCAATCACGTCGTTGACGACGGCGTTCACGTCCACCGGCCCGAACTCGGCCTGCGCGGGCCGCGCCAGGTTGAGCAGGCCGTTGACGATCTTCGCGGCGCGGAACGTCTGGCGCTCGATCTTCTGCAGGAGCGGCGTCCGCGGGTCGTCCTCGGGCGCCTGCTCGAGCAGCATCTGCGTGTAGCTCGAGATGCCCGTGAGCGGCGTGTTCACCTCGTGCGCGACGCCCGCCGCCAGCAGCCCGATCGAGGCCATCTTCTCCGAGATCTGCAACTGCTCCTCGAGCTTCACGCGCGCGGTGGTGTCCTCGACGATCACGATCGTGCCGGCCACCTTGCCGTCGGGCGTGCGCAGCGGCGCGACCGCCGCGTTGACGAGCAGCGCGCGGGGATCGCCGGTGTGCCGGCCCTGCACGGCGACGCGGTAGAGCGTCCCCTCACCCGCCTCGCTCTCCATCGCCGCCCGCAGCGCCGCGAGGAACGGGCCGTCGAACACCTCGTCGAGGCGCCGCCCCACGGCCTGGGCGCGCGACACGCCGTAGAGCACTACGAGCGATGGGTTCCACCGCAGGATCCGGCCGTCGAGTCCCACGACGAAGAGCCCTTCGTTGAGCGACGCGATGATGTTCTCGCTGAACTCGCGCAGCCGGTTCAGCTCGTCGGCCTTCACACGCAGCTCGGAGTAGAGCCGCCCGTTCTCGAGCGCGGTCGCCACCTGGCCGGCGATGCCCGCCAGCAGCGCCAGGTCTTCGCTGTTGAGCGGCTCGCCGCCGTCGCGCCCGCCGACCGCCATCGCCGCGATCGTCCGCTCGCTGGAGACACACGGCACGAGGTAGTGGATGCCGCGCTCGCGCCAGGCCATCACCTCGCCCGAGGCGAACCGGCGCGCCGCGAAGGGGTCCTCGAGCGACACCGCGTGACCATCGTCGAGCCGGCCGCCGACACCGCTCACCAGCGCCACCCGCAGGTCGGTGCCGGCCGGAAAGCCCTCGACGTACAACGGCTCCCAGCCGCGCCCGTCGGGCGAGATCACCAGCAGCGCCATGCGTTCGAGCCCCAGCGTCGCGCGCACCCGCTCCACGAGCCGCCGCGCCAGCCGCTGCGGATCGAGTTCGCTGTTCAGGTCGCGCGCGAAACCCACCAGCGCCCGGCGGTAATCGTATCGATCGCGGTAGTGCGCCCTGTCGAGCGTTGTCTGGATGGCGTTCTTCACCACCGGCGCGAGCAGGACCACCGCCAGCGTCGCCAGCACCGCAATCACCGTGCTGTGTCTGTCGGCCCCCCGCAGGAACAGCTCGCCGGCCAACTCGACGATCACGGTGTAGATGGCGGCAATCGCGGCGATCGCCACCGCGTACGACACGCCGCGCTTGACGATCACCTCGACGTCCATCAGCCGGTAGCTGACCACGGCCGAGGCGAAGGCCAGCGGCACGATGCCGAGCGGCAGGGCCAGCACCTCGACGTTGGGCAGCAGGTCGAGTCCCAGGGCGAACGGCACCACGTAGAACACGACGAACGGGAACGCGCCGAGCGCCGTTCCCCAGACGATCCACCGCAACTGCCGCTGGGCGGTGATCGACGTCGCGCGCCAGAGCCCGCGCACCATCACGGCGAAACCGGCCACGAGACCACCCGCCAGGTACCACATCTCCAGGCGGTCGATGAAGAGCAGTGCGGACGACACGAAACTGCCTTCGCCGAAGGCCCGCGCCACCACCAGCGCGCGCCCGAAGCCCAGCACCGCCGCCGGCGCGTAAATCAGCGACACCATGCCGCGGCCCGCCGGCGTGTGCACCCACATGCGCGCCCGCGCCGGGAACACCAGCGCGAAGTGCAGGAACAGCGGCGGCAGCAGCAGCAGGGCGACGACATCGGCCCAGTAGAAGACCCAGTCGAGCCGGTCGAGCCGGCCGCTGAAGGAGAAGGCGAAGACGCCGAAGAACGCGGCGCAGAGCCAGAAGTAGTGGAGCGTGGCCGGATCCGATGGGCGGCGGATGCGCACCGAACAGCCCACCAGCAGCGTGAAGATCGCCACGGCCGCAAGCACGTAGTAGAGCGTGCGGTTGGCCTCCGGCATCGGCTGCACCTGGCAGTCGACCAGCGCCCGTTCTCCCGCGCGCAGCACGCTGTAGGCCAGACGATCGCCGGGCTGCGCCGAGCGAAGGACCTGCACCACCTGCTCGGGCGTCTCCACGGCGTGGCCGTCGATGGCCACCAGCAGGTCACCCGGCTGCAGTCCGGCCGCGTCACCGGCAGTCCGCGGCGCCACCTCGGCCGCGATCACCCCCTCGGGACGCCCCGCCCAGAGCACGCCGTCCTCGACTTCGGCCCAGCTGGCGCGAAGCGAGATGTTGGCCGCCGCGAGCGCCAGCAGACAGGCCGCGAGCACCAGAAACGCACTGTGGTGCGCCCACGCCATCAGGCGCGAGGCAGGCGTAACGGACCCAACGGTAACTGGCATCGGACTATGCGGGAGCGCCAACGGCACGAGCCGCAGATGACGGCAGCCGAAGGTCAAGCAAAGCGCATACCCGCGAGACCGGCAGTGACATCGCCGTTTCCTGCGGGAGAATCACGACTTGCGATGCTGGCCGCGCCGCGGATGCGAAGCGGGATCCAACGGAAGCCGACCGGCCTATCCAATTCGATGGACCACGCTGGCAGGCGTCAGCCGAGCCGGCCCGCAGACGGTGGCGTGGAGGGAACGTGCGGTCTGGTGGTGTCGCGGGAGCAGGCGTCTCGGCCACGAGCCAGCACGCGCCGGCGCGGGGGGATTCAGAACCGGACGAGCAGACCGCCGACGATCCGCTTCGGCGGGCGGACCACGAGCAGTTCGTCGTAGATCGACATGCCATCGCCCGCCTCCCGGAAGAGGTTGCGGACGGCGACCAGCGCCTCCCACTCTGCCAACGTGAAATCGAGGAAGGGCAACGGCTGGGTGACCTGCACGTCGAAACGGGCGGCAAGGCCGGGCGAGCGTTCGGCGCCCGACGGCCGGGCGAATCCACTGCTCAGGCGATAGAGGGCAAAGACCCGTGTCTCGATCTGCGGGAACTCCGTCTCGACCGTGGTCGTGACATCGTGCAGGCGCTCGCCGTCCGAGCGCCACAGCGACGGCGCGGAGCGTGCCACCAGCCACATCTCGGGCGACGGTCTCCACTGAGCGCGCGCCAGACTGTACGCCACGCCGCCCCTGAGGCGTGAGCCCACCGGACGGCTCAGCTCGACGCCCCAGCCGTAGGCCTCCACGTCGCCAGCGTTCGCCGTCAGGTAATGTCCCAGATCGGTCCGCGGGCGATCGTCGGTCTGCGCCCCGAACACGGTGACCACCTGGTCGCGCACGTGCTGGCTGAACCCGCGCGCAGAGAGCAGGAATCCGCCGATCTCGCGGTCGACGGCGACCTCGAGGTGCCGCGTTCGCGACGGCCGGAACGGAGCGTCGGGCTGGACCGGGGCGAACGTCCGGTGCGACGGCAGCCAGAGGCCGCCCACGGCGACCGGCACGAACTCCTCGGCCCCCGGCGCGTTCATCGACTGGGACACGCTCACGCGCACGGCGACGTCGCCCGATGGCATCAGACGGAGGCTGGCCGAAGGCGACCACATCGACGGCCCGTCGATGTAGCCGTAGCGATTGTGGCGTGTGCCGACGGTGAGGCTGGCCCTGGGCGAGAAGCTCCAACGGTCGCTGACGGTGATGGCGCCAGCGTAGCGATTGCCGCCCGCCACCGCCTGCAACGCCACCGGATTCGCCCCTTCGTAGCGCTGCAGGCCGTAGGCCACGGCCACGTCGATGGCGTGTCCGGCACCGATCTCGGCGGAGTAGTCGCCCGCAAACGCCCAGGACGACAGGTCGCCCTGGGCCATCGCCATCTGGGCGCTCCAGTGGCCGGTGCGGCCGACCGGCGAGCCCAGGGCCACGTAAGCAATTCCGGCGGGGATGGTGGCGGCCGAGAAAAGTTCCTGGGGCGTGTCGAAATTGCTCGCCGTGAGCAGTTGCACCTGCCCCCGCACCGGCAACCCGGGCAGCCACCCCGTCTGGACGGATGCGTAGCTGGCGGCGCCAGCCGGCGTCAGCCGATCCAGTTCGCGGCCGGCCAGCCAGGCATCGACGATACGCTCGGCCCCGGTTACCTCGTCGGCCGAAGGAGACTCCTCGCGCAGGACACTGCGCTTGAGGTGACGCAGGCGCCAGGCGATGGCGCCGCGATCGGGAGCGTCTCCACCGGCGCTGCCAGCGATCGAGGCGCCGAGGACGGGCCTCTCCGCGGGGTCGGTCCCGGCCGCGCCGGCGCGTGACAGCCTGAACGCCTGCCAGACGGCGCGCGCCGGCAGCACCTGCACCAGCTCCCGCCGCGACGTGACGTAGCCCGGCAGCACTGCCCGGACGAGGTACGGTCCGGGCTCGAGGCTGTAGAAGGAGAACCGACCGTGATCGTCACTCACGGCGAACTGCACGGAGCCACCCTGGGCGGTGATGGCTGCTCCAGGCAGCGGGGCCCCCCGGTGGTCGGTCACCAGCCCGTCGAGGCGCCCGGGCAGGACGCGGGCGGTCCGGGTGACGACAGCGGGCGAGGCGGAGGCGAGCTGCGCCGCGGCTGTCCCCGGACAGAGAACTCCACCCCCCAGGGCGAGGGCGACGATCAGCGTCCGGCCAGTCCGATCCACCATGTCACGCCCCTGGCGCCGACGACCCTAGGCCACCACCTTGAACGTCAGTTCCCGGGTGATGGTCTTCTGGGCCTTGTTGTCGGTGATCTTGATGTTGATCTTGTAGTCGCCCGCCGGGAACAGGTTGAGCGGAATCGCGAAGCCGGGTGCGATCTGGAAACCGGCATCCGGATCCCACTGCGGAGGCAGCGTCTGCGCGTTGAACTTCTGCGGATTGTAGACGAGCTTCTTGCCGTCCTCGGAGAGCGCCGGCTCGTAGCCCTCACCGTTCTTCTTCATGAACTCGTACTCGATGGTGAGGTCGGGTCTCTTCTCCTCGATCACCGGGTTGTACACGTGGAAGTAAACGGTGAGCTCCTCGGTCTTCTTGAACTCGTTGTCGGCCGCCAGCTGCATGTCGGCGCCGGTGAAGGTATAAGGCTTGAAGACGATCGTCTCCTGCGTCGGCGGCTCCTTCAACGGCTCGATCTTGTCGATCAGCAGGAGGTCGCTGGTGGTGAGGCCGGCATTCCACAGGTCGGGAACCGCGAGTTCGAACTTCCGGGCCACGCCCTTCAGCATGACGTCGTTCTTCACCGGCTCGGCGCCCGGAGCGGTCTGCATGGTGACGTAGACATCCTGGTCGCCGGGCGTCACGACAATCCGGCGCGTCAGTTCGAGCGGCTTGCCGGCAGCCGGGGCCGCGGCATCGCCGGTGAACACCTGCTCGAACTCGAACGTGACCTTGTCACGGCCCTTCGTCGGCAACTCGGTGCCCTTGGGCACCACCCGCACGTAGAGCGCCACGTTGGCAGGCAGCGCCTTGCCGGTGCCGCCATCGAAGCTGATCGTGAACGGCATGTAGATCCGGCCTTCGACGGCCTTGAACGCGGTGTGCCGCCAGCTCACCTGGACCGCATCGGCGGGCGAGGCCGTGGGATCGTCCTTGCCGTTGGCCTTGATGGTGTAGCCGCCGCCGTCACCGAGGCGGCCGGCCTGCAGGGCGTCAGCGGCGCGCACCAGCGTACGCGTCACCTGCTGCTGCGCCTCCTGGGCCTTCTTCTCTTCCTTCGATTGCGCGAGCACCGGGAGCGTGACCGCCACGGATGCGATCGCGGTGAGAGCCAGGCGGCCGATGACGCGGGGGGTGAGGAACATGAAAGCGCTCTCCACGAAATGAATGAGGGGACAGATGGGCAGCTTCAGATTCTAGGTCACGGGTCCAGCCAAGTCAAACCGTCGATCGTGCGGAAAATCCACGCAATTGTGGCCGGTTGCGCGTGCTATCATCGGCCCGCACCGGCCGAGCTTCCCTTCAGACGCGCGGCCGCTCCCCGACCCATGCTCGACGACACGCTCGTCATCGTCCTGGCCGGCGGCGCCGGCGAACGGCTCTACCCGCTCACGATGGAGCGTGCCAAGCCGGCCGTCTATTTCGGCGGGCCGTACCGGATCATCGACTTCACGCTCAGCAACTGCATCAACTCGCGGCTGCGGCGCATCTTCATCGTCACCCAGTACAAATCGCTGTCGCTCAACCGCCACGTCCGCCTGGGGTGGAGCGTGGTGGCCGAGGAACTGGGTGAGTTCATCGAGATCCTCCCGCCCCAGAAGCGCGTCAGCGAGAACTGGTACCTCGGCACGGCCGACGCCGTCTACCAGAATCTGTACTCCGTCCTGCGCGAGGCCCCCCGGCACATCGTCGTCCTCTCGGGCGACCACGTCTACAAGATGGACTACGGGCGGATGCTGCGCGCGCACATCGACAGCGGCGCGACGGCGACGCTGGCCGCCCTCGAGGTCCCCATCGAGGACGCCACGCGGTTCGGCGTGATCCAGGTCGACGAGGCCGACCGCATCGTCGGATTCCAGGAGAAGCCCAGGCGTCCGACGCCGGTGCCCGGGACCACCGACATCGCCCTGGCGTCGATGGGCATCTACGTGTTCGAGACCGGGGCCCTCACCCGCGCGCTCAAGGACGATGCCGCCCGCCCGTCGAACCACGACTTCGGCAAGGACATCCTGCCGGGGCTGCTGGCCACGGGCGCTCCGATGTACGTGCACCGGTTCCACGACGAGAACAAGAAGTCGGCCAAGTACTGGCGCGACATCGGGACCATCGACGCCTATTTCGAGGCCAACCTCGACCTGTGCGCCGTGAACCCCGAATTCAACCTGTACGATCCCGAGTGGCCCCTGCGCACCCATCAGCCGCAGGCCCCGCCGGCGAAGTTCGTCTTCGCCGACGAAGGCCAGCGGTCCGGCCAGGCGCTGGACTCCATCATCTCGTCGGGCTGCATCATCTCGGGCAGCCGGATCACCGGCAGCGTGCTGTGCCCGAACGTGCGGGTCCACAGTTTCTGTCACATCGATCAGAGCATCCTGATGCCCGACGTGCACGTCGGCCGGCACGCGCGGCTGCGGCGGACGATCGTCGACCGCAACGTCACGATCCCGCGCGGCGCCTGCATCGGCTACTTCCCCGAGGAAGACCGCAAGCGCCACACCGTGAGCGACAAGGGCGTCGTGGTGGTCACCACGGGCGACGAGCCCTACGTGGCCGAGATCCCGCCGGAGGCGCTCGCGCTCGAGACCGCGGCCGACCAGCGGGGCTGACGCGCGCCGCTTCGCGCGCAGGTTCACTCATCGTCGATTCCCATCGGAGGATTCATCGTGATCATCTCCTCGCTCACCGCCCGCGAGATCCTCGACTCGCGCGGCAACCCCACCGTGGAGGTGGACGTGCACCTGCAGAGCGGAGCCCTCGGGCGCGCCGCCGTGCCGTCGGGCGCGAGCACGGGCACGCGCGAGGCCCTCGAACTGCGCGACGGTGACGGGAAGCGCTACCTCGGCAAGGGCGTTCGCACGGCGGTGGCCAACGTCAACGGCGAGATCGCCCGCGCGCTGGCCGGCCGCGACTTCGATCAGCGCGGCCTGGACGAGGCGATGATGGCCCTCGACGGCACACCCGCCAAGAGCCGGCTGGGTGCCAACGCCATCCTCGGCGTGTCGATGGCCTTCGCCCGCGCCTGCGCGGTCGAGCGCGGCGTCGCGCTCTACACGCACTTCGGCACGCTCTACGGCCGGAGCACGCCGGCCCTGCTGCCCGTGCCGATGATGAACATCCTCAACGGCGGCGCGCACGCCGACAGCAGCGTCGACTTCCAGGAGTTCATGGTGATGCCGCTCGGCTTCACGAGCTTCCACGAGGCGCTGCGCGCCGGCGTCGAGGTGTTCCATGCGCTGAAGGGCATCCTGAAGAAGCGCGGCTACGCGACGGGCGTCGGCGACGAAGGCGGGTTCGCGCCCAGCCTGAAGTCCAACAAGGAGGCGCTGGACCTCGTCATGGAGGCCATCGGGGCCGCCGGTTACAAGGCCGGCGAGCAGATCGCCATCGCGATCGACGCCGCTGCCAGCGAGCTGTGGGACGAGGCGAAGAAGGCCTACGTGTTCCACAAGTCGGGCGAAACGACGCGATCCTCCGAACAGATGGTCGATCTCTGGGACGAGTGGACCAGCCAGTACCCCATCGTCTCGCTGGAGGACGGGCTCGCCGAGGGCGACTGGGACGGCTGGGCGCTGCTGACCAGGCGGCTCGGCCAGCGCCTCCAACTGGTCGGTGACGACATCTTCGTGACCAACCCCGCCATCTTCAAGGAAGGGATCGCGAAGAGCATCGGCAACTCCATCCTCATCAAGCTGAACCAGATCGGCACGGTCACCGAGACGCTCGACACCATCAGGATGGCGGCCGGCAGCGGCTACACGGCGGTGATCTCGCACCGCTCGGGAGAGACCGAGGACTCGACCATCGCCGACCTGGCGGTGGGCACCGAGGCGGGCCAGATCAAGACCGGCTCGGCCAGCCGATCGGATCGCGTCGCGAAGTACAACCAGTTGCTGCGCATCGAGGGCGAACTCGGCGCCTCGGCGCGGTTCGGCGGCCGCGCCGCCCTGCGGAGGTGACGATGTACAAGCTCGTGCTGCTCCGCCACGGCGAGAGCACCTGGAACAGGGAGAACCGCTTCACCGGCTGGACCGACGTCGATCTGTCGGACGCCGGACGGGGGGAAGCCGCGGCGGCCGGCCGGCTGCTGGCGGCCGAGGGCTACGAGTTCGACGTGGCCTACACGTCGGTGCTCAAGCGCGCGATCCGCACGCTGTGGATCGTGCTCGACGAGCTCGATCGGATGTGGATTCCGGTCCACCGCGACTGGCGCCTCAACGAGCGCCATTACGGCGCCCTCCAGGGCCTGAACAAGGCCGAGACCGCGGCCCGCCACGGCGAGGCGCAGACCAAGATCTGGCGGCGCAGCTACGACGTGCCGCCGCCGCCGCTGACACAGGACGACCCGCGCCATCCGGCCCGCGATCCCCGGTACGCATCGCTCGCGCCGGAGGATCTGCCGCTCACCGAGTGCCTGAAGGACACCGTCGCGCGGTTCCTCCCGGCCTGGCACGAGCGGATCGCCCCGGCCGTGAAACGGGGCGAGCGCGTGCTCGTCACGGCGCACGGCAACAGCCTGCGGGCGCTCGTGAAATACCTGGACGGCATCTCCGACCACGACATCGTCGAGCTGAACATCCCGACGGGCATCCCGCTCGTGTACGAGCTGGACGCCGACCTCAGGCCGGTGAAGAGCTACTACCTGGGAGATCCGGAAGCGGCACAGGCGGCGGCGGCGAGGGTCGCCGCCCAGGCCAGGGGCGCCTGAACCCGGACGCGCGCGCGGGGGCGGACAACGGCGGCCGGCCGCCCCTACACCTCTTCGGCGGTTTCGTCGGGCGCGATGCGCAGCGATCGCAGGAAGCGGCGGTCGTTGGCCGTCATCTCCATCGGCGCGACGGGAGTGGCGGCCTGGTGCCCTGGCGCCACGTCCTTGGGCGCAAAGCCGATGTTGGCCTCGATCGACACCTGCAGCTCATACCCTTCGGCGCGGGCACGCTGACGACACGCCTCCACCTGCGCGTCGGTCGCGACGGCGGCCGCGATGGCGTCGGCCATCTCACGGGCGAGGCGATTCATGGTGTCGTCCATCGCTGGTCTCCTCGGTCGCGCATCGCCGCGGTCGGCGGTCGCGCCCCGCATCCCGTCGGACGCCGCGCGAAGGCGGCTTCGTCGCGCGCGGGCCAGGCCACGGGTCAGACGGGCAGACAGAGAATTGTAGCAGCACCGCGCAGCCGCGGAGCATCCGCCCGGGTGCCACCCGCGGCGGCTCCGCCGGCGAGTAGAATCCGCCCGTGTCCCCTGACCCCACCGTCACGCCGCCGGTTGCCGCGCATCCGCCGCTGCTCGAGGTGAGCGGCCTGCGCGTGGAGTTCGGCGAGGCGCACGCCGTCCTCCGCCCCGTGGAGGACGTCAGCTTCACCGTGTCGGCGGGCGAGACGCTCGCGCTCGTCGGGGAATCGGGCTGCGGCAAGACGCTGACGGCCACCGGCGTCCTCGGCGTCGCACCGCCTGGCGGCCGGCTCTCGGGGCGCGTGCGATTCGAGGGCCGCGACCTCCTCACGCTGAGGCCTGACGAGCTGCTCGAGGTGCGTGGCGCCCGCGTCGGGTTCGTCTTCCAGGAGCCCTCGGTCGCCCTGAATCCCGTCTACACCATCGGCGAGCACATCCGGGAGGTTCTCGAGGTTCACGGCCTCGCACGCGGTGAAGCCGCCCTGGCCCGGGCCGCCGCGCTCCTCGAGGAGGTGGTCCTGTCTCCCGGCGCCGGGATCCTCGACAGCTACCCTCACCAGCTCTCGGGCGGGATGGCGCAGCGCGCGGTGATCGCGCTCGCGCTGGCCTGCGATCCGTCGCTGCTGGTCGCCGACGAGCCGACGACGGCGCTCGACGTGACGACGCAGGCTCAGGTTCTTGCCCTGCTGCGCCGGCTGCGCGATCGCCGCGGCCTGGCCCTGCTGCTGGTCACCCACGACCTCGCCCTCGCCCGCCAGCACGCGGATCGGATTGCGGTGGTCTACGCCGGGCGGATCGTGGAGCAGGCACCCGCCGCCGCGCTCTTCGCCAGGCCCTCTCATCCCTACACGCGGGCGCTGCTGGCGTCGGCGCCGGGCGGACCGCCGGGGCAGCGCCTGCGCGCCATCCCGGGCGGCGCCCCGTCCCCGGGCGCGCGGCCGCCGGGCTGCGCGTTCGCACCCCGCTGCCCCGACGTCGGTCCGGACTGCGCCGCCGGGGTGCCGGGGCTGTACACCGTGGAACCCGATCACGCGGTGCGCTGCATCCTCTGCCGCGGCGAGGAATCAGCGGCGCGCGATGACGCGGCCGGCGGGAGCTGACGGTGGCGCTGCTGGAGGTCGAGTCGCTCACCAAGGTCTATCGTCGCGGCGGCGGCCTGCTGCGTGCGCCGGCACACGTGCGCGCAGTGGACGGCGTGTCCTTCGTGGTGCACGACGGCGAGAGCCTCGGCCTGGTGGGCGAATCGGGCAGCGGCAAGACGACCACGGGACGATGCGTGCTGCGGCTGGTCGAACCCACATCGGGATCGGTGCGGTTCCGCGACGAGGATCTGCTGGCGCTGCCGCCAGCCCGGATGCGCGCGATGCGGCGTCACCTGCAGATGGTCTTCCAGGATCCGCTGTCGTCGCTGAACCCCCGCATGCGCATCGGCGACACCGTGGAGGAGCCGCTGGTCGTGCACCGAATGGGTACGCCGCGCGAGCGCCGGGAACGCGTCGCCGACCTGCTGCGGCTGGTGGGCCTGGATCCGGACGACGCGCGCCGCTTCCCGCGCGAGCTGAGCGGCGGGCAGCGCCAGCGCGCCGGCATCGCGCGCGCGCTCGCCACGAACCCGTCCCTGGTGGTCGCAGACGAACCGGTGGCCTCGCTCGACGTGTCGATCCAGGCGCAGGTGGTGAACCTGCTGATGGATCTTCAGGCACGACTGCGGCTGGCGTTCCTGTTCATCTCGCACGACCTCGGGCTCGTGCGCCACCTCTGCGGTCGCGTGGCGGTGATGTACCGCGGGCGCATCATCGAAATCGGGCCGGTATCGGAGATCTACGCGTCGCCACGCCATGCCTACACGCAGGCGCTGCTGGCGGCGCTGCCATCGCTCGAGCCCTCCGGGCCGGTGCGGCCCCTCGAACTGCCGGCCGGCGGCTTCGACACCTCGTCGCCGCTGCGCGAGATCTCGCCCGGCCACTGGGCGCGGGCGTGACGCTGGCTTGCTCCGGGTGTGCCCCCACCCCGGGGCCGGACGTCCGCCGGCCCGATGTGGGTCATGCCCGTTCAACGTCCGGGCACCGCGGTCGTGTCGCGACGTCGCAGCTTGCCGCTCTCTGGCGTCCGCCTGTCGCCATCTGACGTCATTTGACGCTTTCTCGCGATTCCCTTTGAACCTACCCTGCTCGGGAGCCCGCGGCGGCGACGTCGGTCAGGGCGCCCCCGAGGAGTCCTCCATGAAGCGCTGTCTTCTGGCACTGTCGATGGGCTGTCTCGCTGCGGCCCCGGCGAGCGCGCAGTTCTGGGACAAGCTCACCAACCCCAAGGTGGGCGTCGTCATCCAGCACCCGCCAGGCCTGGGCATCCAGGTCACCCGGGTCGCCTTCGGGCAAACGCTCGGCGAGGGCGCGGAGCAGTTCGCCGATGGCCTGACGGAGAGATTCGTCAGGGCGAACGTCGAGGTCATCGAGCGCAAGCAGCTCGGCGACCTGCTCGCCGAGCACAAGCTGAACCTCTCGGGCGCCATCGACAGGCAGACGGTCGCCGAAGCGGCGAAGATCGTCGGGGCGGCCGTGGTCATCTACGTGAACATGCAGCGCTTCACGACGGAACAGAAGCGGGTCTACAACGACTGGAAGGACGGGCGTGGCGCCCCGCACCGCACCTGGATCTCACGGACGCAAGCCTTCGTCCGCGGGACGGTCCGCAGCGTGGACTTGCAGACCGGCCGCATCTTCGCCAGCACGACCGTCGAGGCGAGCCCACGGCTCGAGAACGAGGTCGTGGACAACTGCTGCGCGGAGTACCCCAGCGAACACGACGCCATCGACAGGGCGCTCAACGAGGTCGTGTCGCAGGCGCACCGGCTCTTCCTGCCCTGGACCGAGACGGCCCAGCTCTACTTCTTCGACGACAAGGACTGCGGCCTGAAGACCGCCTTCTCGATGCTGAAGGCGGGCGACCTCGAGGGGACGCTGCGGCAGTCGCTGGCGAACCTCGAGACCTGCAGGCCGATGCAGGCCACCAAGCCCAAGCTCGTCGCCCATGCGCTCCACAACGCCGGCATGGCCTACTTCGCAATGGGTGATCACCAGAAGGCCCTCGAGCACCTCCAGGAAGCGCAGCGCGTGAAGCCGGCCGACATCCACGTCGAAGCCATCGGCGACTGCACGAGGGCTCTCAGCCTGTCCCGCGAGATGCAGCGCGTCGAGGAGAAGACGACGATCGACGCGCAGCGTGCCGAGACGTCACGGCAGCAGGCGGCTGCCGCCGAGGCGGCGGCACTGCTGACCAACGACGACATCCTGAAGATGGCGAAGGTGAAGATGCCCGACGCCATCATCATCACCAAGCTCAAGACCTCGAAGTGCCGGTTCGACCTGAAGACCGACGCCTTGGTTCAGCTCAAGTCGGCCGGGGTGAGCGATGCCGTGATCGTCGCGATGATGGAGGCCGGCAGCAAGTAGGGCTGCGCCGCCCTGGCAGTCCGTGGTGGAAGTGCCGCGTCGCACCGAGACGGGCGCGGCGCCCGGCTGGCCAGGCGCGACGAGCGAGAATACGGCCAGTACTTGAGGGAGGAGCAACGCGCCAGCCGGGATGCCCCGCCCGTCGAATGCCGCGCCACTTTCGCCACGGGCTGCTAGGTCACGCGCCATCGAGGGGAGCGCCACGTTGGCCGAGGCGCCCATGAACGGCGTGAGAAACGAGGAGAGGGTGGCCACGACGAGGGCCACGCGTTCGGTCGTGGGGGCAGGAGGATCGGCGGGCATGCGCGGGTCGCTCGCCGCGCCGGACCCGCGAAGCACCGCGAGTCCCCGGCGCGTGCGGTCTCCGATCCTACTCGGAGGCGTGCGAGGGAGCCCGGCTCCGCCTGGCCCCCTCACGCGGTTGCCGGCCGGTTACTTCTGCAGCTCCGAGGTCATCACCGCGCCGTTCATCCGCGGCACGATCGAGGAGATCTTCACCACCTGCCGGCTGTCCTTCGCCACCCAGAGGGTGGTCTTCTGGCCGTCGTCGCCCGACAGGTCCACCTTCCAGGCGTCGAACTCGCCGGCCGGGACGGTGACCTTCTCGCTGCCAGTCACTGACAACTGGACGACCTTCACCTTCTGGGTCTGCAGGTCGAGGTTGCGGTAGGCCGTGGTGTACCCGTCGGCCAGGGGCAGCGCGGCGACCACGTGATAGGCGCCAGCGCCGTCGGCGAACAGGGCGCCGCCCAGCTCCGCGGCGATCGGCCGCGGCTGCTCGCCCACCTTCATCTCGCCACTCGCCTTGCCGTCCTTCACCTCGAAGGCGATGGTCATCGGGCCCTGGGCGACGGTGCGCTTCTTGAGCGTCAGCGTGGCGCCGTCGAGCACGACGGTGTCGGTGGTCTCGCCCATGGGCGTCTTCGCCTTGTCCACGATCACGACGTCCGCGCCATCCCGCGTGATCTCGGTCGAGGTCGCCAACTGCATCTGCTGGCCGCCGACGGCGAGCGTGACGCCGTAGTTGGCCGAGGCGGGCGCTAGCGGAACGGCGACCTTGGGAACGCCGACGCTGGTGAGGTCCACCTTCTTCTGCAGTGTCACCGTCTTCGGGTCGACGGTGATCTCCTGGAGCCGTTTCGCCACTTCGGGGGTCATCGACGCCTGGAACCGGCCGTTCAAGTGCTTGGCGAGGAAGGCCTCGGCGGCGGCGAACATCGCCATGTTGTTGACGGGTCGCGCGAAGCCGTGCCCCTCGTCCGGCGCGACGAGGTATTCGACGGGGAAGCCGCGATCGCGCAGTGCGATCACGATCTGGTCCGACTCGGCGCGCTTCACGCGCGGGTCGTTGGCGCCCTGCACCACGAGCAGCGGCGTCCTGATCTTCGCCGCGGAGGTGAGCGGCGACTGCCGCACGAGTTGCGCCTTGCCCTCGGGGGTGTTCGGGTCGCCCATGCGCCTGTGGAACACGACGCGGCCCGCTTCCCAGTAGGGCGGGATGGTCTCGAGCAGCGTGATCAGGTTCGACGGCGCGACGATCGCCACCGCGGCCGCGTAGAGGTCCGGGGTGAAGGCGACGCCCGCGAGCGTCGCGTAGCCGCCGTAGGATCCGCCCATGATCGCGACGCGCCCGGGATCGACGGTGCCCTCCGCGGTCAGGTGCTTCACGCCCCACGTGAGGTCGTCCTGCATCAGGTCGCCCCACTGGAGGTTGCCGGCGTTGAGGAACTTCTTGCCGTAGCCGGTCGAACCGCGGAAGTTGGGTTGCAGGACGGCGTAGCCGCGGTTGGCCAGGAACTGCGCCATCGCGTCGTAGCCCCACTCGTCGCGCGCCCACGGGCCGCCGTGCGGCACGAGCACCATGGGCAGGCTCCTGGGGGGAACGCCCCGGGGCAGCGTCAGGTAGGCGGGAATCTCGAGGCCGTCGCTCGACTGGTATCGAATCGACGTCATCGGCGCGAGGTGCTCGCGCGGCAGCCGCTCGCGGATGCGGTATTGCAGCGTGAGGGTCTTCCTGTCGCGGTCGAACAGATACGTGGTGCCTGGCTCCACGTCGCTGGCAGCGTTGATGATCCACTTCCGCTCGTCGCGCGTCGCCCTCACGAAGCCGATCTCGGCGCCCGGCACCCTGCCCTGGAGAAACCTGTAGTCGGCCTCGAGCGCCTTGTCGCGAAAGTAGTAACGGGTGCGGTCGTCCAGGTACGCGGTGGCCACGAGGTCGTCGGTCACGTCGGAGAACACGGCGCTGCCGAAGTCGACGCGGTTCTGCGGATCGGACTCCACCAGTTCTTCCCTGCCGGTGGCGACGTCGAACAGCACCAGGCGCGTGAGGTCCGGCTCGCCCCTGTTGGTCTCCATGTAGACGCGCCGGCCGTCCTTGTGGAACCGGATCGGGCCGCACGATTCGAACACGGTGCACTCGTAGATCTTCGTGAAGCCCGCGTCATCGACGCGCAGCACCTCGGTGTCGCCCTTGTCGGTGGTGCGTACGGCGAGGCGCAGCTGGTCCTTCAGGTCGAACACCCAGCCGGAGATTCTCTCGGTGTTCCTCCGCAGCAGCGTTCGCTCACCGGTCGAGATCCGCACCTTGTAGACGTCGTGCCACGCCGCGTCCCGGTCGTTGAGGCCCACGAAGAGCGTATCCGGATCCTGCTTCGAGACCTGGTACAGGGCGGCGCGCACGCCGCGGGCCTCGGTGAGGTTGCGGGCCGCCGGCACCTTGCGGCCAGGCGCCGGCGCGGCGGCGGGGTCCACCGCGTAGACATTGAAGTTCTCGTCGCCGCCCTGGTCCTGCGCGTAGAGCACGTACCTGGCGTCGCGGCTCCAGAAATACATGCGGATGGGCCGGTTCGTGTCGGCGGTGATCGGCCTCGCCTCATCGAAGGGCGCGTCGGCCTTCTTCACCCAGATGTTCTGCGTGCCGTCGAGCGGCTTGATGAACGCGATGAACTGCCCGTCGGGCGAGATCTGCGCGCCGGAGATCTCCGGGTCGCCGAAGAACACCTCGCGGTCGATCAGCGGCGGGGCCTGCGCGAACGCCGGCGTGGCGAGGGCCAGGCCCGCGCCCAGCATCAGGGTGGCGACGCGCGCCACTCCGGCGCGTCGCGGATCGGTGTGCATGGTCTCTCCTGGCGAATGCTCCGTGCGACCGCCTTCGAAGCTGCGTCCGGGGCTGCGACCCGACGTCCTCACGCGACGTTGCGGACGTCGTCTTCGACCTGGCCGTCGCGGATGTGGATGACGCGATGCGCGAAGGCCGCGATGTCGGCCTCGTGCGTCACCACGATGATCGTGTTGCCTGCCTCGTGCAGGCGCGCGAACAGGCTCATGATCTCGACGCCGGTCTTCGAGTCGAGGTTGCCGGTGGGCTCGTCGGCGAGCAGGATCGAGGGGTTGTTGACCAGGGCCCGGGCGATGGCCACGCGCTGGCGCTGGCCGCCGGACAGCTCGTTGGGCTTGTGGTTCATGCGCGCGGTGAGATCGACCTTCTCCAGCGCCTCGCGCGCGCGCTGCTGCCGGTCCCTGGCGGCGACGCCGGCGTAGACCAGCGGCAGTTCTACGTTGTGCAGGGCGCTGGCGCGTGGCAGCAGGTTGAACGTCTGGAAGACGAACCCGATCTCCTCGTTCCTGACCCGCGCCAGTTCGTCGTCGTCCATCGTGCTCACTTCCCTGCCATTGAGCACATAGGAGCCCTTGCTGGGCGTGTCGAGGCACCCGATCAGGTTCATCAGCGTCGACTTGCCCGAACCCGACGGCCCCATGATGGCGACGTATTCGCCGCGGCTGATGAGGATGGAAACGCCGCGGAGCGCGTGAATCTCCTCGGCGCCCATGACATAGGTCTTCCAGAGGTCCCGGGTCTCAATCAGGGCAGTCATGAGTGCTCACCGACAGGGGTTGACGACGGACCCGGCCGCCCGGGCGATGCCAGAGAGAGGACGTTGAGTCGGCGAAGCCGGTTCCCGCCAGTGTGGCGGCAGCGGGCACGCGACTCACCGCAGCCTCAGTCGGCCTCCGCAGCGGGCACCTGCACGCCGGACACCGCGCCGACTCCCGGCACGACCAGGGTGACCGTGTGCGGCGAGGCCGACAGCGCCGGAAACCGCACGAACAGCGATTGCTGCGCCCCGGGCGCCAGCTCGCCGGACGGCGCCGAACAGTGCGGCGCGCCGTCGGCGCCGGAGAGGACGAACAGGCGGGCCCGGCCATCGCCTGCCAGCAGGAACGCCGCCGCGAGGCCGCCGTCCCGCGAGAAGGCCGCCGCCAGGTCGACGGGAGCAGCCGCGGTGTTGCGCGCGATCACGTCCACCTGGACGACATCACGGCTGGGCCTGTGCGCACCGGCCACCGCCAGCGTGATGGCGGTCCCGGAGGACGAGGCCTGCGGCGTCTCAGGCGCCGCGGCGCCCGTGACCGGGACGGCAGCACGCCCGGACGCCGGCGTTCCGCCGCATGCCCCCACGGCCACCGCGATCGTCGCCAGCACCCACACCGCCGCCTGTCTGCCGGCCCGCATCGGTTATCCCCTGGCCTCGCTCTCGTACTTCTCCTTCAGCCGCGCCACCACTGCCGGGTCGGCGAGCGTGGTCGTGTCCCCGAGCGCCTTGCCCTCGGCGATGTCGCGCAGCAGCCGCCGCATGATCTTGCCCGAGCGGGTCTTGGGCAGATCGGCCGAGAAGAGAATCTCCTCGGGACGCGCGATCGCGCCGATCTTCTGCACGACGTGCTCCTTGAGCTCGTCGGCGAACTCGTGCGAGGCCACCTGGCCCTCCTTCAGCGTGACGAAGGCGACGATCGCCTGTCCCTTGATCTCGTGATGGCGTCCGACGACGGCCGCCTCGGCGACCAGGGGGTGGTCGACGAGGGCGCTCTCCACCTCCATGGTGCCGATGCGGTGGCCTGCCACGTTGAGCACGTCATCGACTCGTCCGAGCAGCCAGAAGAACCCGTCTTCGTCGCGACGGGCGCCGTCGCCGGTGAAGTAGACCCCGTCGTCGAACCGGCTGAAGTACTGCGCGATGAAGCGCTGGCGATCGCCATAGATGCCGCGCAGCATGGCCGGCCAGGGGCGCTCCATCACGAGCAGCCCGCCGCCGACGCTCACCGGCGCCCCGTTCTGCTGCCGGACGGCCGGGAAGATGCCTGGAAACGGCAGCGTGGCCGATCCCGGCTTCGTGGTGACCAGGCCGGGCAGCGGCGAGATGAGAATCTGGCCGGTCTCGGTCTGCCACCAGGTATCGACGATCGGACAGCGTTCACGGCCGATGTGGGTGTGGTACCAGATCCAGGCCTCGGGGTTGATGGGCTCGCCCACCGAGCCGAGCAGGCGCAACGATCGGAGATCGCGGCGGGCGGGCCATTCGGTGCCCCAGCGCATGAAGGCGCGGATGGCGGTGGGCGCGGTGTAGAAGATGGTGACGCCGTGGCGCTCGATGAGCTGCCAGAAGCGGTCCTTGTCGGGCCAGTCGGGCGCGCCCTCGTAGATGAACACGGTGGCGCCGGTGGCCAGTGGACCGTAGACGACGTAGCTGTGGCCGGTCACCCAGCCGATGTCGGCCGTGCACCAGTAGACGTCGGTCTCCTTCACGTCGAAGACCAGCCTGGTCGTGGCGTAGACGCCGACCAGGTAGCCCGCGGTGGTGTGCACGATGCCCTTGGGCTTGCCGGTGGTCCCCGACGTGTAGAGGACGTAGAGCATGTCCTCGGCGTCCATCGGCTCGGGCTCGCAGGCCGGCGACGCGTCCTGCATGAGACGGTGGTACCAGTGATCCCGGCCCTCCTGGATGTGGACCGGGAAGCTCGCGCCCGGATCGCGTTTGACGACCACGACGTTGCGGATGGAGGGGGTGTCCTTCAGCGCCTCGTCGGCCATCTGCTTGAGGGGAAGGATCTGGCCGCGCCGGTAGCCGCCATCGGCGGTGACGAGCAGTTCGCACTTCGAATCGTTGATGCGATCGCGCAGCGACTGGCTGCTGAAGCCGCCGAACACCACGCTGTGCACCGCGCCGATGCGCGCGCAGGCCAGCATCGCCACGATCGCCTCGGGGACCAGCGGCATGTAGATGGCCACGCGATCGCCCTTGCCCACGCCGAGCCCGCGCATGACGTTGGCGAACTGGCAGACGTCGCGGTAGAGGTCGAAATAGGTGAGGGTGCGACGATCGCCGGGCTCGCCCTCCCAGACCAGCGCGGCCTTGTTGCGGCGCGCGGTCCGCACGTGGCGGTCGAGGCAGTTCACCGACGCGTTGAGGATGCCGCCGCCGAACCATTTCGCATCTGGCGGGTTCCACTCCAGCACGGAGGACCACGGGCGCATCCACTCGAGTTCGCGCGCGAAGTCCGCCCAGAACCCGTTGGGATCGGCCGCCGCGCGCGCGTAGATTCCGGGATCGGCCGCCACGGCCTGTGCCGCGAAGTCGGGTGGCGGCGGAAAGGTCCGGTTCTCGCTCAGCAGGGCGGCAATCTCAGCAGCGGTATCGTGATCGGCCATCGCGAGCCTTTCGGTGGTCGCAGAACGTCGTGCCGCCCATTCGGCACGCCCCGACGATGTCAGAACGAGGACGAGGGCGGCGCCAGCGGGGGAGGCGGCGCCACCGGCCGCGGCGGTGTCTTCCCGAAGAGCACCGCGCCAAGCGCGCCCCCGGCCGCCGCAAACGCCGCATAGACGACGAGGCTGATCAGCAGCCAGACGACGCCCATGGCCACCGCGATGCCGGCCGAGCCCGACTGGCCCTCCTGCCGCGCCTGCTCGAAGGCGTCGCGGAACTCCGGAGGCAGATCCTGGACGTTGCGGACGAGCTGCTCGATCCACCCCTGGACCAGCGGGCCGGTGATCAGGTTCAGCGGGATCGAGATCGCCGTGCTCACGACGGCGCCCAGCAGGCCGGCCAGCAGCCCGGCGACGGCTGCCTCGCTGGCCGTCACCGGCCCCGGCGCGTTCTGTTGCAGGAGCCAGGCGGCGAGAGCCCCACCAGCGACGACCCAGAGACAGCAGCAGCAGTTGCCCAGATTCACCACGGGCAGCGCCGAGAACACGCCGATGAAGAGGCCGCCGAGCAGCGCGGGCTGCATCTTGCTGGACGTCATCGCGTCGGCTCCGGTGGCTCAGGACACAGGGTCGGGTCTCGAGAAAATGGGTCGGGTGTATTTTTCGGGGCGCTCGAGGTCGAAAAATACACCCGACCCA
>JBDIBB010000019.1:0-44688 GCA_039812685.1 Vicinamibacteraceae bacterium
TCTCCTGGTCGGCACCGTCGACACCCTCGAGGCGCTTTCACCCGCCACGGGCGAGAGCCTCTGGCGGGTGCCGCTGGCCGCCGCCATCGTGGCTGGCCCCCTGCTCAGCGGCGACCTCGCGATCGTCGTCCTGGCCGGCGGCGAGGTGGTTGCGGTCGTCGCCGCCGATGGCGCCTCACGATGGAAGACGTCGCTGGAGGGAGCACCGGCAGGAGTGGGCGCGGCCGATGGCGACGCGCTCTACCTCGCCCTGGCCGACGGGCGGATCGTCTCGCTGCGCGCGGCCGACGGGGCGCGTCGCTGGGAGCAGCGCGTCGGCGGCGGGCCCACGGGCCTGACGGTGGCACAGGCACGGCTCTACGTCGGGTCGCTCGACAACTTCTTCTACGCGCTCGATGCCTCCACGGGCCGCATCCGCTGGCGGTGGAGGACGGGTGGCGACATCACGGGCGCCGCGGTCACCGACGCCAGCCGCGTGTACTTCTCCTCGCTCGACAACCTGTTGCGCGCGCTGGATCGCAATACGGGGGTTCAGCGGTGGAAGCGGCCGCTGGCGGCGCGCCCGGTGGTCGGCCCGCTGCTGGTGGGATCGACGCTCGTGCTGGCGGGGCTTTCGCCGGAACTTCAGGCGGCCTGGACCGACTCCGGCAAGCCCGCCGGACGGTATGGACTCGATGCGGATCCCGGCACCGGACCGCTGATGGTGCCGGGATGGTGGGTTGGCGAGGATCTGCTGTGCGTGGCGACCGCCGAGGGCTCCCTCGTCCTGCTCGGACGGCGCCTGTCGCCGTCGGTCGCGGTGCCGGTGGCTCTGCCCGGGGTGCCGGTGCCGGTTACCGTGACACCGCCGCAGTAGTCCCCTCGAGTTCCTCGGCCACGACAGAGGCCAGGCGCGCGACGCCCTCGCGGATTCGCTCCGCTGAGGCCAGGGAGAACGCGAGCCGGAGCGTGTTCGTGCCGGTGTCGTCCACGAAGAACGCCCCGCCGGCGACGTAGATCACGCCGCGGGCCATCGCCTTCGACAGCAGCGTGCCGGTGTGCACCGCCTCCGGCAGCGTCGCCCACAGGAAGAAGCCGCCGCGCGGCCTCACCCACGACACCCGCGACCCGAGCGCCGCTCCGAGGGCGTCCTCCATGGTCGTCCGGCTCTGCTGGTAGTAGGCGCGCAGCTTCGGCGTCTGGCTGGCCAGCACGCCGCGACGCACGGCCTCGATCACGACGTGCTGCGTGAAGTCGCTCGTACAGAGATCGAGGCACTGCTTCGCCGTCTCGAACCTGGCGGCCAGCGCGGGCGGCGCCGCCATCCAGGCCACGCGGAAGGCCGGCGCGAGCGTCTTCGAGAAGCTGCTCAAGTACACTACGCGCCCTTGCTCATCGTCGGCCTTGATCGGCCGGGTGTCGGCCGGCCCGGCCGCGTCCTCGAAGTAGAGATCGCCGTAAGGGTCGTCCTCGACGATGAGCACATCGTGCCGTGACGCCCACGCCAGCAGCGCCCGCCGCTTCTCGAGCGAGAGCAACAGCCCCGTCGGGTTCTGGAAGTTGGGAACCACGTACAGGAACTTCACCCGGCGGCCCTCGGCCCTCACGGCGGCCAGCTTGCGATCCAGGTCGCCGAGGTCGATGCCGTCGGCTTCCTGCCGGACGCCGACGAGGCTGGCCTGCACGTTGCGGAAGGCCGTGATGGCGCCGGTGTAGCTCGGCAACTCCACCAGCGCGACGTCGCCGGGATCGAGGAACACGCGGGCGACGAGATCCAGGCCCTGCTGCGATCCGGTGGTCACCATCAGTTCGTCGGCGGCTGTTTCGATCCCCCGGGCGCGCATCAGATCCTGGACGACCTCGATCAGGTCGGGCAGGCCGCGTGTCGGGCCGTACTGGAGCGTGACCCGATCGCGCGCCCGCAGGATGTCGTCGGCAATCGCGCGCAACGGCTCCCACGCGAAGTTCACGGGAGCGGGATAGCCCGGCGCGAACGAGATGATGTCGGGGTTCTGCGCGGCTACCGTGCCCATCTGGCGAATGGCCGATTGCTGCATCCCCGCGCCGACGCGTGACAGAAAGGCATCGTAGGTCATGATCGCGCCTCCGTGAATGTCGTGCCCGCACCGATGGCGGACGGTGCGGTCCTGTAGAGCGCCAGGTAGGCGCCCAGTGCGGTGAGCCCGAGGTACTGGAACACGAGTCCGCGCACCAGCCATGCGATGGCCTGCAGGGGGAACGCGGCGAACCCGATCAGCGGAACGAAGGAGACGAGACCGAGCCCGGCGGTGGCGATCAGCGATGCGCCGGTGGCGACCACGACCAGCGCGAACAGCAAGAGGAACACGATGCCGACATCGCGCCCGCGCTGTTCCAGGAAGGCCGCGACGAGGCGCACCGCCACACGTACGCTGCAGTCTTCGACGGTCACGGCCATCTGCAGCAGCAGGTAGAGCAGGTTCACGACGGTGATCCACAATACGAGCATCACCGAGCAGATGGCGGCCACCACGGTCCAGCCCATGGCAAACCCGGCGCCCTCGACGACGCGGTACCCGCCGAACACGACGGCGAGATAGAGCCCGCCCGAGAGCAGGTAGACGCCGAACAACGCCGCGCCCAGGCGCAGGTACCGGCGGAAGGATCGCCGGCATCCGGCGAGGAAGGCCTCGACGCTGTAACCCGACGCGCGCGCGAACACGGGAACGCGCAGCGGGAGGTTCTCGATCCCACCGGCGTTGCGCTCGCCAGCCGCCAGCACCGACACCGTGCCGCCCTTCACGAGGAATCCCAGCACGCCCCCTCCGGCGAGCGCGATGGCCAGCGCCACGACGAACGAGACGAAGGCGAGCGGCTGCTCGACGAGCGTCGTGCCGACCGCGGTGACGATGTCGCGCGCGTCGCCGCCGACCAGTTCACCGATGTCACGCCCGAGGGTCATCGCCGCCAGCAGCACACCGGCGGCCACAGGCACGCCGAGCAGCAGTTTCACCGTCGATTCGGAGACGAACTGGATGAGGACCACCGGCCAGTTCGCGGCGGTGACCAGCGCACCGCGTTTCAAGGTTGCCTTGAGGGTGACGAAATCGCTCATGGCCGGGAGGCCGGGATGCGGGGGGCCGTCGTGGCGAGGTGCCCCGGGCCGTCCGATGCGCCGGTTCTCGCGGCCGTTGCCCGCGCGACCACCGGCCGGAGTGGCCAGAGTATATCACCCGCCCCGAAGTCTCCCGGGCGGGCGCGATACACTGGGCGGGCCTCGATCGGCGCTGATTCCGTGTCCGTGATTCCCCTTCTCCTTGCGCGACTCCCACGGGAAGCGCCCGTCTGGGCGCGTGCGGGCTTCGGCATCGCCCTGGTGCTGCTGGTGCTCGGCGGCGGCTTCCTCGTCGAGCGATGGCGCTTCGGCCGCACCGACGCGGACGCCCTGGCCCTGCTCGAACGCAACGTCCGGCGTGAGGTGGCCGGACGGGCGGCGCGCCTGCGCACCCTCGCGCGCCTCATCGCCGACAACACGCAGATCGTCGCGACCCTCGCGCAGCCGGGTCTGCCGGGTGACGAGGCCTTCGCCGTCATCGACCGGCTGGCCGGGCCCGGCGCGCCCACCGACCTGTCGGTAACCGTCAACGGCCCGGACGGGCAGGTGGTGGCCTGGCGGGGCCGGCCGGCATCGCTGCCCCCGCAACGGCTCAACGGGCCCGCCACCGTTTTCATCGCACCGGGGCCCACGGGGCTGCGGTTGGTCCACGTGGAGCCGGTCACCCAGGCGAAGACCGGCCGTCGGCTCGGCGCGGTCTCGGCCGAACAGGTGATCGGCGCCTTTCCCGGGGGAGCCGGGACGGCAGGCGATGCCCTGCTGGAGGCCTCCCCGGTGTCCGTCTCGGTGTACCTGCGGGCCGTGCCCGTGACTCCACCCTCTGGCCTGGCGACGTTCGGCGTGGCCGCGGCCGGCGGCGAACCGCTGTTCACGGCCGCCGTGCCACTCGGCGACCTCGGGCTGGCACGCGAGGCGTTGCGCGCCGAGGTCTCGGGAGTCGTCGCCTTGTGTTTCGCGCTCACACTGGCGGCGCTGGCCGTCGGCTTCACCGGCCACGGTGCGCCAGGCGGCTATCGCAGCCCGCTGGCCGCCGCCGGGCTCATCGTCGCCGCGCGCGCGGTGCTGTGGGCTGGGCTGCCGTCATCGTGGCGAGAAGGCGTCTCGACGACGATGCCGCCGGCGCAGTCTGCCGGGGGCTCGGACCTCGACCTGCTGCTGACGGCACTCATGGCGCTCGGGCTGGTTGCCGTCGCCTTCGACGTCGCCGAACGCTGGCGCCTGGCGCGTCGCGCGCGACGGCGGACGGTGATCACGGCCGTCGACTTCTTCACCTACGCAGGCACCCAGGCAGTCGCGTCCCTCCTGGCGTGCTGGCTGGTACTGGGCTTCGAATGGGTGCTGCGCACCCGTGTGCTCGCCCCCGGCTACTTCGGCCTGGACCTCATCTTCCTGCCGTTGGATCTCTCCCGGGCCATGCGGTTCACGGGGCTCGTGCTGTCGCACGTGGCGGTGTGCTGGACCGCGGTGATCCTCCTCCGGGTTGCGCTCGCGCCCTGGCGACCAGGCGCATCCTCGAAGGCGTTTGCGCTCCTCACCCTCTCGATCTGGCTGGCCGCGGCCTCGATTCTGCTGGCCACCGTTCCGGGCACCAGCGAGGTGTCGCGAGTGGCGGTGTTGCTGGTGGTGGGGTTGGCCGGCGCCGGTGCGTGGCGGTGGCGGCACGGCCTCGCGTGGTTCCACCACGGGTCGCAGGGACGGAGGCTGGCGGCCCTCTGCGCGGCGGTGGTCGTGCCGACGCTGGCGCTGCAGCCGAGTCTGGCCTTCGTCATCGAGCGGGCGCGCGAAGACACCGTCTCCACCCGGTTCGTGGCGCAGGTGATGCATCATCCGGCCGAACTCCAGGCGACGCTGGCCGAGTCGCTCCGGCAGATCGATGCGATGCCGGCGCTCGCCGAGCTCGTCTCGACGCTGCCTTCCACTGCCGGCATCATCGGGACCGAGGCGGCGTTCTCCGTGTGGCAGCAGACCGCGCTCGCCCGGCGCAGGCTCACGTCGGCCATCGAGCTCTATGGATTCGACGGCCGGCTGGTCAGCCGCTTCGCCCTGAACTTCCCCGAGTACGCCTCACTCAACCAGCACTGGCAGAACGACGCCTGCGAGTGGGGCGAGGTGTTCGGCGAGGCCGCGCCCTTCGGGGCGGAGGAACGCCGCATGCTCCACGCCGAACGCGCGGTGTGCGACGCCGCCAACCGCCCCCGCGGCGCCATTGTCGTCCACGTGATGCTCGACTACGGGGCGCTGCCCTTCCTGTCGACGCAGAGCCCCTACTTCGCCCTCTTCCGGCCGGCACAGCTCCCGGCAGCGCCGGCCGAGGAGCTGCCAGGCACCGACGTCTCGCTGACGGTCTACGGATGGGGACGCACGCCGATCTACACGTCGACCGCGCGGGCCTGGGCGATTCCCCAGGAGGTGTTCGAGCGGATCTACCGGTCGCGCGAGCCGTTCTGGGCGCGCATCGACGCCGCGGGGCGCCGCGAGCGCGTGTTCTTCGCCAACGATCGCTATGGCATCTACGCCGTCGGCTTCCCCGAGATCACGTGGTTCGGGTTCTGCGTGCGGCTGGCCGAGCTCGCGGCGTTCGGCGCGCTGACCTTCGTCGTCCTGTACCTGCTGGCGTCGCTGGTCTGGCGGATCGTGTGGCCCCGGCCGGGGCCCGTCGTCTACCTCGCGCGGGAGATCCGCGGCAGCTTCTCGCGGAAGCTGTTCCTGGCGTTCGTGGCGGCGGCCGTCGTGCCCGTGCTGGTGCTGGCCCTGTCGATCCGCGTCTTCGTGGCCTCACGGCTGCGCGCCGAGGTGGAGGCCGAGGCGGCGCGGACCGCCGCCGTCGCGCAGCGCGTCATCCAGGAGACCCTGGCCACGCAGCGGCGCGACGAGGTGACGCCCACCGCGCTCACCGACGACGTGATGGTGTGGATCAGCCGCGTCATCGACCAGGACGTCAACATCTTCGTCGGGACGCAGGTGGCGGCCACCAGCGAGCGCGACCTGTTCGCGTCGGGGCTGCTTCCCACGCGTGTGCCCGGCGACGTCTACCGCGCGGTGGTCCTGCAGCGGCTGCCCTCCTACGTCACCGAGGATCGGATCGGCGGGTTGCGCTATCTGATGGCTGCCGCGCCGGTGCGAACCGGCGACGTGGACGCGATCCTGACCGTGCCGCTCGCACTGCGACAGCGCGAGATCGAGCGCGAGATCGACGACCTCGACCGGGGCGTGGTGCTCGGCGTCGTGGTGTTCGTCCTGGTGGGTGCGGGGGTGGGCTACTGGCTGGCGCAGCGGATCGCAGACCCGGTGGCGCGCCTCACCCGCGCATCGCAGCGCATCGCGTCGGGCGAGCTCAGCGCGCGCGTGTTCGTGCGCACCGCCGACGAACTGCAGCGTCTCGTCGAGTCCTTCAACAGCATGGCGCACGAACTCGAGCGGCAGCGGGCGCAGCTCGAACACACCAACCGGCTCGAGGCGTGGGCGGAGATGGCGCGGCAGGTCGCTCACGACATCAAGAACCCGCTGACGCCCATCCAGCTCTCGGCCGAACACCTGCAGCGGGTGCATCGCGATCGCGGCGCGCCGCTGAGCCCGGTGCTCGACCGCTGCGTTGACGTCATTCTCGGCCAGGTGCGGCTGTTGCGCCGCATCTCCTCGGAGTTCTCGAGCTTCGCCACCACGCCGACCGTGCGGCCCGAACCCACCTCGCCCGCGCCGCTGCTGCAGGAGATCGTCGAGCACTACCGGCTCGGCCTGGAGGGCCGGATCGACGTGCAGGCCGAGATCGCCGGCGATCTGCCCGTCGTGCTCGTGGATCACGTCCTGCTGGGCCGTGCCATCACCAACGTGATCGAGAACGCGCTGCAGGCCATGCCGGCCGCAGGCACGCTGCACGTGGCGGCATCGGTCGACGCGGACCGCGAACTGGTGATCGCGATACGTGACACGGGCGTCGGGATGGACGCCGAGGACGCCGCACGCGCCTTCGATCCCTCGTTCTCCACCAAGGCGACGGGAACCGGCCTGGGCCTGCCGATCGCCAAGCGGAACGTCGAACTCCACGGCGGGCGGGTGTCGGTCACCAGTGCATCCGGCTCGGGCACGACGGTCACCTTCCGCTTCCCGCTCGAGCGGTTGCGCCCACCGGCGGCCTGAGCCGGTGGCGTCCTCAGCGGGGGCGCGAATCGGCCGCCGGCGGAACGCTGTCGGCCGTCTCGACCGGTCCGTGGCGACGCAGTCTCGTCCAGGCGAGGCCGATGAAGCCCGACAGCAGGTAGGTGTAAGCGATGACCGCCAGCGAGATCTGGGGGTGCGTGGTGATCGCGGCAATCACCAGGGCCATCAGGATGAGATTGCGGTACGACTTGCGTGACCGCAGGTCGATGGTCTTGAAGCTGCGATACTTGATGGTGGACACCATCAGCAGCGCCGGCACCAGGACCATCGGCAGGGCGAGCACGGCCAGCCAGCCCTGGAGACCGTACGGGTAGGCGAACACCGTCGCGGCCGGTATCGCCGCGGCGGCCGGACTCGGCATGCCGACGAAGTAGCGTCGATCGCCAGGCGTGCCCGCCTGGATGTTGAACCGCGCCAGGCGGATGGCGGCCGCCGACACGAAGACGAAGCCTGCGGCCCACCCGAGTTTGTCGAACGGCACCAGCCCCCACCTGAAGGCCAGCACCGCGGGCGCGACGCCGAACGAGATGACGTCGGCCAGCGAATCGAACTGCACGCCGAACTCGCTGGTGGCGCCCGTCAGCCGCGCGATGCGGCCGTCGAGCATGTCGAGCACGACCGCCAGGCCGATCAGCGGCGCGGCGGTGGCGAACTCCCCGCGCATCGTGTAGACGATGCAGCAGTAGCCGCAGAACATGTTCGCCATCGTGAACAGGCTGGGCAGCAGGTAGACGCCGCGCCTGAGGCCGCGGCGTGTCCGGGCGGGCGCCGGCGCGCCGCTCATCGGGCAGGCCCCGTGAAGCGGGCCAGCACGGTCTCGGCGGCGCGAACGCGATCGCCGACGCGGGCGAGCAGCTCGGCAGATGGCGGCACGAACACGTCCATGCGTGAGCCGAACTTCATCACGCCCAGCCGATCCCCGGCGCGGACGTCGGTGCCGGCCGTGGCGCGGCACACCACGCGCCGCGCGAGCACGCCCACGATCTGGCGCGCCACCACCATCCGATCGCCCTGGGTGATCCAGATCTCGCTGCGCTCGTTCTCGGCGGCCGATGCGGCATCGTAGGCCGGCAGGAAGCGGCCCGGGCGGTACTCGACGCGCTCCACCCGTCCGGTGAACGGGAAGCGGTTCACGTGCACGTCGAGCGGCGACAGGAAGATGCTGACCTGCTGCCACTCACCCGGCGGCGCGACGCCGGGCTCGGCGGGCCCCGCGACGATCACGCGCCCGTCGGCCGGCGCGAGGACCAGGTGATCGCCGGCCAGCGGCACGCGATCCGGATCGCGGAAGAAGAACAGCATGAAGCCGGCGGTTGCCGCGAGGGGAACCGCCCACTTCGGCCGCCTGGCCAGCACGGCCGCGGCTGCCGGTGCGAGGGCCCCGGCGATGAAGGGCAAACCAGCGGGATCGATGCGCATGGGACGAAGGAAAGGAGGATGGTCCTGAAATGGCACGAGCGGACTCGCCGCCCGGGCGGGCCCGCTCGTCGCCTTGCCCGCGATGGCGTCCGGCCTACGAGGATGCGCCGGCGTGTTCGCGATGCCGGCGCATGATGTCCTCCATGCGATCCTTGAGCTGCAGCTTCCGCTTCTTGATGTTGACTTCCTCGATCTGTTCCTGGTCGGTCAAGTACGGCTTGGAGGACAACTGGAGGAGAAGTTCTTCGAGTTCGAGGTGCTGGTTGAACAACCCCCGGAATTCCTGATCGCTCTGGAGAAGGTAGTCCTTGAGGCCCTGCGAATGGGTGGGCATGGCAGCCTCCTGGCGAAGGGTCGTGGTGGGACCCGGGCCCCACCCTTGCGGGCACTGTATCACTCGTGTCCGGGTGTTTCAACCGACCCGGACGCGTCCTCACGCCACAGGATGAGAGCGTCTTCCGCGGGGTTCGTGTAGTACAGCGGCCGGCGGCCCCGCTGCACGAAGCCGAACGCGCCGTAGAGGGAGAGCGCGGGCAGGTTGGATGCACGAACCTCGAGTGTCGCGCGGGTCGCGCCCTCGCGGCGTGCGGCGGCGAGCACCGCACGCAGCAGGCCGCGGGCGACGCCGCGCCGGCGCCAGTCGGGCAGCACCGCGAGGTTGTTGACGTGCAGTTCGTCGAAGATCAGCCAGACGGCGCAGTAGGCCACGACCATGCCTGCGGCTGTACGGCACACGAACACCCGCGCCACGTCCGAGTGCTCCGCCTCCCACAGGAACATCTCGCGCGTCCAGTGGTTGACGAACGACGCCGCGTCGACGGTGAGCACGCCGTCGAGATCCCGCGCCACGTCGAGGCGATCGATTTCGAGGCCCGCCGGCAGGCGTTCAGCCGCCGACATGAGGTTTCGCACCGCGCGCCGCGCGTTCGCGGGCGAGCTCGGCATCGGGACGACGCACGTACAACGGTTGCACCGCGCCCGGCGCCCCCGCCTCGCCGAGCGCGGCGCGCCGCACGCCTATCCTGGCCATGACGACCGCCAGCGGTACCGCCGGGATCACCGATACCGCACGTGCGCCGTGCGCCAGCCACGCCGGCTCGCTTCCCTGCGCGGCATCGCCGCTCACCACGAGCGTGACGCCGGCGAGCGCCGGCGCCCAGCGGTCCGCCACCTCCGCCAGCGAGCCGACGGCCGGTGGCCCGCACGGCTCGAGCAGGTCGGAGACTGCCGGCGCGAACAGCTGTGCGAACACTTCGCCGCGCCGCGCGTTGGCGCACGCCGCGAAGCGCCGGTGCGGCGCCGGTCCGGCTCGATCGAGGGCGTGCTGTGCCAGCGCCTCGAGCGTGGACACGCCCAGCAGCGGGCGCCCGGTGGCCGTTGCCAGCCCCTGCATGGTGGCCAGGCCCACGCGCAGTCCCGTCAGCGAGCCTGGGCCCGCACCCACGACGAACAGCTCGACGTCGTGCATGGTGGCGTCAGCACCGGCCAGCAGCGCGAGCAGCCAGCCCGGCAATCGTTCGCCGAACGGGCGCGTGTCGGCCGGCGCCGACACGAGCGGCGCCGCGCCCGGCCGCAGGAAGGCGGCGCTGCCCGGAGGCGTCGTCGTGTCGAGCGCGAGCACACGCATGATGCGCGGGAAGTGTAACGCGTCGGGCTGCTATACTCGGCTCTTCCCGCAGGGACCGCCACGGCGCGCGAGCACGGCCCGCCGGGCCGCGCGGACCTGACAGCCGCCGATGTCGCAGTCTTCCCCACCCGACGCCGCGTCGCTCACCCCGGCGATGCGCCAGTATTTCGACGCGAAACGGCAGCACCGGGACGCCCTCGTGTTCTTCCGGATGGGCGACTTCTACGAGTTGTTCTACGAGGACGCCCTGACGGCGGCCCGCGCCCTCGACATCACCCTCACCTCGCGCTCGAAGGACGCCTCGGGCTCGGCCATCCCGATGTGCGGCGTCCCCCACCACGCCGCCGACGCCTACATCGCGCGGCTGGTGCGCAAGGGCTACCGCGTGGCGATCTGCGAGCAGATCGAGGATCCGAAGAAGGCCAGGGGGCTGGTGCAGCGCGCGGTGGTGCGGGTGGTCTCGCCGGGGACGTTCACCGATGCGGCCTACCTCGACGCGAAGGAACCGGCGTTCCTGCTGTCGCTCGCCTTCGCGCCGGGCGCCTCGTCGCAGGACCCGGCCCCGGCTGTCGTCGGCACGGCGCTCATCGACGTGTCGACGGGCGAGTTCTGGACGGCCGAGTACGCGGGTGACACCGGCCGGCAGGCGCTCGCCGAGGAACTGCGTGTGCTGGCACCGCGCGAACTGGTCGTGGGCGAGGACGTCGAACTCGCGGCGGCGCTGCCCGGGCTCGACGGTCTCTCGATCCCGATCACGCGCGTGGATCCCTGGAGCTTCGACGCCGGTCGCGCGCGCGACGTCCTGCTCGATCAGCTGCGCGCAGGCGGGCTCGAGGGCTTCGGGCTGGCGAACCGGCCGTGGGCGGTGGCCGCGGCGGGCGCCCTGGTTCGGTACCTGCGCGACACGCAGAAGGCCGATCTCGCCCACGTACGGACGGTGTCGTACCGCGAGCACGCGGACGTGCTCCTCATCGACCCGACGACGATGGCACACCTGGAGGTGCTCGAGGGCGCGGAGGGCGGGCGTGACGGGTCGCTGCTCGCCGAACTCGATCGCACGCAGACCTCGATGGGCGCGCGGATGCTCCGCGGCTGGCTGATGCGGCCGCTGGCGCGGCTGGAGCCGATCCTCGATCGGCTCGACGCGGTCGAGGAACTCGCGTTCCGGGGCGCCGACCGGTCCCGGCTGCGTGACGCGCTCGGCGTCGTGCAGGACATCGAACGCCTGGTCTCACGCGCAGCGCTCGGCACGGCCGGACCGCGCGACCTGGCCGCCCTGCGGCGTTCCCTGGCGGCCGTGCCGCGCGTCCGCGCCGTGCTCGCCGAATGCCGGTCGCCGCTCCTGCTCAGCCTGCTCGCGAGCCTCGACGACCTCGCCGACGTGCGCGAGGCGCTCGAGGCGACGCTCGTCGAGGATCCGCCCGCGCTGGCCCGTGACGGCGGCTGCGTGCGCGACGGCGTGGACGCCGAACTCGACGCCCTGCGCGACATCAGCCGTCACGGCAAGGCCCACATCGCGGCGATGGAGGAGGCCGAGCGCGCGCGGACCGGCATCGCGTCGCTCAAGGTGCGCTTCACGCGGGTGTTCGGCTATTACATCGAGGTCTCCAAGTCGAACCTGCACGCGGTACCGCCCGACTACCTCCGCAAGCAGACCGTCGCCGGCGGCGAACGCTTCGTGACGCCGGCCTTGAAGGAGCACGAGGAGCGCGTGCTCGGCGCCGACCAGCGCATCGCCGAACGCGAGGTGGCGCTGTTCGAGACGCTGCGGTCGCGCGTCGCCGCCGAGGCGCCGCGCGTGCTGGAAACGGCGCGCGCGCTGGCCACCTTCGACGTGCTGGCCAGCCTGGCGCAGGTGGCCACCGTCAACGACTACACCAAGCCGCACTTCCACGCGGGCGACGAACTGCTGGTTCTCGAGGGCCGCCACCCGGTGGTGGAGCGGCGCACCCGCCATGCCTTCGTCCCCAACGACGTCACGCTCGACGGCGACCGGCACCAGGTGGTGATCCTCACCGGCCCGAACATGGGCGGCAAGTCCACGTACCTCCGCCAGGTGGCGCTGACGGTCGTCATGGCGCAGGCCGGCGCGTTCGTGCCGGCGCGGCAGGCCAAGCTGCCGATCGTGGACCGCGTGTTCGCGCGCGTGGGCGCGTCCGACAACATCGCGCGGGGCCAGTCCACCTTCATGGTGGAGATGCAGGAGACCGCGCGCATCCTGCACCATGCCACGTCGCGCAGCCTCGTCGTGCTCGACGAAATCGGCCGCGGCACGGCCACTTTCGACGGGTTGAGCATCGCGTGGGCGGTGGCCGAGCACCTCGCCAGCAGTCCCGTGGCGCGCCCGATGACGCTGTTCGCCACGCACTACCACGAACTCACCGACCTGGCCGACGCGCTGCCTCGCGTGACCAATGCCCACGTCGCGGTCCGCGAGTGGCGCGACGACATCGTCTTCCTGCGAAAGGTGCTGCCCGGCCGTTCCGATCGCAGTTACGGCATCCAGGTCGCGAGGCTGGCGGGGCTGCCGCCGGCCGTGGTGGCCCGAGCGCGCGCCATCCTCGACGCGCTCGAGGCCGATGAGCTCTCGCGCGGCGGACGACCGTCGCTGCACGCGGCGCCGTCCGAGCCCCAGCCACAACTGGCGCTGTTCGAGGCCGCCGCGTCGCCGCGGGATCACCTCGTGGCCCGGCTGCACGAGGTGGACGTGAACCAGCTCACGCCGCTGCAGGCGCTGCAACTGCTGGCCGACCTCAAGCGCGAAACGGAGACATAGCCGGTGAACGAACGGCCCGCCACGCTCGCGACGACGCTGATCGGCCGCGCCGATGCGGCCAACCGCTTGTACGTGCTCCATGGAATATACGGCCGGGGCCGCAACTGGGGCGCCATCGCCCGGCACCTGGCCGCACGTCGCGACGACTGGGCGAGCCTGCTGATCGACCTGCGGCTGCACGGCGACTCCCCCGCATTCGCCGCGCCCCACACGGTGGAGACCGCGGCAGGCGACGTGCTCGACCTGGAACGGCACGGGCACCCTGCGCCGCGCGCCATCCTCGGGCATTCCTTCGGGGGCAAGGTCGCGCTGTCGTTTGCCGCGCGCAGCGACGTCCGCCCGTTGCAGGTGTGGGTGATCGACTCGACGCCCGAGGCCCGTCCCCCTGACGGCAATGCCTGGCGGATGCTGCAGATCCTGCGTGAGTTGCCGCAGGCCTTCGCGTCGCGTCAGGAGGCGATCGACGGCATGCAGGCGCTGGGCGTGAGCGCGGCCGTCGCGGCGTGGATGGCCACCAATCTCGCGTCGGATGGCGGCACGTACCGATGGCGAATCGATCTCGACGCGATGGAGGCGATGCTGCGCGACTTCTTCCGCGTCGATCTCTGGGACGTCGTCCAGGCGCCGGCAACTGGCATCGAGATCGTCTTCGTGAAGGCCACTGATTCGACAACCCTCTCGGAAGATGCCTGCACGCGCATCGAGGCGGCCGGGCGTGCGACCGGCCGCGTCCACCTGGTCAGGGTCGCCGGCGGCCACTGGCTGAACACCGACAACCCCGAGGCGGTGCTCTCGCTGATCGCGCGGCGCCTCCCCCGCCGCTGACGGCACGGACGGCGAGGCGACGATCGCTCGCGGCGGCCGGGGCGCGCCGCGTGCGCAAACGATTCTGTCCGTTCGACGGCGCGCTGAGGTAAGCTACTGCGCGATCCGAGTAACCCCCGCCCGAGAGGCCCACATGAGCGACGGACCCGGCTACCCCTTTGGTACCAACGTGCCCGCTGTGCCCCCCACGCCACCCGGGCGAACCGGCCCGGCCTGGGAGGGCGCGGGCGAGTTCGTGCAGCGCTACGTCGACACGGTGCGCGCGGTGCTGACCGACCCCAAGAGCTTCTACGCGAACATGCGCCTGACCGGCGGCCTGCAGGGCCCGGTGAGCTTCGCGCTGGTCGGGATCGGCATCAGCGCGGTGGCCGGCGCGGTCTACCGGTTCCTGCCGCTGGGGCGAGGCTTCGGGATACCGGGCATGGGGATGGCCGGCGGCGGCTTCGTCGCGGCGCTGGTGATGGCCCTGGTGCTGGGCGTCGTGGGGCTGTTCATCGGGGCGGGCATCTTCCACCTCGTGCTGTCGTTGCTGGGGGCGGCCCGGCAGCCGTTCGAAGCCACGCTGCGCGTGGTGGCTTACGGTGCGGGCGCGACCGCCCTGGCGGGCCTCGTCCCGATCTGCGGCAGCTTCATCGGGGCACTCTACGCCATCTATCTCTACATCGTCGGCATCGCCGACGTGCACGAGACCGACACGACGAAGGCGGCCATCGCGGTGCTGACGCCGGCCGTCGTGTGCTGTGTGCTGTTCGCCCTGCTGTGGGGAACCGTCGCCGCGCTGATCTTCGGCGCCGCGGCGTCCGGCCTCCGCGGGTGATGACCTGGCAGTGGCGGCCGCTGCTGCCAGGCGAGACCGACCACGAAACCCTGTGGGCGAGCTTCGCCGCGGCCCTCGTGGTGATGTTCGCCGCCTGGGTCGCGTTCGTCGACTGGCCCCCGGTGATCTGCCCGATGCACGCGATCACCGGGTGGCCGTGCCCCACCTGCGGCGCCACCCGCGCGTTGCTCGCGCTCGTCGGGGGCGATCCCAGGCGCGCGCTGCGGCTCAACCCGCTCGTGGCGACGGGCCTGCTCCTCGCCGTTCCCTACGTCGGCTACGCCGCCACGGTCTCACTGCTGGGCCTGCCGCGGCTCCGGTGCCGTGTGAGCGCGCGCGGCGCCAGGCTGGCGCGCGTCGTCACCATCACCGTGATCATGGCGAACTGGGTGTTCCTGATCGCCGACGGCCGATAGTCGCGACAACTCCCGACGAGCAGCCGGGCCTCGAGGTGGCAACGGTCGGCGCGATCTCCCATCTGCCGTCGCCGCCTCCAGCGCCCGCCGGAAGCTTTCAGTGTGATCGTGGAGCGGGGGTCGGGAGGTTCCGAATCAGGCGACGGGCATCGGCCGTGAAATCCCCGTCGAGCGCGACGTAGCGATCCAGCGCCGCGCGCGCGCTGGCGCTGTCGTGCCGAGCCAGATGTCCGTATGCCAGATAGAGGTGGGCCTCCACGGCGTACGGAGCCTGATTCGAGGCCGCTGCGGCGTCCAGGTCGGCGAGGCCCTTGTCGGCGGCTCCCGACTTCAGATAGCTCACGCCGCGATAGAAGGCGATTTCCGCCGGCGCTTCCCCGCCGGACGCAGCGCGCGTGAAGAGATCGGCGGCCTCGGCGAACCGGTGTCGGGCATAGGCGTGGCGAGCCTCTTCCAGGGCAGCGTTGTCGCCGGCTGGCGCCTCCGCTCCGCGCAGCGTGAGCGCCAGCAGGGCTGGCGCCTCGAACCGTGCCAGCCGCGCCCAGTCGGGTTCGGTCGTGGCGTCGGGTGAACTGGCCGGGGCTGTCGTTGAGGGCGAGGACGCTGCGGGCTCCGGCGCAACAGGCTCTGGCGTTGACGGCCCGGAGGCCGGTCCCGACGGCTCGACGACCCGCGCCTGTGCCGGAACCGGCGCGCCGCGGGTCCACCACACGGCGCCAGCCGCGGCGAACGTCAGGACGGCCGTCGATGCGGCGATGGCCCACGGCTGCGAGTACCAGCGTGGTGCCTGGCGGTGAGGTGAACGGCTGTGGGCAGGTGCCGGCGGAAGTTCCGCCAGGACCGTACGGATGGCCGTCAACTCGTCGAGCATCGAGGCGCAGTCCTCGCACTCGAACACATGGCGTTCCACCGCCGCCATGGCTTCCTCGTCGAGTTGTCCCGCCACGTAACGCTCCAGCGTGTCGCTCCGCGCCGGTTCTTCACAGGTCATTCCGGTGCCTCGTGAACCAAGTGGGGGGCAGCCGCAATTCGTGACAGGATTCGGCGATCGGCCAGCCGCTGGATCACCCTGCGCAGGGCACGAGACTTTCGCGCACGCACCACGTCGGAGGAGAGCGCCATCGCGCGGGCGATCTGACCGGGCTTCTCGCCGTTGACCAGCGTCCGCAGGAGGATTTCGCGGTCGGTGGCCTCGAGCTGGGCGATCTCGCGCCGCAGGAAGGCCATGCGCTGGGCGCCCTCGAAGTCCTCGTGCGGCACGGTGGCGGCCAGGTGCTCGCCGAGTTCGATCGTGATCGGCCGGCTGCGCTGCGTCCGCACGTGGTTGTTGACCAGGTTGCGAGCCACGCCATGGATGAAGGCGCCGAGGCGGTCGCCGTGCCGCAACTGCCCCTTGCGCAGCGCGGCCAGCACCGCCAGCATGGTGTCCTGGGCGAGTTCCTCGGCCGCGTCACGATTGCGCAGCCGGGCCAGCATCATCAGGTAGATCCGGCGCCGGTAGTGCGTGGCGAGGGCCTGCTCCGCCGCGGGATCCGCGGCCTGCACGCCCGCGGCGACGGCAGCCTGCCCGGCCGGGGTGGACAAGTCAAGCGACACGGGATCTCCCGCAGTCCATCGGGGTCATGCGGTGCTGGCGCAGGATCCTATCAGTGTTCGCACGCCGGTTGCCGGCCGGGTGGCCGTCTGCTCACCATTCAGCGAACAGGGCCCGCAGCTCGTCCAGTGCGTGCACGATCGCGTCGGGTCGCTCCGGGGCGACGCTCGCGTGCCGGCGGCCGAAGTCCACGGCCACCGTGCGGGTTCCGGCGGCCCGGCCGGCGGCGATGTCGACGGCCGTATCCCCCACCATCACCGCGCACGCGGCGGCGACCTCCAGGCGCGCCAGCGCCAGGCGCACGGGTTCGGGATCGGGCTTCTGACGCGTCACGTCCTCGGAGGACACCACCTCCTCGACCCGCGCCAGCAGGTCGACGTGATCGAGAGAGGCGATCGACGACCGGCGCGAACGGTTGGTCACCACCGCCAGCCGCAGGCCCGTGCTCCGCAGGGCGTCCAGGAGCGCATGCGCGCCGGGCATCGCCCTGACCATGTCGAGGTGCCTCGACTGCCACTCTCGATGTGCCTCGCACAGGGCGTGCGCGTCCAAGCCGGGCGCGAGCTGCCGGTAGCACTCTTCGAGCGCGTGTCCGATCACGCCACGAAGGGCGGCCGGCGAGGCGGCCGGCGCGCCGGCCCCTGCCAGTACGGCCCGAAAGGCTCCGTGGATGTAGGCTTCGCTGTCGAGCAGCGTTCCGTCGAGGTCGAAGAGCGCGGCGAGGATGGCCATGGCGCGGGACGTCAGCTGACGAGCAGGGCGAACTTGCCGACGTGGGCGCCCTCCTCGAGGGCGCGGTGGGCGTCGGCGGCCGCGGCCAGCGGAAACGTCGCCTGCACGACCGGGCGCCACGCGCCGCCTTCCAACTGCGGCCACACGCGGGCGCGCACGCTCTCGGCGATGGCGGCCTTGGCGGCCACGGGACGCGGGCGCAGCGTGGAGCCGGTGATGGTGAGCCGCTGCTGCATCACGCGTGAGAGATCGATCTCCACCTGGCGTCCGCGGAGGAACGCGATCTGGATCAGGCGGCCCTCGGGGGCGAGCGCCGCGAGGTTGCGGGGCGTGTAATCGCCGCCCACCATGTCGAGGATGATGTCGGCGCCGCGTCCTCCGGTGAACGCCCTGATGGCGTCGACGAAATCCTCTTCGCGGTAGTTGACCGCGAGTTCGGCTCCCAGGCGCAGGCACGCTGCGCACTTGGCGCCGCTGCCGGCCGTCACCGCCACGCGCGCGCCAGCCGCCACGGCCATCTGGATGGCCGTCGTGCCGATGCCGCTCGAGCCGCCGTGCACCAGGAGCACCTCGCCGGCGGCGAGCCGTCCCCGGTCGAACACGTTGGCCCACACGGTGAACGTGCACTCGGGCAGCACGGCCGCCTCCACCATCGAAAGACCCCGGGGGACGGGGAGGCACTGGCCCGCTGGCGCGGTCGCGAACTCGGCGTAGCCCCCGCCGGCCAGCAGCGCGCACACCGCATCCCCCACGCGCAGCCCCGTGACCTCGTCACCAACGGCGGCCACGCGACCGGCCACTTCCAGGCCTGGCACGTCAGAGGCGCCCGGCGGCGGCCGATAGTTTCCGAGCCGCTGGAGCACGTCAGGGCGGTTCACCCCGGCGGCCTCGACGGCGATCAGCACCTCGCCGCGCGCGGCGACCGGAACCGGACGCTGGCCGGGCACGAGCACGTCGGGCCCCCCGGGCTCACGGATCTCGACGGCGAGCATCGATGCGGGCGGTACGGCGGACATGCGCCATCTTGGCATGTCGCGCGCCTGCCGGTCGAATGACCGGCGATTCGTGCTCCCGCCCGCGTCTGAGCGGCCTGGCAGGAAGCCGCCGGCGTGTCAGCCGGCGCCCTCCCGTATCATGAGCGGATGCCCGCGGCATGCCAGCCTGCCGATCCTCGCCCCGCGCCGGAGACGCGACGCGAGGAATTGCGCGTCGAGATGCGACGTCTGCTGGCGCTCGCCGGGCCCGTGGTGCTGGCCGAGATCGGCTGGGTGGCGATGGGCCTGGTCGACACCGTGATGGTGAGCCCCCTTGGCCCTGCCGCGATCGGCGCCGTGGGGCTCGGTGGCAACGCCTTCATGGCGCTGGCGATCTTCGGCATGGGGCTGCTGCTCGGGCTCGACACGCTGGTGTCGCAGGCCTACGGAGCCGGTTGCCGGGAGGACTGCCGGCGCTGGCTGTTCCACGGCCTCGCCCTGGCGGTGGCCGTCAGCGTGCCGCTGACGCTGCTGGCGCTCACCGGCGTGCGACACCTCCACCTGGTGGGGCTGCACCCCACCACCGAGCGCCTGGCGGGGCCCTATCTTGGCGCCGTGACGTGGAGCCTGCTGCCGTTGCTGCTCTACGCCGCCTGCCGCCGCTACCTGCAGGGCATGTCGCTGGTGCGGCCGATCACCTTCGCCCTGGTCTCGGCAAATCTCGTGAACGCGGCCGCCAACTACATCCTCATTCACGGCAAGCTTGGCGCGCCCGCCCTCGGCGTGACCGGTGCGGCCTGGGCCACCGTGCTCTCACGCGTCTACATGGCAGGCGTGCTGGCCATCGCCATCGCACTGCACGACCGTCAGTCATCCGTGACGCTGCGGCGGTCGTGGGACGGCCTGCACCTCACCCGACTGCGCCGGCTCGCGACGCTGGGCCTGCCCGCCTCGATCCAGGTCACGCTGGAGGTCGGGGTGTTTGCGACCGCCACGCTGCTGGCCGGTCGTCTCGATCCAGTCGCGCTCGCCTCGCATCAGGTCGCGCTCAGCATCGCCTCGGCCGTGTTCATGGTGCCCCTGGGCGTGGCCTCGGCCACCGCGGTCCTGGTCGGCCAGGCGGTGGGCCGGCAGGATCCGGTTGGCGCCGGTCGGGCCGGATGGACCGCGCTGGGCGTCATTGGCGTGTTCATGGTGGCGGCCGCCCTCGTGATGGTCACGCTTCCTCGGCCGCTGTTGCGCCCGTTCACGGCCGACCCGTTCGTCCTGGCACTCGGCGCCCGCCTGCTCATCGTCGCGGCGGTGTTCCAGCTCTTCGACGGGTTCCAGGCCGTGGCGACGGGAGCCTTGCGCGGGATCGGCGACACGCGAACACCCATGGGGTGGAACCTGGTCGGCCACTGGGCCCTCGGGCTGCCCCTGGGCTACCTGGCCGCCTTCCGGCTGGGATGGGGCGTGATCGGACTCTGGGCGGGGCTTGCCCTCGGCCTCACCGTGTGCGGCCTCGCCCTGCTGCGCGTGTGGTGGCTGCGCGTGCGGAGCCTCGACGCCTCCGCGCTCCCGGCCTGACCGGGGCCGACCGCCTCAGGCCTCGCTGCGTCCGCGCAGGAAGACGGGTCGCGTCAGCAGGAAGTACGGGATAGCCAGCGCCGCGAGCACCGCGCCGAGCCCGTACGCCTGGCGGAAGCCGTACTGCTGGATGACCCACCCCAGCGCCATCGACCCCGAGCCGATGCCCGTGTCGAGCGCGGCCAGGATGCCGCCGAAGGCGGCGCCGCGGCGCGCGTTGCTCACGTGCTTCATCACGTACGCGGCGAAGATCGGGTAGGCCGATCCGAATCCGATGCCGAAGACCACGGCCGATCCGAGAAACACTTCCGGGCGCCCGCCCACCGCGAGCAGCGCATAGGCGATCACGGTGAGCACCACGCAGGGCAGGAACGTCCGCACGTGACCGAGGCGGTCGGCGAGCCGTCCCGAGAACGGCCGCGAGAGCAGGACCGCGCCGGAGAAGACGGCGAACCAGAGCCCGCGCGCCAGGCCCTGCGAGTCGGCGTAGAGCGCCACGAACGACGTGATACCGCCGTAGCCGAAGCAGTAGAGAAACAGGGTGACGGCCAGGACCGTCACGCGCCACTCGAGCACATCGCTGGAGAGCACGTCACCCAGGCGGCCTGGGCGGGAGTCCTGACGCGGCCGATCCTCGGGCATGTGCCACGCGATGCCGGCCATCGCGAGGTTGAGCACGCCCACCGAGAGACAGACCCAGGTCCAGCCGCGATCCAGCAGCAGGAGCCCGAGTGAGGGCGCCAGGGCCACCGAGAGCGTCGAAGCCATCCCCCAGTAGCTGATGCCCTCGGCGCGGCGCGATTCGGGCATCAGTTCGGTGACGTAGGCCCCCGAAGCCGACAGCAGCGCCGACCAGAGCACGCCGTGCAGCAGCACGGACGCCAGCAGCAGCCACACCGTCTGCACGACGGCGTACACCAGCGCGAAGCCCGTCAGGCCGAGGCTGACGCCGACCAGCGTCCGGCGCCGGCCCAGGCGGTCGGCCAGGGCCCCGGTGAAGGGCGCCGAGAAGGCCGACCCGTAGGTCAGGAACCCGAGCACGAGACCGGCGGCAGCCTTGCTGCCGCCGAGCTGAATCACCCGGTACGGGGCGGTGGGAAACAGTTGGAACGCCGACAGGAATACGGTGAAGCTGAACCCGCACATCCAGAAGAAGCGCGGCGTGAACAGGCGGTCGTCGCGGGCGTTCACGCATTACTTCCCGGCCGTGACCTCGTCGTAGGCGATACCGAGATTGGCCGGCAGGCCGAATCGGGGATCGGGCTGCGCGGGCGGCACCTTCGGATCGTAGGCGGCGAAGGCCGCCGGCAGCTTCGACGCCGTGAAGGCCGCGCGCGGCGTGCCCGCCTTGACGGCGGCCGTCGCGGCTTCGATCAGCGCCGTCAGGTAGTCGCGCATCGCCAGCAGGTCGGCGCGGGCGCCCACCACGGGATAGTCGTCGCCGGCATGGCCGAAGACGTACTTCGTATCGGCGTCGTGGGCCTTGACCGTCTGCTCGAGCACGACGATCCAGTTCGCGATCGACGCGCCGGCGGGCTTGTCGATGAACGGGTGACGCCGGTTGAACACCAGGTCGCCCATGTGTACCACGTTGGCCCGCTCGAAGGTGACGACGGCGTCCCCGCTGGTGTGGCCAGGCCCGAGGTACCGCAACGCGATCGTCTCCGGGCCGATCGTCTCGCTCCACGTGCCGGCGAAGGTGACATCGGGAAACGCCTGCGCCGGGCCCGACGGCTGCGCCTCCGCGGTCCTGCGCTGGAGCGCCGCGGAGTTCTCGTGCGCGACGATGTGGCGGGCGGCGGGGCGGAAGATGGCGTTGCCACCGGTGTGATCGCCGTGGTGATGCGTGTTGATCACGAGGTCGATCGTCCGCGAGGACCGGGCCCGCAAGCCATCCAGGCACACCTTCGCCGTGTCCGGAAACTGGGTGTCGACCACGACCAGGCCATCCGGCTGCACGAGGGTGCCGATGGTGCCGCCGCGCCCCTTGAAGATGCCGACGGCTCCCCGCACGCTCTCGAAGCCGGTCGCGGGCGGCTGGGCGGGAGCCGAGGCCTGGCTGCCGGCCAACCGCCCCGGCCAGAGCGCGAGGGCGGCGGCCGAAGCCGTGGACGACACGAGAAACGAGCGGCGGGTCAGGGCCATCGGATGCCTCCTGGAGCGCGAACGCGCATCACAGTATAATTCCGGCTTCGGGAACCGACGACCGCCCAGCGCCACGCGCGAGACTCGGCCTATCAGTATGAGGCAGGACCGTTGCGCCGTCGCGTTCCCCGGGCGGAGTACCGGCCCGCGAATTCGCGCGAGCCCCTCCGCGGGACGACATCCTGCATGGCAAAGTCCACTGTCGCGTTGCTGCGCACCTCGCCAGCCACCGTTCTCTCCGATTATCACGAACTGATGAACCTCGCGGGCTACCAGGACGTGGTCGCCCGCGACGCCGACACCGCGCTGAAGATCAATATCTCCTGGCACTTCTTCTACCCGGGCAGTTCCACCACCCCGTGGCAGCTCGAAGGCGTCATCCGGGCGATGAAGCGCGACGGGTACGACCCTGCGCTCATCCACGGCTGCCACAACCGGACGGTGGTGATCGACGCGCACCTCGGCGAGCGCGAGAACAAGCAGGTGCACGTCACCGACGCGCACGGCCTGCGCAACGTCCATCTCTACGAGGGCGAGGACTGGATCTCGATTCGAGACGCGGTGGGCGACCTGACGAAGCGTTTCCTCTGCCTCAACGACGTCTACCCGAAGGGGTTCATGATTCCCCGGCGCTTCATCGGGGAGAACATCATCCACCTGCCCACCGTCAAGGCGCACATCTTCACGACGATGACCGGGGCGATGAAGAACGCCTTCGGCGGCCTGCTCAACGAGCACCGGCACTGGACGCACCCGGTGATCCACGAGACCCTCGTCGACCTGCTGATGATCCAGAAGAAGATCCACCGCGGCGTCTTCGCGGTGATGGACGGCACCTTCGCCGGCGACGGTCCGGGCCCGCGCTGCATGGTGCCGCACGTGAAGAACGTGATCCTCGCCAGCGCCGACCAGGTGGCGATCGACGCGGTGGCCGCGAAGCTGATGGGCTTCGATCCGCTGTCGATCAAGTTCATCCGCCTGGCGCACGATCTCGGGCTTGGCTGCGGCGACCCGCGCGAGATCGAGATCGTGGGCGACACGGAGGCGGCCCGGGAGAACTGGCACTTCACCGGGCCCTTCAAGAAGATGACCTTCGCCTCGCGAATGCAGCACAAGATCTACTGGGGTCCGCTCAAGGGGCCCATCGAGTGGTCGCTCAAGACGGTGCTGGCCCCCTGGGCTTACCTGGCCAGCGTCGTCTACCACGACAGCTTCTGGTATCCGTTCCTCGCGAAGACCCAGATGGAGCAGGTGCTCGCCAGCGACTGGGGTCGCCTGTTCCGCAACTGGGAGACGGTGGAGGCCGACGCGCGCGGGTACGCCGACGTGGGCGCGCAGGCCCCGGAACTGCAACTGACCGGATGGAAGGCGTTCAGGAAGTCGCTCGGCCTCCTGGTGATGTGCGTGAGGGAAGCGCCCGAGTTCAGCAACCGCCACCGCAAGGTCGTGTCCTCGTAGGCGCCGGCCGCCCCGCCCTCCCACCGGCTCGCGAGCCCGATCAAGGAGACGATCCGCCATGTACGCGCTGGCCCTCATTCGATACCGGCGGCCCCTCGACGAGGTGCTGGCCCACCACGCCGCGCACCGGACCTACCTGCTCTCGCTGAAGGCCGCGGGCACGCTGGTCGCCTCAGGCCCGCTGGATCCCCGCAACGGTGGCGTGCTGCTGCTGCGCCTGCCCGACACGGCGAGCGAGAGCGACCTCGACGTCATCCGCGATGGCGACCCCTACTGGCAGCAGGGGGTTGCGCAGTACGAACTCCTGCGATGGAACGTCGGGATCGGTCGCGAGGACCTCGACAAGGCCTGATGCCGCGCCGGGACAGGGCGCGCGGTGTCAGATCACGACCGAGCGTGAACTCGAAGGGCTCGCCGCGATCCAGCGACGAGTCGAACGCATCGTCCATCTCCGGATGCTGATTACTGGCGGGGAGGCGGCTGGGCCGGCACGATCGGGTCCTGTCCTCCGTTGGTGATCATCCGGTTGAAGGCGGCCACATGGCCGGCCTCCACGGCCTTCAATCGCTCCAGTTGCCGGTCGAGTTCACCCGACAACGCCCGGAGGGCGGTGGCGAGCGCCCCATCCGGCGCGGCGTCGTCGGTGTCGACGCGGTGCGACAGCCCGGCGAGGCGACTGCTGATTCCCGTCGGCAGCGCCGCGGCGTCGCGCGGGCCCCGCTCCTGTCCCTGGCACAACGCCGCTTCGACCTCCGACAGCGCGCGCGCCGTCGCATCGGCCGCCAGGCCGACGGCCGGGCTCGTTGCGCGCGGGACCCGTTCGGCGATCTGCTTCTTCAGGTCACGAATGCGCAGCACCGCGTCGTGCGCATCGCTGGTGCGCTCGCGGATGAGGCGCGCGAGATCGAACCGCTGCCGGAGTTCCGCGAGGCTGATCGACGCGAGGCCTGGCCCGGGCGTCAAATCCAGCGGCGCCTCGGCCACCTGGCCGAGCGCCGAGACGCGAACGCGGTACGAGCCGGGAACCGCCAGAGGTCCCGGATCGACGCCCGCGCGACGGGGGGGTGGGCCCGTCACCGCCGTGGGGCCGGCGTAGCGCAGATCCCAGCTGATGCGATGGACGCCCGCCCGGCGCACCAGCGCGCCCGGCAGCGGCGGCGCGCCTGCCGGTGGCGGCTGCGTGGTGGCGCCCTCGTCGTCGGATGCCGGTCCGGCACGCCCTTCGAACCGTCGGATCGTCCGGCCCTCGAGGTCGAGAACCTCCAGCGTGACCGTTTCGGCGTCTCTCCCGAGTGTGTACTCAATCGTCGCCGGGACCAGCGGGCGCACGGCGGGCTGAGGGGCCAGCACGCGGAGTGAAACCAGGCCTTCATCGGCGTGGCCTCGTCGCGCGGCGGCCGGCGCCACAGGGCATGAGAAGACGGCCAGCAGGACGACTGCGGGCATGAGCCGGCAACGTGGGCTGGGATCGCGACGACAAGATCGCATGGGAGCGGCTCCAGAGATCCGGCGGCGCTCCAGAGGTGCAGGCCGAGCGCGGCCGGCGGCGGGTCGAAGCGTAGCCCAAGGCCACAGGGGCCGCAATGGCTGGTTCGCGGTTGCACCGGCCGGAGGGCGCATCTGGGCGATACTCTTCCTGCGATGCAGGTTCCCCCGATCGATGCCGCGCTGATCCGGATTACGCCGGCCACGGCACGGGCTGTGCCCTCGCTCGCACTGGTGGTCGGCCAGCAACTGACCGCGCGCGTCGTGGCATCGGGCAGCGGCCACGCGCTTCTCGACGTGGGAGGCCAGCGGTTGGAGGCGCGCACCGCGCTCCCGCTCGTGCCGGGGCAAGCCCTGGAATTGCAGGTGGCCACCCTGGGAGCCGAGGTCATCCTGCGGGTGCTGGGCGGCGCCCCGGCCATTTCCGAGCAGCAGTGGGCCCTTGCGGCACTGGCCTCCGCGCATCGGACGTCGTCGTCGGGCGTGCCGGATCCCGCCGTCGTGCTGCAGATGCTCGCACCGGCGCCAGCCGAGGCCGGCGCCGACGACGTGCACGTACGGCTCAGGCAACTGCTCGGTGAGCTGGCGATGCCCGACGAGGCGCACGTGCTGGCCGCGCGCCTGCGTGACGTGCTCGAGAACAGCGGCGTGCTCTTCGAGAGCCGGCTGCGCGCCTGGCTGCTCTCCCTTCCGGGCGCCGTCCCGGCCCCTGGCGCTCCCCTGCCCCCGGCGATCGCCGCCGACCTGAAGGTGCTGCTCGGCCTGCTCGCGCGCCTGCTCGGCGATCCTGCGCGCGGCGCCGGCCTGCCGGCCCGGCCGGCCTCAACCCGTGCGATGGCCTCGCCCGCGCAACCCGCCGGTGCGGTTGCGACGGCCGCCTTCGAGACACTGCGCGGGGCCGTGCTCAACCGACAGGTCGAGACGGCCTACCACTGGGTGCGGGACGGGACCCTGGTCATGGATCTGCCGCTCGCCTTCGACGGCCGGCCGGTGATCGCGCAGTTGCGATTCCGCCGGGGCACGACCGACAGGGAGGCGAAGCGCAAGCGGGCGGGCGACCACGTGCCAGAGGAGTTCTTCTTCGACTTCGCGCTGGAACCTCCTGGACTTGGGCCCATCCGCGTCCAGGCGCAGCTTGCAGGCTCACGGCTCGGTGTGCGGTTCCTGGTGGCCCGCTCCGACGTGGCGGCGCGCATCGACGGGGATCTCGCCGCGCTGCGCCGCACGCTCTCACGCGACGGTCGATGGTCGGTGTCTGCCGGCGCGTGCGTGGACGCCGCGCAGGCCACGCTCGAGGCCCTGCCGTCGCTGGCGTTGCCCCGCGGAGGTTCCGTGCTGGACGCGCTCGCATGAGCCGCAAGTCTTCCCGGCCGCGCGCCGCGGCCCTGCAATACGATCCCGGACGCGACCGGGCGCCGCGGCTCGTTGCGCGCGGTGAGGGGCACCTGGCGGAACGGATCCTCGCCCTCGCGCGCGAGCATGGCGTGCCCGTGCACGAGGATCGCGCGCTGGTGGACGTGCTCGCGCGAATCGATCTCGGCGCGCAGATTCCGTCCGAACTCTACCGCGTGGTGGCCGAGATCATCGCGTTCGTGTACCGCCTGCAGCAGGGTGAGGCGACGCGGGGCGAAGGCAGGCAGGCCCCGCACACGGAGCCGCCGGACCGGTGAAAAATCCGCGACACGCACCGCGCGCCGGCGGGCATCGTTGCTATGATGGACGGTCATGAGCACACCGGCCGGCCGTCTCCGATCCCCCATCCCCGGCGCCGATGCCTGGTCGGCCACCGACGCGAGCGAGCTCTACGAGATCGCCCGCTGGGGGAAGGGCTACTTCTCCGTCAGTTCGCAGGGCCACGTGCTCGTGCACCCGACCAAGGATCCGCAGCGCACGATCGACCTCAAGCAGCTCGTCGATCGCCTGCAGCTGCGCGGCATCGCGCTGCCGATCCTCATCCGCTTCAGCGACATCCTCCGTCACCGGCTCGCCGACATCCACGATGCCTTCCAGAGCGCCATCCAGCAGCACCAGTACGAGGGTCGGTACATCTGCGTCTACCCCGTCAAGGTGAACCAGCAGCGGCAGGTGGTGGAGGAAGTGCTCGACTTCGGCCGCGCCTTCAACTTCGGGCTCGAAGCCGGCTCGAAGCCCGAACTGCTGGCCGTGGTCGCGGTCGCCTCCAACGAGACGCCCATCATCTGCAACGGCTTCAAGGACGCCGAGCTGGTCGAGACGGCGATGATGGCGCAGAAGATCGGCCGCAACGTCATTCCGGTCGTCGAGAAGTACACCGAACTCGACCTGGTGCTCCAGTACGCGGAGCAGCTCGGCGTGCGGCCGCAAATCGGGATTCGGGTGAAGCTCGCGGCACGCGGTGGCGGACGCTGGCAGGGCTCGGGCGGCTACCGGTCGAAGTTCGGCCTCACGGTGGCCGAGATCCTGCGCGCCCTCGACGCCCTGAAGGCGCGCGGGATGGAGGACTGCTTCAAGCTGCTGCACTTCCACCTCGGCAGCCAGATTCCCAACATCCGCACTGTCAAGGGCGCCCTGAACGAGGCCGCCCGCATCTACGCCGAGCTCAGCAAGCTCGGCGCGGGATTGCAGTACCTCGACGTCGGCGGCGGGCTCGGCGTCGACTACGACGGCTCGCAGACGAACTTCGAGTCGAGCACGAACTATACGCTCGAGGAATACGCCAACGATGTCGTCTACCACGTGCAGGCGGTGTGCGACGAGGCGGGCGTGGCCCATCCCACCATCGTCTCCGAGAGCGGCCGCGCCGTGGTGGCCTATCACAGCGTGCTGGTGTTCAACGTGCTCGGCGTCGCGGGGTTCGGCGACGAGCTGACGTTGCCGACCACGCCCAGTGACGAGCACGAACAGCCCATCGTCGACCTGATCGAGACCTACAACACGCTCACGCTGCGCAATGCGGTCGAGTCATATCACGACGCCCAGCAGGCGCTCGAGATGGCGCTGAGCCTGTTCAACGGCGGCTACCTGCCGTTGCAGCAGCGGAGCCTGGCCGAGAACCTGTACTGGGCGATCTGTGCCAGGCTCGAACACCTGGTGCCGCAGATGGACGAGGTGCCCGAGGACCTGCAGGATCTCGGCGAGGCGCTCGCCGACACCTATTTCTGCAACTTCTCGCTCTTCCAGTCGATCCCCGACAGCTGGGCGATCAAGCAGCTGTTTCCGGTGGTGCCCATCCACCGCCTCACCGAACGGCCCACCGAACACGCCGTGATCGGCGACATCACCTGCGACTCCGACGGGAAGATCGACCAGTTCATCGACCGCCGCGACGTCAAGAAGTCGCTGCCGCTGCACCGCTTCGACGGCAACCCCTACCTGCTCGGCGTGTTCCTCGTCGGCGCCTATCAGGAGATCCTCGGCGACCTGCACAACCTCTTCGGCGACACCCACGCCGTGCACGTCCGGCTCGACGAACGCGGCGAGGTCATCCTCGATGCGCTCGTCAAGGGCGACACCGTGAAGGAAGTGCTCGACTACGTGGAATTCGATGCCGAGCGGCTGATCGGCAAGCTGCGGCGCGACGTGGAGGTGGCGGTGCGCGAGGGACGGATCAGCTACGAGGAATCGGGACGCGTGCTCCGGTTCTACGAGGACGGCCTGCACGGCTACACGTACCTCGAAGATCCCAACCAGTAAGGCCCGAGCTGCCGGAGCGTGAGCCGCGCGCCCGACCGATCGGCGACTTCGGCCGCCTGCAGCCGGCCGCGGTCACGACCGCGGACCGGCGAGGCTGGTGCCCGCAGGCACCCGAAGCTCGAAGAAGCGGCGTGACGCGCGCTGGAAGCGGGCCGCCAGCTGCCGTCCGTCGTCGCCGGGCACCGGGCCCAGGCGCAGCCAGGCCTGCTGGGCCTCCCGCACGGCCGCGGTCGCGGCCCGCCACTTCGCTTCCTCGTCCACGCGGCCGCCGATCGTGTTGGCCGCCAGCGCGTCCTTGAGCATCGTGGCGAGCGTGGCCGCTGGCGTCGCGGCCAGCTCCGACGTCGTGACGCGGCCCTGGAGGAACGATTCCACCTGGACGCAGAGCTGTTCCATGCGGCGCCGGTTGGCCTCGACGTCCAGGCGCGAGCCCCTGAACGCCTCTGGCGATTGCGCCACGACCTGCATCAGCGCCGCCTCGAAGCGCTGCTCGAGCGGCTCGACCAGCTGGCGCGGCACCCGCGGCGCGCCCTTCCACTGGCGCCAGACGTCGAGTACGCGCTCGCGCAGCGCATCGCCCGTGGGCGCCGACCCATCGCCGGCGGAGGTCCCGGCCAGGGCTTCGAGGTCGGCACAGACGCGTTCGCGTTCGCTCACGTTGGAGGCCAGCCCGAGCTGATCGCGATGGCGGTAGCGCTCGAAGAAGGCATCGCATGCCGCGCGGAAACGCTGCCACACCGCTTCCGACTTGTTCTTCTTCACCGGCCCGATGGTGCGCCACTCGGCCTGCAGCCGTTTGACCTCGGCGACGCCCTGATCCCAGTCGGTGGTGTCGGCCAGCGCCTCGGCCTGCTGGCACAGCGCTTCCTTGCGCTGCAGGTTCTCCGTCCAGGCGTGCTTGCGCTGGGCGAGATCGTCCTTGCGCCGCGTGAAGAACCGGTCGCACGCCGCCCGGAAGCGGTGCCAGAGCACCTGCCCCTGCTCGCGCGGCGCGGGGCCGCTCTGCTGCCACTCGGCCTGGAGCCGCTTCAGCTCCTCACTGGTCGCGATCCACTCGGTGGAGTCGGCCAGCGCCTCGGCGCGCGCCACGAGGGCTTCCTTGACCGCCACGTTGGCGGCCTCGGCCTGCCGGCTCTGGGAGAAGTGCTCATCGAGTCGCGGGCGGTTCTCGTCGATGGCGGCCTTGAAGCGGTTCCACAACTCGTCGGAGCGCTCCCTGGGCGCGGGTCCGACCTTCTTCCACCGCGCCTGGAGGTCGCGTACCTTCCTGGCGGCCTCGGCCGGATCGGCGATGTCCCGCACCGTCTCGGCCTCGCGGCAGAGCTCCTCCTGCACACCGGCGTTGGCCCACCGGCGCCACTCCTCCGATTCGCGCAGTTCCTGCAGTTTCGGCAACAGGAGGGCCTGCGCCTGCCTGAGTCGCTCGGCCATCTCCTCGCCGAGCCGACGCGGGTAGATCGCCTGGGTGTGACCCAAAGCCGCGCGCAGATCGCGCTGCAGCCGGTCGGCGTTCTTGAGCGCGACGTCGGCGCCCGACGCCAGCTTCTCGGCCTGCTCGCAGATGAGCGACATCCGGGCCAGCAATTCCTCCTGCTCGCGGGCGCGCGCCTCTCGCCACTGCTGCTCCCGCGCGGCGACGCTCGCTTCGACGGCGCGGTAGCGCGCCACCAGGTCGGGCGGTGCGGTGGCGCCGCCGGCCTCCTTCCACCCGCGCTGCACCCTCGCCCACAGGCCGCGCACGTCGGCGAACGCCCCGTCGGCGACAGCCGCCTCGGCTGTCGCCAGCACCTGCTCGAAGTGTCCCAGCGCCGCCTGCTGCTCGGCGGCCCGCGCCAGGTGTCGCTCGCAATCGGTCACGGCCCGCTGGAACCGTTCTTCGAGCTGGCGGGCGGTGGTCGTCTCGCGCGCCGTCTCGGGCCATGGGGCCAGCGCGACCCAGACCGTGCGCGCCTCGTCGAGCGACGCGGCGGCCTCGGGCCCTTCCAGCGCCTCCACTCGCTCGCAGAGCCCGAGGCGGCCGGTCGTCGCCTGCTCGAGTTCATCGGCCATCGCACGCATCCGATGCTCGTGGGCGGCGCGCTCCTCGTCGGAGCGTGCCAGCAGGCTGCGCAACTGCTCGACGCCGCGTGCGTAGCGTGTCGCGACGGCGGCATCGGCCTCACCCGACAGCGCCGACCACTCGTGGTCCACCGCCTCGAGCCGTTCCCCGGCGCGCGAGAGGTCGCTGCTGCGGGCCAGCGCGTCGATCACATCGCACAACTGGAGGCGCCGGACCGCGGCCGGCTGGGGCAGCGCCGGCGGGGCCTCGCTCTCGACCAGCGCGTGCGCGGCCGCCCGCGCGCGACGCTGCACGACCTTGGACCGCGCGCGCACCGCGACCGTCTCCAGCGCGTCGCGATCGACGCCGATGCGCTCCACCGCCAGCAGGCCCACGTCACGGTGCTCGGTCTTGATGGCCACCGTCAGGACGTCCGCGGGATCGCTCAAGCGTTCCAGCGCCGCCAGCCGCACGCTGGCGTGCGTCGCCTGGCGGGCCACAGTCGCCAGGAGCCGGCCGTCCGACAGGCGACCGAGTGCGGCGCGCGCCACCGCCTCCAGCTCGGCCGACCGGGCCACGACCACCACGTCGCGCGCTTCCGTGATGCCGTCCAGGGCCTGGCGGGCCACGGCCTCGTCGGTCGCATCCTGCGCGAGGGCGATGACGAGATCGCGCGCCACGCCCCGCACCGACTCGTCCTGCTCGCCCCGGGCGATCGCCGCGAGCGTCGCCGGATCGGTGAGCTTGGCGACGGCGGCGCGCCGGACGCCGGCGTCTTCGTCTTCACGGGCTATCTGCGCCAGCAGATCCTGGTCGTCGTCGGGCATCGCGTCCACGGCGGCGATGCGAACGGCTGGATCGGCGTGCTTCCAGCGTGGCTGTGACTTGAAACGGTCGAAGAACCCCATGAGCACTCCCCGCCGGCCGGTCAGGCTTCCGGGACAGCGGCAGACGGGTAGTCTACAGGGAGACGGGACTCCGTGCCATCAGGAGCTGGCCGCCCGGGCGACGGCCCTGGCCTCGGGCGATGCGGTCAGGCGGCCGCTCCACGCGATCGCGTCGAGATACGTCCGCTGGAAGTCGGCCGCGTCGAGCCCCGGCCACTGGACGCCGTCCCACTCGCACCGTTCGTAGTGGATGACGACCTCCAGCAGGGCGCCCATCATCCCTTCGTGCCCCACGATCGCCGCCAGCACCTCGGCCGACAGCGGCAGGTGTGGCACCAGTTCCTGCCAGGGCATCTCGAGCATCACGTCGAGCAGCGACAGCAGGCCTGTCGTGAAATGGGCAGGCTCGCGGCCCGTCCCGAGCCGAGACGCGAGCTGCTCGCACATGCGCGCGCGCACCAGGGCCGTCGCCAGCAGCTCCGGCGGTCGATCGCTCAGCCCGCCGAGCAGCATCATCGTCACCCAGCCGTGGACGCGGCGCAGACCGAGCATCACCAGGGCCTGCCGCAGCGACTCGATGCGGCGCTGCAGCCCGAAGGCAGCCGAGTTGATCACCGTCAGGAGCCGGTAGCTCAGGGTGGGATCGCTGCTGACGGCCTCCAGCAACTCGTCCAGGTTCACGTCGTGACGTTCGAGCAGGGCCAGCACCCGGAGCGCGGACAACTGGCTGAACGGGCGCCGGCGGCGCGCGCACCGCAGCGTGCTCGGCCGGGCGAGGAAGAAGCCCTGGAAGTACTCGAAGCCGAGCGCGGCACACGCCGAGAACTGCTCCAGCGTCTCCACGCACTCGGCCAGCAGACGCAGTCCCTTGCGCTCGAGCCGCGCGACATAGTTCGGCAGGTCGCGAGGACTCACGCGCGCGACGTCCACCTTGACGATGTCGGCGAGCGGCACCAGCGGCTCGGCGATCGAATCCAGCAGGAAGTCGTCGAGCGCCACCAGGTACCCACGCTGGCGCAGCTCCGTCACCGCTTCCACCACCGCCGCATCCGGTACGACGTCCTCGAGCACCTCCACCACGACGCGATCGGGCGGCAGGTGCAGGGCGAGGCGTTCCAGCAGGAAGGTGCGCGTGGCGTTGATGAAGGCCAGCGAGGTCCCCACCACGTTGTCGAGCCCCAGTTCGAGAAACGTGGTCAGCACCACCTGGGAGGTGCGGAGGTCGCCGTCGGTGCCGGGATCCGAGTCCTGTTCGCCCCGGCGATACAGCAGTTCGTAGCCGACCGCGTGCATCCGGCGGTCGAACACGGGCTGGCGGCCGAGGAACATCTGCGGCCCGGCAGCTGGTTCGATGGCGGACGACACGGAGGAGCCTGCGCGCAACACGACACCAGAGGAATCGACCCAGCTCGAGCGGACTTGACCGCGCGTCGATCGGCGCCCGGGTCACGTAAGATGGACGGTCGGCCGGCCCGCCGGGCCCAGGCCGTGTGAAGCCCATCAGGAGTCCGTGATCCGTGGCCACGCCAGACGATCCCCGTCCCGAGCCTTCCCTGTTCGACCTGCCCGGGTTGCCGGGCGACGCCCCGCCGCCGGGCCTGGGAGGCGATGCCATCGCCCTGCACGAGGCCGCCCAGTCGCGGTATCTCAACTACGCGCTCTCGGTGATCACGGCGCGGGCGCTGCCCGACGTGCGCGACGGCCTCAAGCCCGTCCAGCGGCGCATCCTCTTCACGATGTGGCAGCAGGGCCTGACGGCCGACGCCAGACACCGCAAGTGCGCCAAGGTGGTCGGCGACGTGATGGGAGGCTACCATCCGCACGGCGACGCGGCGCTCTACGAAACGCTGGTCCGCATGGCGCAGCCCTTCGCCTTGCGATATCCCCTCGTGGACGGATCGGGCAACTTCGGATCGCTCGATGGCGACGCCGCCGCCGCCATGCGCTACACCGAGTGCCGGTTGACCCGCCTCAGCGACGAGCTCCTGCGCGAAATCGAACAGGACACGGTGCCGTTCCGGCCCAACTACGACGGGACGAAGACCGAGCCGGTGATGCTGCCCGCACGCATCCCGAACCTGCTGATCAACGGCGCCACGGGCATCGCCGTCGGCATGGCCACCAACGTTCCGCCGCACCACCTCGGCGAGGTGTGCACCGCGCTGGTGAAACTGCTCGACAACCCCGACCTCACCACCGCCCAGCTCTGCCGCTGGGTGAAGGGGCCGGACTTCCCCACGGGCGGCCAGATCCTCAACTCGACGGACGAACTCAAGGAGATCTATCGCACCGGCAGCGGGTCGATTCGGCTGCGTGGCACCTGGGAGGCCGCCGGCACGTCGCGGTCGACGAAGACCATCGTCATCCGCAGCATCCCCTACACCGTCAACAAGGCGGCGCTGGTCGAGCGAATCGCGGAGATCGTGGTGGCGCGCAAGCTGCCGCCCCTCGTCGACGTGCGCGACGTGTCGACCGACGACGTGCGCATCGAAGTGGAGGTCAAGCGCGACGCCGACGAGAAGATGGTGATGGCCTACCTCTGCCGGCACACGCCGCTGCAGATCAACGTCACCGTCAACCTCACCTGCCTGATTCCCACCGAATACGTCGAGGTGGGCCGCCCGGAGCGTCTCGACCTGAAGTCGATGCTGTGGCACTTCCTGCACTTCCGGCTCGAGGTGGTCACCCGGCGTCTCGAGCACGAGCGCACCGCGCTGGCCCGCCGCATCCACCTGCTCGAGGGCTTCGAGAAGGTGTTCGACGCGCTCGACGAGATCCTGCGCATCATCCGGAAGTCCGACGGGAAGGCCGACGCCGCGGCGAAGCTCGTCAGCCGCTTCGGCCTCGACGCCGAGCAGGCCGACGCGATCCTCGAGATGAAGGTCTACCGGCTGGCGCGCCTCGAGATCCTTATCGTCCGGAAGGAACTCGCGGATCGGCGCGCGCGCGAACGGGAAGTGTCGGGCCTGCTCGACCACGAAGCCGGCCGCTGGGCGATCGTCCGGGGGGAGATCGAGCAGATTCAGCGCGAGTACGCGGGCCGGGCCGACGCCCGCCGCACCGAGATCGCCGGCGAGATCGAGGAGCCGGCCTACACGGCCGACGACTTCATCGTCGACGAGGACAACACCGTCATCGTGTCGCAGGACGGCTGGGTGAAGCGGCAGAAGGAGGTGAAGGACCTCAACGCGACGCGGCTGCGCGAAGGCGATCGCGTGCTGGCGTGCGAGGCGGGATCGACGCGGGCCGCCATCGTGTTCTTCACCAACCTCGGGTCGGCCTACACGTGCCGCATCGTGGACGTGCCAGCCTCGACCGGTTACGGCGAGCCCATCCAGCGTCTCTTCAAGTTCCGCGACGGCGAACGGGTGGTCGCGGCGATGAGCCTCGACGCGCGCGCCATCGGCGTCATCGTGCCCTCCGCCGAGGCCGCGCCGGCGCCGGTGCACGCGCTGGCCGTCACGAGCGACGGCTGTGCCCTGCGGTTCAACCTCGACGGGTTCCTCGAGCCCAGTACGCGGGCGGGACGCCGGTTCGCCCGTCCCGCCGGCGGCGCCGAGGTCGTGGGCGTCACACGCGTCGACGGCACGGAAACCGTGATCGCCGTGACACGCGAGGCGCGGGCGATGCTGTGCCCGATCGCCGAGGTGAACCTGCTGTCAGGCCCCGGCAAGGGCGTGATCCTGATCAAGATCGATCCCGCCCGGGACCGCGTGCTCGGGTTCCTCGCCTCGACGGGAGACCGCGACCTGATGACGGTAGAGACCAGCCGCGGCGCGCTGCAGACGGTGAGCACGACGAAATACGGCGTCACGGGTCGCGGCGGCCGGGGACGGGAGTTGCTGCAGCGCGGCCAGTTCGTCCGGGTGGTGTCGCGCGAGGTGACCGTTCCGGCGCTTGCCGGCGACACCGCCTGAGGAATCCGCCTCGCGTCAGGGCCGCGCCGGAGGCGTCGCGGGAAGGTCCCGCAGAACCTGTCGCACGAAGCGCCCCACCACGTCGAGGCACTCCGGTGTCGTCACGACTCGATGGGGGGCGCCTGCCACCACGTGAACCTCCGCCGATGGGAGCCGGCGCGCCAGGCGAACCCCGTACCCGACGTCCACCACGTCGTCGGCCCCGCCGAAGACGAGACACGTGGGCATCTCGAGCGCCGGCAGTTGCCGGCGGGCGGCCAGTTGCAGCGGTACGAGCGTGGAGCCCGTCAACAGCGAGGCGCGGGTGAAGTGCGGCGGCACGACCTCTTCCCCGTCCACCACCATCGGTCCGCCCGTCCGCAGTGGAACCGTGATGCTGCGAAGGCCCGCCGTGGCGGTCGCCAAGACGGCTGCCGTGCCCAGTGTCCGCAGCAGGAGCCCGCGACGACGCCAGCCCTGGCGACGCAGCGTGACGGCCAGGCCGAGCGTGGCGGCGGCCGCGGCCAGCGGCAGGCCGAGGTAGTAGAGCGAGCCGACCGAGTACCCGACCAGCTGCGTCGAACGCCGCGCCGTGCGCAGGACCGGCGAGATCAGCACGAGCCCGGCGACGCGCGCGGGCTGCCAGGCGGCGAGCAACAGCGCGACCAGGGCGCCCGTCGAGTAGCCACCCAGGACGATCGGCCCATCGAAATCCTCCTCGAGCCGCTGCCGGATGTGCCGCGCGTGCGCGTAGAAGTGCCATGTCCGGCTGCGTTCGAAGAGCGCCTGGTCTCCCGTGTGCCCGCCGAGCGTTGCGGCGTGCACCGTCAGCCCGCCGGCGTGCAGTCGACCGGCCAGCGGCCTCAGGTTCTCGAGACCGGCACCGAAGCCGCCAAGCAGCAGGACCCGAGCCTCGTCACGGCCCACGAGCCTGACGTCGGTGTCCCACGGCAACTCGCGGGGGGCCATCGACGACAGTGTACTGTCGCCAGCCCCCGCTCGTCCCACCTGGCCGCTCATGGCGTCTACGGGCCGTCGGGAACCTTGAGGCCGTGACGCTTGATCTTCCGCCAGAGCGTGACGGGGCTGATGTGAAGCGCGGCGGCCGCCTGGCGCCGGTTGCCCCCGAACCGATCGAGGGCCTGCTCGATCAGGCGCCGCTCGTGGTGCGCCAGGTCGAGCGTGTCCGGCGCGGCGGCGGCCGCCGTCCCGGCCTGCACCTCCGGGGGGAGTTCCCGCGGCGTGAGGCTGGGGCCCGCCGCGAGGATGACGGCGCGATCGATGGCGTGCTCGAGCTCCCGCACGTTGCCAGGCCAGGCGTAGTCGACCAGCCGCGTCATCGCCTCCGGCGAAATCGCCAGGACGGACTTGCCGAAGCGCGCGGCCGCGCGCTGGAGGAAGGCCAGCGCGAGCGCCGGGATCTCCTCGCGGCGTTCGCGCAGCGGCGGCACGACGATTTCGAAGGCGCTGAGCCGGAAGAACAGATCTTCGCGGAACCGCCCCGCGTCCACCTCGGCCCGCAGGCGCCGATTGGTCGCGGCCACCACGCGCGCCTGCACCCGGATGGCGCGCTCGCCGCCGACACGGCGGATTTCCTTCTCCTGCAGCGCTCGCAGCAGCTTGGCCTGGAGGGCCGGCGTCATCTCTCCCACCTCGTCGAGGAAGAGGGTTCCCTCGCCGGCCACCTCGAACAGCCCGGCCTTGTCGCGGATGGCGCCGGTGAACGCCCCCCGCTCGTGGCCGAACAGTTCCGATTCCAGCAGCGTTTCGGTGAGGGCGGCGCAGTTGACCGAGACGAGCGGTCCCCGCGCGCGCGGGCTCTGGTCGTGGATCATGCGGACCACGAACTCCTTGCCCGTGCCGCTCTCGCCCGAGACCAGCACCGTCGTGTCGAGCGGGGCGACGCGCGCGGCCAGCTCCAGCACCTCGCGCATGCGGGTGCTGGCCAGCACGAACTGCTGGCCACGGGCATGACGATCGATCCGGTCCCGCAACTGATCCAGCTCGCGGGCCCGCTCGTCGAGCAGCCGCTCGCGCCGGCGCAGCTCACGCCGGTGCCGGTGGACGGTCGATCGCAGGCGCTCGACCTCGGCCGCGAGGTCGGCGCCCCGATAGTCGAACCGCAGGCCTTCGATTCGATCGCCCCAGTGGGCGGCGTCGCGTCCCGCCAACCGACACGCCCTGGCGCCGGCCCCCAGGCAACTGGTCTCGACGAAGTAGACCTCCTGGCCGAGGCAGGCGCTGGCATAGCCCGAGACGTAGCCGGTCAGCGACCAGCACACCGGCTCGGATTGGGGGCCGAAGTGGTGCAGGTGCTGCTCGGCTTCATAGGCGTGACGCCAGACCAGCTCGGCCGAGAACCCGGCCTGGGCGTCATCGCGGTCGAGTTGCGCCCACTCGGCGTGGCCCAGTCCCTCCAGGATGTGCAGGGCGGGGCCGGCCCGCAGGCCGTCGAGCGGATCGCGCCACCGGAAGTGATCGCGCAGGCTGATGGCGTCGTGGTACCCGTCCGCGTACCCGAATCGCAGCAGGAGACGCCGGGCCGTCGTCGTGCCGAGGGTGTCGATCAACTCCTTCCGCAGGAGTCCGACGGCCGCTGCGCTCAGGATGACGACCCGTTGCTCGTGGAACCGGATCTGCCCCTCGTCCCGGCGGAACTCCAGCACCTCGGCCAACTGGCGATCCGCCAGGGGCCTCATCGTTGAGCCTCGCACCAGACCCCATGCGCCATGGGCGTATTTGACGGGGCGGACAGCCGCCTGTCAACCGCGAGGCGGGCGGCGGCCGGCGTGCGAACGTGGTGGATCGGAAGACAGGGCGGAAGGCGTGGGATGTCAGGCGAGACGTTTCGCGGCGGGATCCTGGACGCCAGCGGCCAGCGATCGCAGGAAGCGCAGTTCCTGGGCGGCTTCGCCAAACACGACACGCGCCTGGGCCCACAGGACGACCGCCGCCTGATGCGGACAGTCTTCGTCGCACTGCTCATCACTTCCCGGGCGCAGCGCACGCCGGCGGTGGAGCACCATCTCGTCGTGCCATGCCCCGAGACGTTCGGCGAGGTCCATCGCCTCGGCTGAACCTACACGATTGGCAAGCTGGGTGTAGAGATTCACGGTCGGCTCCGTTGGGGAAGAGGCTGGATGAACGGCGGACGAATGCCGTTGTGTCTTCAATAGCAATTCGATTGCCACCTGGGGCCGCTGTGGGTGCCGGTTGCCCGCGCAGGCTGCCCACGGGGAAAATGGCTCGGATACGGCCGGAATTCAGCGAAACCGCTCGGCGCACGGGTGGGCCACGGAGCACCGCCATGCCAATTGGCGGAGACGAACATTGCAATGTGCAATATTGGCAGTTCATTGTGAAATCATCGCCGGCCAGGCCTGATGGCCCGCCAACCCGGGTGTTCTGACCGATGTCGGCCCCACCGGCACGTCTTCCGGACCCGTGCGGGAGCCGGCGCTGGCGTCAGTGACTGATGGATCGCGTCTGGAAGCCGGCGCCCTCGAGGGCGTGCCGGATGTCCGCGAGCAGATCCTGGGCCTCGGGCGGGACGTCGAGGGTTCCCGAGGCGAAGAGGCGATCCAGCGTGTACATGCGGAACCGGATCGCCTCCATGTGGAACGCGTCGATGGCCCGGGCCAGATGGCTCGCCAGGTCCGTTGCCGTGCTGACCGCGGCCGTCTGGCGCTGCGCCTGCAGGAGCGCGAGCAGATGATCGACACGTGCGCGCGCCAGGGCGCGGCAGGCGCTCTTGTCGAGGGCGTCGTCCGCCATGCTCCCGGTCACTCCCTTGGAAGGAACACGTCCAGGATGTGCTCGCGGGTGAGGGTGTCGTCGCGCAGCTCGCCCTGACGCTCGGCGACGTAATGGCTGTAGGGTGGCGGCGGCGCCGGATCGCGGTAGAACACGCCGGTGTGGAGCTTCTCGCCGTAGTGCTGCGCGAGTTCCATGGCCTTGATGCGATCCGACGGGTCGTGCCCGAGCGACTCGAGCGTCTCCATGCGCTGCTTCTGCGCCTTCAGCTGCGTCTCAGGCTCGCCGTAGGTTACGCAGGGCGACTGGACGTTGATGAACGCGAAGCCCGGGAAGCGGATGCCTTCCTCGATCAGCTTCGAGAGCTGGCCCATGTCGGCCGGGGTGCCCTGCGCGACGAACCGGGCGCCGTAGCCGAGCACGTAGAGCAGCGGGTTGACGGGGTCCTCCATCGAGCCGTAGGTGCTCGAGGCTGTCCGCATGCCGCGCGGAGACGTCGGTGACAACTGTCCCTTGGTCAACCCGTAGATCTGGTTGTCCATGATGATGTAGGTGAGGTCGATGTTGCGGCGGACGGCGTGCGCCACGTGCCCGCCTCCGATCGAGAAGCCGTCACCGTCGCCTCCGGCCACCAGGACGAGCAGTTCCGGGCTCGCCAGCTTGATGCCCTGGGCGATGGGCAGCGCGCGGCCATGGACGGTATTGAAGCCGTAGGCCGTGGTGTAGCCGGGAATGCGGCTCGAGCAGCCGATGCCCGACACGAACGCGATCTCGTGAGGCGGCCGGCCGATGGCGGCCAGCGCGCGGTAGATGGCCTGCACCACGCCGAAATCGCCGCAGCCGGGGCACCAGATCGGCTTGAGCTCGCTCTTGAAGTCCTTGGCCACGAACGCCTCGGCGGCGCGCGGCAGGGCTGATGTCGCCATGTGATCTCCTGCGTCCGGCGGGCGGCTACCTGGTCGCCGCCGCCACCATCCAGCGGGCGGCGTCCCGGCCGCCCCGCGGGCAATCCCGGATCGGCCTGCCGGCCGTCCTCACTCCGCCTGGCTCACCGGCTCCCGATTGGCCAGCAGTTCACGCGCCTGGCTGCGGAGCCGCTCCACGAGTTCCACCGGGCTGATCGGGTTCGATCCGCTCCGCGCAAAGGATTCCACACCAGCCGGCATGTCGACGAACATGCGAATCACGCGATAGAGCTGCCCCTGGTGCGACTGCTCGACCACCAGCCCCCGCTTCACCGACGCGAAGAACTCGCGGTAGACCTCCTCGGCCACAGGGTACAGCAGGCGCGGCACGAGCAGCTTCACGTCGAGGCCGGCCCGGTGCGAGAGTTGCAACGCTTCGAGCGCCAGGCCGGAGATCGAGCCCCATGCGACCAGCGCGAGCGAGGCGTGGGCCGGTCCCTCGGTCAGGAACAGGTCGGCGCGGCTCTTGAGCGGGCCAAGCTTGCGCAACCGCTTGTCGTTCATCTTCGAGTGAACCAGGCCGCTGGCCGTCGGCGCGCCGCTCTCGGTGTGCTCGATGCCCGAGGCGAGGTAGTTGCCGCCCTTCATCCCCGGGTGGCTGATCGGGCTGACGCCGGACTCGGTGATGCGGAACCGGACGTAGTGCTCCAGTTCCTGCTGATTGGGAACCCGCCGGCGTTCGACGCGAAGCGAGGAGGTGTCGGGCCGATCGATGGCCTCCTTGCGCTGCGAGATCTCCTGGTCCGAGAGGACGATGACCGGGGTCTGGTACTTCTCGGCGATGTTGAACGCCTCGACCGTGATCGGGAAGGTGTCGGCCACGTTGATGGGCGCCAGCACGGGCCGCACCGCGTCGCCGTGCGCCGAGAAGGCGGCCTGGAACAGATCCGACTGCTCGCTCTTGGTCGGGATTCCTGTCGAAGGGCCACCGCGCTGCACGTTCACCACCACGAGCGGCAGTTCGGCGATCGTGGCCAGCCCCAGCATCTCGGTCTTCAGGGACATGCCTGGCCCGGAGGTCGCCGTCAGCGCCTTCTTGCCGGCAAACGACGCGCCCACGCAGGCCCCGATGCCCGCGATCTCGTCCTCGCACTGGAGCATCGTCCCGCCGTACTTCCAGATCTCGCGGTTCAGGAAGTGCATGATCTCCGACGAGGGCGTGATCGGGTAGCCGCCGAAGAACTCGCAGCCGGCGTAGATCGCGCCGGCCGCGCACAGGTCGTTGCCGTCGGTGACCAGCTTGGTGCTGGCGCCCTCCGGGGCGGGCCCCAGCGTGCGCGCATGGCGCAGGGGGTGCTCGCGAGCCCACGCCAGCCCTGCCTCGAACGCCCGCTCGTTGCGCGCGACGATCTCCTCGCCCTTCTTCGCGAAACGCTTGCGCAGCCCGGCACGGATGTTCTCGGGCGCCAGGCCGAACCAGCCGGCCATCAGGCCCAGGACGATGGTGTTCTTGGCCTTCTCGCTGCCCACGGTGTTCTTGGCCATGGCCTCGATGCCCACCATGACGACCTCGGCCGGCTTCACGCCGGTGACCGGGATCTTGTCGGGCGCAACGCCGGTGTTCTCGTCGTAGATGACGACGGAGTGGCCATCGAGCGGGAGTTCGCCACCGAACTTCAGGAAATCGTCCCAGTTCAGCGCGACGGCCACATCGAGCGTGCCGCCGGGGCTGAGGACCGGGCGGGTCGACACCCGCAGGCGAAACGACGATTCGCCACCCCGGATCTGCGGTCCGAAACTCTTGGTGAGCATCGCGTGATAGCCCGCCAGCGCGAGGGCCGTCATCAGGGAGTCGCCCGCCGAGACGATGCCGTCGCCGCCCGAGCCAGCCATGCCAATCGTGAGTTCGCTGGTCATCCGTGTCCTCGAGAGCGCCGGGCGCGCACGATGCCCCCGGCCGGAGAGTAGACAGGGCAAGAGATGCGCGACGCGGGTCCGCGTCACGCCCGAAGATGCACGCAGGATACCACGCCGATCGGATCGGGCCGGGATGAGGCACCGGCTCCCTCCCTGCATGGATGCCTGGCCATGAGCATGGTCCGTTCTGCTTGAAGAGCACTTGGAACAAAAAAGTAAACTTTCAGCTCAAGTGTGATTTTGAAATTGCGATCGCAACACACGGGCGCGCATAATTCCGCATCGTCACAACGGCCGGACCGTCTCGCAGGGAGCCGGGCGAGGCCGCAGACAAGGAACAGACGTCCATGGGTTCTGCCGCGCTGCGGGAGGCGGTCAAGGTCATCCGCGACTGGAGCATGACGCCCCCCGGGGGGGCCACCAAGGCCTCGCACGCCATCGAGGCCTACGGGAGCCTCGCCTTCAACGACGGCGTCCAGCGCGCCCGTCTCCCCAAAGAGGTGTATCGCGCCCTGCGGCAGACGATCGAACGCGGTCAGTCGCTGGATGCCGCCGCCGCCGATACGGTGGCCACCGCCATGAAGGACTGGGCGGTCGAGCATGGGGCGACGCACTACACGCACTGGTTCCAGCCCATGAGCGGCATCACGGCGGAGCGGCACGACAGCTTCCTCACGCCGACCGCCGACGGCAGGGCCATCGCGGAATTCAATGGCAGGGAGCTCATCCGGGGCGAGCCCGACGCCTCCAGCTTTCCCAACGGCGGCATGCGCTCCACCTTCGAGGCGCGCGGGTACACCGCCTGGGATCCCACCAGTCCGCCCTGGCTGCTGAAGGCCTCTTACGGCTGCACGCTGGTCATCCCCAGCGCCTTCGTCTCGTGGACGGGCGAGGCGCTGGACAAGAAGACGCCGCTGTTGCGTTCCATCGAGGCGCTGTCGACGCAGGCCCTGCGCGTTCTTCGGCTGCTGGGCTCTGCGGCCACCCGGGTCCAGGCCACCTGCGGGCCCGAGCAGGAGTACTTCCTGATCGAGCGCACCTTCTATCTGATGCGGCCCGACCTCATCAACGCGGGTCGGACGCTGTTCGGGGCCCGCCCTCCCAAGGGTCAGGAGATGGAGGATCAGTACTTCGGCTCGATCCCCGAGCGCGTGCTGGCCTGCATGATGGAGGTGGAGGACGAACTCTACAAGTGCGGGGTCCCCGTGCGGACGCGTCACAACGAGGTGGCACCGAGCCAGTACGAGGTCGCGCCGCTCTTCGAGCACGCCAACGTCGCCATCGATCACCAGATGATGACCATGGAGGTGCTCAAGCGCGTGGCGCCGAAGTTCGGCCTGGCCTGTCTGCTGCACGAGAAGCCGTTTGCCGGCGTCAACGGGTCGGGCAAGCACCTGAACTGGAGCCTCGCCGACGAATTCGGCAACAACCTGCTGAACCCTGGCGACACGCCCGAGGAGAACATCCAGTTCCTGCTCTTCTGCGCCGCGATGCTGCGGGCCGTCGATCGCTTCCAGGGCCTGCTGCGGGCCAGCATCGCCAGCGCCGGCAACGATCACCGGCTCGGGGCCAACGAGGCGCCACCGGCCATCATCTCGGTCTTCCTCGGCGATCAGCTCACCGAGATCTTCGACCAGATCGAGGCCGGCAACGCGACCGCGGCACGGCGCGGCGGCGTGCTCGACACCGGTGCGACCGTGCTGCCCAAGCTCGCCCGCGACGCCGGCGACCGCAACCGGACCAGTCCCTTCGCGTTCACCGGCAACAAGTTCGAGTTCCGCGCCGTGTCCTCGAGCCAGAATGCGGCGCTGCCGGCCATCTGCCTCAACCTCGCGATGTCCGAGGCGCTCGATCACATGGCCACGGCGCTCGAGGCGGCCGTCGCCGCCGGCGAGCCGCTGGAACGGGCCGTGCGAGCGCTGCTGGCGGCCACGGTGAGGGACCACAAGCGCATCATCTTCAACGGCAACGGCTATTCGGACGAATGGCGTGAGGAAGCCGCGCGGCGCGGGCTGCTCAACCTGCGCGACACGGTGGAGGCGCTGCCGCAACTGGTGAGCGCCGACGTGCTCTCGACCTTCGAGCGCTATCGCGTGATGAACGGCCGGGAGGTGCGCGCGCGCTACGACGTGGCCATCGAGGCCTACAACAAGACCATCAACGTGGAAGCGCAGTTGATGGTCCTGATGGCGCACCGCTACATCCTGCCCGCCAGCCTCACCTATCAGACGCAGGTGGCCTCCAACGTCAACGCCGTGAAGGCGGCCGGCGCCTCGGCCACGGCTGGCGAGCGCATCCTGCGGACGCTCTGCGATCTCAACGACGCGTTCGAGGCCGCCACCGCCGATCTCGCGCGCGCCGTCGCCCACACCAACGGCTCGCCCGAGAACCACGCGCGCTACGCCCGCGACGAAATCCTGCCGCGGATGGTGCGACTGCGCGACCTCGGCGATCGCATCGAGTGCGTGCTCCCGTCCGAGAGCTGGCCGTTGCCCACCTATCGCGAGATGCTGTTCATCAAGTGACACCGTCGGCGCCCCGTCCCTCACGGG
>JBDIBB010000020.1:0-42364 GCA_039812685.1 Vicinamibacteraceae bacterium
TCGGGTTCGAATCCCGCCACGTAGTCGCCCTTCACGAACTCGTCGCAGGCGTAGACGACCACGGCGAAGGCGGCCGATGGATCGACGGCCACCACCTGGATGACGCCCGAGGTGTGCTCGCCCAGCAGGGGCACGCCGCGATCGCCGGCGCCCTGCGCCACCCGGAACTGCCGCCGGACCGTGAGGTTCTGACCCACCCGCAGGCCGGCGGCCGTCCCCGCGTCGAGCAGGAACTCGTCACCGTCCACGTAGAGCGACCGCTGCGCGTCGTGGCGGTGTGCGACGATGCGGGCCAGTGGCGCGTGAGGCAGGTCGAGCCGGGCCGGACCGCACACCGAGGCGACGTCGTGCTCGCCGATCGGCAGCGGGTCGGGCGCGCGCGGGCGCTGTGGTGGGGGCGGCGGCTCCAGCGGGGCGAGCCCGTAAACGGTGACCGCCTCCTCGAGGCTGGCGACGGCCAGTCGGCAGTTCACCTGCATGCCCTGGCCTGCGACGATCGCCAGCGATGACGATCCGGACTGGAATCCTTCGAGCTCGAAGCTCACGGTCACCGGGCCGGCCGGCACGCCCTCGATGCGGTAGCGGCCTTCGCCGTCGCTCACCGCGGTGAGCGGCGCGGCCAGGCCATCGGCCGCGATGGTGACGGTGACGCCCGGCAGCGCGGCCCCCGAGGTGTCGACCACCGAGCCGGAGACGCGGCCGTGGCTCGCGGGGCCTGGTGTGGTGAGGGCGGCGGCCCGGGAGGACACCGCGAGTGTCAGCAGGACGATCAGGCTGGCGGCGCGTGTTCGCATCGGGCGATACCTCTCCTGCCGTGCGCCGACACGAGGGCGCGTGCGAGGCCGGTCGCGGCAGGCAGCGATGCCTGTGCCGTTGATCGCGGGCTGCGCGCCCGTGCCTGTCCATGCACGGTCCGGCACGTGCGCGCGCCGCAGAGGCCTGTTACGGAATTCGGCCTGGCGGTGGTCCGGCTTTAGCCGGGCTCGGCCGGGGCTGCGGTCTCAGGTTCCAATCGCCTCGACCGCGGGCCGATCCCGGTGTGCCGCGAGCACCACCAGCCGATCGCCCGCCTGGATCACCGTGCCGCCCGAGGGCACGATCGACAGCCCTTCACGTTCCACCACGACGACGAGCGAGCCGGCAGGCAGCCGCAGGTCCATGAGCCGCCGGCCTGCCGCGGGCGCCCCGGCGGCCACGCGCACGTCCACGAGGTCGCGTCCCGAGGTGGCCACCAGGTCGAGCAGGTCGATCTCGCCGCCCGGCAGGCCCGTCGCCAGCCCCAGCCGGCGTGCCACCCACGCGATCGACGTGCCCTGTACCAGCGCCGACATCAGCACGATGAAGAACACGAGTTCGAAGATCAGCGTGGCGTCCGAGACGTCTGCCACCAGCGGAAAGGTACCGAGGATGATGGGCGCGGCGCCGCGCAGCCCGACCCAGGCCACCAGGACCTGTTCGCGCCATGGCGCGCGCGTGGGCAGCAGCGTGAGCACCACGGCCAGCGGCCGCGCGACGAGCATGAGGAACAGCGCGACGCCCAGGCCCACGCCCGCCACCGCCGGCAGCTTCGACGGGAAGACCTGCAGCCCCAGCGTGAGGAACATCAGCACCTGCATCAGCCACGCGACGCCGTCGTGGAAGCGCAGCAGGCTGCCCTTGTGGAGGAACTCACGGCGCCGCATCGAGATGCCGGCCACGTAGACGGCGAGAAACGGGTTGCCGGCCACGCTCTCGGCCGCCGCGTAGGTCAGCAGCACGAGGCCGATCGTCAGAACCGGGTAGAGCCCGTCGTAGTCGAGCCAGGCGTGGTTGACCGCCAGGCTCATCAGCACGCCCATGCCGATGCCCACCGCGGCGCCCATTGCCATCTGCCACGGGAACTGCACCAGGAACCACCAGAGCGTCGCCTGGGGATCGGTGATCCAGGTGATGAGGCTGAGCGTGAGGAACACCGCCATCGGGTCGTTGCTGCCCGACTCGAACTCGAGCAGCGAGCGCAGGCGCGGCGCGAGGCCGAGGTGGCGCGAGCGCAGCACGCTGAAGACCGCCGCGGCGTCGGTCGACGACACGATGGCGCCCAGCAGCAGGCCCTGGGGGAGCGGCAGGCCCGCCACCTGCCAGGCGAACACGCCGGTCAGGCTGGCCGTGGCGAGCACGCCCACCGTGGCCAGCGCGGCCCCGCGCACCGCCACGGGCCGCACGTCCTCCCATCGCGTGGTGAGGCCGCCGCCGAAGAGGATGAAGGCGAGCGCCACCACGCCCATGCCCTGGGCCACCGTGGGGTTGTCGAAGTGGATGCCGCCCGGGCCGTCGGAGCCCGCCAGCATCCCGACACCGAGAAACAGCAGCAGCGCCGGCACGCCCAGCCGTGCCGCCTTGCTCGACAGCACGCTGGCGAGCAGCAGGACGGCGGCGACGAGGACGGCCGGAAGGATCAGCGGGCTCACGATGGTCGGGAAACGGAGATGACGGGCCTGACGATTGTCCCCGATCGCGGCCGCGCTTGACACCCCCGTGCCCCGTCGCTACGCTCCGGACCACATGGCGGCAAATCCGCTGGCGGCCATCAACTCGGTGGCCCTGGCCGTCGGGCGCTTCGCCAGCCTCGACGAGATGCTCGACTACGCCCTGCGCAAGGTGCTGGAGGTGGTCGAGACCGAGGCGGGTGGGCTCTACCTGCTCGACGAGTCGAAGGGCGAGCTCGTCCTCGCGGTCCAGCACGGGCTGTCGGAGATGGCCTGGCGCGACTTCGATCGCCTGCCGCTCGGTGAGGGCCTCTCCGGGCGCGTGGCCGCCAGTGGCGATCCGATCGTCGTCGAATCGCTCAGGAACGACCCGCGCCTGACGCGCATGGCGGCGCGCCGCGAGGGTTTCAACGGTTTCGCCTCCGTGCCCCTGCGGTCGAATTTCAAGACGTACGGCACGCTGAACGTCTACACGCACCAGGCTCGCCGGTTCAGTGAGGAAGACGTGCAGTTGCTCACGTCGATGGCCGCGCAGATCGGCCTGTCGGTGGCCAACACGCGGCTCTACCTCGACCTGAAGGCTTCCGAACGCCGGTTCCGCGGCCTGGTGGAGAACGCCGAGGACGCCATCTACCTCACCGACACCGCGGGTGGCCTCGCCTACGTGAACCCGGTGTTCGAGCGCCTGCTCGGCTACGACCGCCACCGGCTGTGCGCGGAGGCCACGCCGCTGCTCTCGCTCGTGCACGCCGAGGATCGCGAGATGCTCGCGGGGCTGCTGCCGGGCATGCTCGGCGGCACGGTACGCCGTGCCCTGGAGTTCAGGCTGCAGCACGCCGACGGCTCGCACGCCATGTGGATCTCGCAGAGCAACGTGCCGCTGCGTGACGAGGCGGGTCGCGTGACCGGCATGCAGTGCATCGCGCAGGACATCACCGCGCGGCGCGAGCTGCAGATGCAGATGTCGCGCGCCGAGCGCCTGGCCGACCTCGGCCGCATGGCCGCCACCATTGCGCACGAGGTGCGGAATCCGCTCGGGGCGATCGTCAACGCCACACGGGTCCTGCGCCGGCAGGCCACGCTGGCCGACACGGCGCTGCTCGACATCGTCAGCGAGGAGGCCGAGCGGTTGGAGGCCATGGTGCGACACGTGCTGCTGTTTGCGCGTCCCCCCGCGTGCGCGCTCGCAGCCGGCGACGTCGGCGAGCTGCTCGACCATGCCACCAGGCTGTTTCCCGGGCAGCGGCCGGAGATCGCCATCCGGGTGCGCGTGGCGCCCGACCTGCCCAGCGTGTCGCTGGACCTCAGCCAGATGCGCCAGGTGCTCTGGAACCTGCTGACCAACGCGGCCGAGGCGATGCGCGACCGTGGCGTGATTGACGTCGAGGCGGGCCTCGCCGCCAGCGGCCGTCACGTCGAGATCACCGTCATCGACGATGGGCCGGGGCTGTCGGAGCCTGGCGCCGTGCTCGAGCCGTTCTATACGACCAAGGCGCAGGGCACCGGGCTGGGCCTGGCCATCGTCCACCGGATCGTGCGCGATCATGGCGGCTACGTGCGCGCCGGCAACGCGCCGGGGCGCGGCGCGCGCCTGGTCGTCGGCCTGCCGCTGGCCGGCGAGCCGCCCGCGCCGCCGGGCGCCGGCACGGTCGCCGGCATCGGGAGCGTGCGCGTTCCCGGAGCGGTCAGCTCATGGTGACCGTGCTGCTGGTGGAGGACCAGCTCAACGTCAGGCGTTCGCTGGCGGCGCTGCTCGCCCAGGAAGGGCTCGCGGTCCGCGAAGCCGCCAGCGCCGACGAGGCGCTCGCCATCCTGCACGACACGGAGATCGACGTGGTCGTGAGCGACGTGCGCATGCCGGGCGATTCCGACGGCGCCGGCCTGCTGCGCCGGATCAAGGCCGGGGTCCCCGACGTGGAGGTGATTCTCGCCACCGCCTTCGGCACCATCGATCAGGCGGTCGACGTCATCAAGAGCGGCGCCTACGACTACCTCACCAAGCCCGTCGATCCCGAGCGGCTCACCATCACCGTGAAGAGGGCGGCCGAGCGCCGCGCCCTGGCGCGCGAGGTGCGCACGTTGCGCGAGCAGGTGCGTGACGTCGATCAGGTCATCGCGGTGAGCCGGCAGATGCAGGCGACCGTGCGGCAGGCGGGGCAGCTCGCGCAGTCCGACAGCACCGTGCTGATCACGGGCGAGAGCGGCACGGGCAAGGAGTTGGTCGCGCGCATGCTTTACCAGCAGGGCCCGCGCCGCGGCGGCAAGTTCGTGCCGGTGAACTGCGGCGCGCTGCCGGAGAGCATCCTCGAGAGCGAGCTGTTCGGTCATCGCAAGGGCGCCTTCACCGGCGCGCTCGCCGACAAGAAGGGCCTGCTCGAGGAGGCGCACGGCGGGGTGCTGTTCCTCGACGAGATCGGCGAGATGCCCGTGTCGATGCAGGTGCGGCTGCTGCGCTTCCTGCAGGGCGGGGAGGTGCGCCGCGTGGGCGATACCGTCACGCGGAAGGTGGACGTGCGGCTGGTCGCCGCCACGCACCGCTCGCTCGAGGAAGAAGTCGAGCGCGGCGTCGTCCGCCAGGACTTCTACTACCGCATCAAGGTGATCACGCTGCCGGTGGCGCCGCTGCGCGAACGGCTGGCCGACGTGCAGCCGCTGGCCGAGTACTTCCTGCGTCGCTTCGCGCTGCGCCTGCGGCGCACCGTCACCGGCTTCACGCCCGGCGCGATGGAGCTGCTCACGCGCTACAGCTGGCCTGGCAACGTCCGCGAGCTCGAGAACGTCGTCGAGTGCGCCGCCAACCTCGCCTCGGGCGATCGCATCACCGAGGCCGACCTGCCCGCCACCGTGACGGTCGGATCACCCCCCGAGCGTGCGCTGCCAGCCAGCGCGGACGAGCGCAGGCGTTTGATCGATGCGCTCGATCGGGCACGCTGGAACCAGAGCCGTGCCGCCACGCAGCTCGGCATGAGCCGCACCACGCTCTGGCGCAAGATGCGCGAGTTCCAGATCGACACCTAGCAGCCCGTGGCGAAAGTGGCGCTGCATTCGACGGACGGGGCATCCCGGCTGGCGGCGTTGCTCCTCCTTCAAATACTGGCCGTATTCTCAGTCGTCGCGCCTGGCCATCCGGTCGCCGCGCCCGTCTCGGTGCGACGCGGCACTTCCACCACGGACTGCTAGCCTCCGCGCGCCGCCCGATCTGTTGCAACAGAGTGTTGCGCCGTCGCGCGCGACCGCTCCCCGCGCGCGCCACCTTCTCGGGTCTGCCGCGCCCGCCGCGCAGGCCGCGGCGGGAACGCCCTTTGCTGCGTCGTCACCCGACATCCCATCAGATGGAGGAGCAGGTGCGCCGAAGCATCGCGTGCGCGGTCGGGCTGGCGATGGTGTTGATGGCGGGGCAGCGCGCCCCGCGGGCGGCAGCCGGATCAGGGGCCGGGCTCGCGTCGCTCTTCGACCTGACGACGGGCGTCGTTCGCGACACCAACGGCGATGGGATCGCCGATCGCGTGGCGGCGCGCGTGATCCTCCCGGCCGCGCCGACCGACGCCGAGATCGAGGCGGCCACGAACCTCGCGGCCCGGCTCGGCTACGAGACGACCGCCCTCACGCTGCCGCTCGTCCTGACGGAAGGCGAGGTCACGGCGGGCCGCGACATCGCGCTGCCGATCCTCGTGGGCGCCGGCAACCGGTTCGTGAAGGAACTGGTGGCGCGCGGGGCGCTCGACATCACGGGGCTGCAGCCGGGCCAGGGGCTGGTCGCCGCGGTCACCGCCCCGCTGGGCGGTCCCGACGGCGTCGCCATCGTCGGCGGAGACGATGAGGGAACGCTGGCGGCGGCGGTGCAGATGGCGGCCCGGCTGCCGCGGGCGTGGACCATGACCGGCCTGCAGGTGCCGGCCATCGCGGGACACCTGGCGGACCTGCTGCAGGCCCGCGGCATCACCGCCTCGGCCACCGCCGCCGCGATCGTCGTCGATCGCGACAGGCGGGGCCTTGCGTCGGTGCGGGTGCGCGCCGACGTCGCGCCCGGAGACGTCGTGCGGGCCGCCGACGTGCTCCAGGAGGTGGACCGCGCGCACGCCCGCGGCGGCGAACCGGCCACGCTCAACTACGCCAACATCGCCGAAACGCAGGTCGAGCTGATCGCCGGCGGCGCCGCGCCGCGCCGCGTCGCCATCCGCCGGTCGGGGCTGAACCTGCCGACGCTCACCCCGCCGATCGACCCCGACGAGCTGGCACCGGATTCGCCGGGCGAGCGCGGCCGTCCGGCCGAGGCCGTCGCCAGCAGCGGCAAGACCTTCGACCTCAGGGCGCTCTACACGCTGTCGGGCTGGTACGGCGACGCCTACGTCGACCTCATCCCCGATCGCACCGATGCGACGCTGGTGCTTGGCGACGGCCGCGACGTGCTGCCGGCGACGCTCGTCGCCGCGCGACTGGGCCTCGAGACGACCGGTATCACCCTGCCCCTCACGCGCCGTGCGGCGAAGGTGAAGGATCCCGCGCGCGAGGCCAACCCGATCCTCGTGGGCCTCGACAACGTGCTCACGAAGCAGTTGATCAAGATCGGCCGCGTGCCGATGGACGGCCTCGCTGCCGGCGATGGCGTGGTGCAGGTGGTGCCCCGCGCCTTCGGCGCGCAGACCGCCACGGTGATCGCGGGAGCCGATGCCGCCGGCCTCGAGGCAGCCGCCCGCTACACGGCCGCGAGGTTGCCCTACGTGTGGGAGGCGTCGCGTGGCGCGTTGCGGGTCGATCACGTCGCCGAGGAGGTGTCGCGCTTCCTGGCCGCCCGCACGGGCGCGGGCCAGGCGAGCCTGGCGCTTGCCGAGATCGACGCGATGGTCGCCGAACTGAAGGAGAAGGAACTGGAGTCGGTCGACGCCACCGTCTTCCTCGAGGCGCCGGAGCCGGCCTTCGATGCGTTGGTCACGAAGCGGCTGCAGGCCGCGCTGCCCGGCGTGAAGGTGGCCGCCCGATCGCGTGGCATCACCGACCCGGTGCCCGTGTTCGACGAGACCACGACCGTGCCCTGGGAAGTGGATGAGGTGCGCGCGAGGATCCGCGACGAGGTGCTGCCGAAGGTCGTCGCGGGCAGGCCGGTGGAGATCGAGGTGCGCGTCAGCGAGTCGCCTGCCGTGCGCCAGGCGCTGGCCGCCGAGATCCGGGAGCAGCTGATGAAGGCCGGCGCGGCGGCGCCGGCGGTGACCGTGCGATCGGCCTACAAGCAGGGCTTCTCCTGGCTGACCGAGGACGTGATTCCCGCGCTGAAGGGCAAGCCGGTGACGCGCGTGGCCGTGACGGCCGCGCGGCTGCCCGTCGATCTCACCAAGAAATACAAGTTCTACGAGGTGCCCAGCCGCTGGATTCACGAACTCTACCCCGTCGACGAGATCTTCCGCCGCGAACTCGGCCTCGGCGAGGACGCGTTCTCGCTGGAGCTGGCGGAAGGCACGCCGGCCGACACCTATGTCGTGGAGGCCCGCGACGCCGGTGGACAGGTGGTGCTCCGCGCCGCATTCAGCCCGAAGGTCGTCGAGCGGGAGTACCTGGACAAGTTCCCCGGCTGGGCCCGCGTGCACGTCACCACCGGGTGGCTCACGGCCAGGGTGGGCGGCGCCACGGTGGTCGATGCCCGCATCGCGACCGATCCCGAACGGTTCTGGGATCACTACCAGGCCAAGGTGCTGCCGCGCGTCTACGACCACGTGATGAAGGTCACCGACGGCCGGCCGCTGCCAGACAAGCAGCCGTTCTTCCGTGACTTCGACATCGAGCTGCGGATGAGCGAGCCCGACTTCCGGATCGGCGTGGACGAGGAGCTGGTGTCCTCGCTGGAGGCGCTGCACGAGGACCTGTACTTCGTGACGCTCGACTTCTTCGACGCGCTGGGCCGCACCACCGTCCGCCGGCGCCTGGCCGCGCCCGGCAAGGTGTTCCCCATCATCCATCCGGAACGGCCGGGTCAGGCCGGTACCGCGCGCGTGCTGTTTGCCGGCAACGCGGCGACGAAGCCGCGCGTGGAGATCGCCTACGAAGAGAAGGGCGCCGGGAAGCCGGCGCGGATGGCCCGTGACGTGACCAGGGCGGATGTCGGCCCGGCCAGCGTCCCGCGCGCGGTGGTGCGCGCCGATCAGCTGCGCGAGCTCGAGGTGCAGGCCGAGGCGAAGGACGACAGGGAGGCGGGCCGCGCCGTCGACGCGCTGGACGCGCTGGAGGCGCTGCACGCCGCCGGCGCGTTCCGGCAGTCGCTGTCCTACGCCCGGGTCGCGCGGCTGCTGGTGACCATCACCCTGAAGGACGTGCGCACCGCGCGGGCGATCCCCTTCAGCGGAGACTCGGCGCCGTCGCGGGCCCGGCCGGCGCCAGCCGCCGCGCCGCCGCGCGGACTCGTCACCTGGGACCGTTCGATCAGCCCGGAGCGCAGTGAGGAGATTGTCGGCCAGCTCGCGCACTACCCCGAGGTGCGGGCGTACCGGGCCGGGCGCTCGTACCGCGGCCGCGACATCTCCGTGATGGAGATCACGCTGCCGCCCGGCGACGAGCTGGTCTCGGTGCCGAAGCTCACCGCCTACAAGCCCACCCTCTTCATCACCGGGCGCCAGCACGCCAACGAGGTGTCTTCCACCAGCCACATCCTGCGGCTCGCCGAACTGCTGGTCACCGATCCGGCCTACAAGCGGCTGCTGACGCGGATGAACGTGGTGGTGCACCCCGTGGAGAACCCCGATGGTGCGGCCCTGCACGATCAGTTGCAGCGGCTCACGCCGACCCACATGCTGCACGCCGGGCGCTACAGCGCGCTCGGCATGGACGTCGCCTCGCAGGTAGGCGAGATCGACCCGCTGCTGCCCGAGGCGAGGGTGCGTGGCGATGTCTGGCAGCAGTGGCTGCCCGACATCTACCTGAATCCGCACGGCTACCCGTCGCACGAGTGGGTGCAGCCGTTTGCCGGCTACGTGCCGCCGGGCTTCCGGACCTACTGGTCGACGCGCGGGTGGTACACGGGCATCTCGCCGCTGCGCGACCCGCGATATCCCGCGCACGCCGAGGTGGCCGCCGCCATTCGCGAACTCGTCGTGCGCGAGGTCAACAGCCAGCCCGACGTGCGCGACATGAACCTCCGGCACCAGGCGCGCTATCGCCGGTGGGCGTACGGGTTCGCCCCCTACGTCTTCGACCAGGAGATCTACCGCGACACGGCCATCTACTACACCGACCGCGAGAGCGGAGAGGTGCGCGGGTCGTGGCGCGCCGGCGCGAGCCGGTTCGGCGGCGGCGGCGGGCGCCCGGCCATGAGCGCGTGGCCGCAGGTCACCTACTTCAACGGCAGCACCGAGACGCCGGACGAGACGGCCCAGGGCGCATGGCTCGACCTCGTGACCAAGCCGGGCTTCTCTTACCTGATGGCCAGCGTCCGGTTCCTCGAGACCGGGCAGTGGCAGGTCGAGAACATCGAGGAGGACGGACCGCGCCAGAGCGTCTCGCGCACCCGGTTGCGCGTGCGGCCGGTGCGGCCCGCGGGGACGACGACCGCGCCACCGCCGTCGCCGGCGGAACGGTGACGTGGCAGCAGGGCCATCGGGCTGGCCGCGCTGGCGCGGCCGGCGCGCGCCAGGCGCCTTCGGTGGCACCGGGATCGCCCGCGACCAACTGTTACAACACTCCGTTGCAGGAACGTCGCAGGGGTGCCGTCACAGGCGGGTTTCCGCCCGAATACGTGACGTGGAGCGAACGTCGGGGCTGGCGCGCGGTTTGCTGCGCTGGCCGGCACAGGTTCTCAACACGCTGGTCGTGACCCGCGCCGGCGGGTCGGCCGGCGGCCGTCAGCCCGTACCCGGAGCGCCGGGCGGCTTCAGGAGGCAGGCAATGCCAAGGTGGTGTGTCGGTTTCGCAGTGCTGGTGGCCGTGCTGGTCCTCGGCGCCACGGGCGCCAGGGCGCAGACCGCCCAGGTCGTCGGGACCATCAAGGACCAGAGCGGCGCCGTGATTCCCGGCGCCACCGTCACGGCGCGCAACGCCGAGACCGGCCTGGCGCGCACGGTCGTGAGCGAAGGCAACGGCGGCTTCCGCCTGCAGGCGCTGCCGCCCGGACGCTACGCGGTGACCGTCGAACTCGTGGGGTTCACCAGCGAGACGCAGCAGAACCTCGCCCTGGTCATCGACCAGACCGCCACGCTGAACTTCACGCTGCGGCCGGCGACGCTCGAGGAAACGGTCACCGTGGCGGCGGAGGTGCCCATCGTCGACACCACCGCCACGACCGTGTCCACGTCGGTGACCAACGAGCAGATCCAGGACCTGCCGGTGGCCTCGCGCAGGTGGGTGGACCTGGCCATGCTCACGCCGGGCGTGTCGCAGGACAACATCCGCGGCTTCTTCTACCGGGGCAACGTGAACATCGGCGCCGGCACCCGCGAGTACTCCAACGGCTTCGTGGTCGACGGCGTCAACAACACCTGGGCGCAGATGGGCGAACCGCGCCAGAACTTCGGGATGGACGCCATCCGCGAGTTCCGCGTGTCGCAGGCCACCTACAAGGCGGAGTTCGGGCTGGCCACCGGCGGGGTGTTGAGCGTGGTCACCAAGTCGGGGACCAACGAGTACCACGGATCGGGGTTCACCTTCTTCCGTGACAAGTCGATCACCTCGCGCACCTACTTCGAACGGACCAAGCCCGACTTCCGGCGATACCAGTACGGCGGGACCTTCGGCGGCCCGATCGCGCTGAACCGCACGCACTTCTTCTTCGCCTACGAGCGGTCGGACGAGAATCAGTTCTTCACCGTGAACACCGGCGGCCGGTTCCCCGAGTACGATCGCACGCACCGGAGCGACCAGTACCGCTGGACCTACTCCGGACGGCTCGATCACCAGGTGACGGCCGATCAGAGCGCGTTCTTCCGGGCGTCGCAGGAGGTGGAGTACCGGCCGATCATCACGGCCGGCGGCCGCGTGGATCCCAGTAACAGCTTCGACTTCGCGGTGCCGCGCAGTTCGTTCGTCGGCGGTCATACCTGGATCATCAACCAGCGGATGATCAACGACGTGCGGGTGCAGTACGCCTACGCGAAGTACGAGGTCGCGCCGCCCTACAGCCACGGGTCGTGGGAGCCCGGCGACTTCGGTCAGGACCGCTTGAGCTATTGCAAGCCGGTGACCAATTTCCCGTCGCTCGGCCTCGGCGGTTGCGGCAACAGCCAGATGGGCCCCGAGAAGCGCCTGCAGTTCAAGAACGACTTCTCCTGGACCGGGGAGATGCGCGGCTTCCACGAGATGAAGGCCGGCGTCGACTTCAGCACCATCAGCTTCCGGTCCGACAGCCTGGGATCGCCGCTGGGCACCTACACGTTCCCGCGCGACGTGTTCTACAACGCCGCCGACCCGACCACCTATCCGACGAACTGGACGAACTCCCTGCCCACCTTCGCCGAGATCCCGGTGAAGCACTTCGCCGTCTACCTGCAGGACGACTGGCGGCTGGCGCCGGGTGTCACGCTGAACGTCGGCTTGCGCTACGACCGGCAGGTCGGCAACTTCAACGAGGATCTCGACGATCTGCTCGGCCGCATCGGAAAGAAGCTCGGCTCGCAGTTCGCCCAGTACCCGATGCCCATCCCGTTCCACGACGGCCTCGATCGCCGCGGCGACAACAACAACTTCGGGCCCCGCCTGGGCTTTGCCTGGGATCCCGGCAACACGGGCCGCACCAACATCAACGGCGGCTACGGGCTGTTCTACGACAACCGGCGCACGCTCCAGAACTTCGGCGAGCTCACCTGGCCGCAGAGCCGCACCATCACCATCCCGAACCCGGCGTTCCCGGACGCGCTGCTGGGCCAGTCGCGCGACCAGTACCTGTCGAAGAACCCGCCGAACATCACGGTGATGGACAACGACGAGGTGAACGCCTACGCGCACCAGTTCAACCTGGGCGTCTCGCGCATGGTCGGCCGCACGTTCGGCGTCACGGCGAACTGGATCGTCGTCAGGCGCTACTCGGACCGCGACACGATCGACGTGAACCTGCCGGATCGGACCACGCGCCTGCGGCCCTACCCGCAGTTCGGCCGCGTGAACTACTGGCAGTCGACGGCCGACAACCGCTACCAGGCCCTGCTGCTGCGCGTCGAGCGCCGGATGAGCGACAACTACCAGTTCATGCTGTCCTACACGCTCAGCAAGGCCGACGATCGCAACTACAAGACCAGCGGCGGCGGCAGCGTCTACGGCGATCGCTATGGCTACTACAAGGAGGATTCGCCGGGCCTCGCCGACCGCCGCCATCGCCTGGTGGCCAGCGGCATCGTGCAGTTGCCGTGGAACACGCAGGTGTCGACGATTGCCGATTTCCGGTCGAGCCTGCCGATGAACCCGGTGAGCAGCTTCGATCTCAACGGCGACGGCTACGCGGTCGACCTGCCGGCTGGCGTGCTCCCGTTCAGCGGCTGCCGCGGCCTGGACCTCAATGCCGTGAACGCCTTCCGGGCCACGCGCGGCCTCGGCCCGGTGGGCGCGGTGGCCTGCCCCGGCTTCGCCAACGTCGATGTGCGCGTCTCGAAGGTGTTCGCGCTCGGCGGCGAGCGCCGGCTCGAGCTGATCGGACAGCTGTTCAACATCGCCAACCGCGCGAACTTCAACGTGCCGAGCAACAACATCACGGCGGCGACCTTCGGCCAGTCGACGTCGCTGCTGCCGAACATCAACGCCCCGTCGCGCCAGATCGAATTCGCGGTCCGGTTCCAGTTCTGACGCGATGCATGGCGGTCCCGGGCCCCGGCCCGGGACCGCGCCTCCGAGCGCCGCCCCACGCAGCCTCGGGAACGGAGGACGTGTGCAGATCGAGTTGACCACGGCTCGCAGGCGCGCGGCGGCACTCTTCGCGGTGTGCGCGCTGGCCGCCGCCGGGCGTCCCGCCGGCCAGGCACCCGCCCCGCGCGCGGAGGTCGCCACGCCGGCCGATCTCGCGGCGGTGTTCGCCAGCAACGGGCTGGTGGAAGACACCAATGGCGACGGCGTCGCCGACCGCGTGCGCGCCCACCTCGTGCTCCCCGACTACCCCTCGGCCGCCGTCGTGGCCGCCGGCGCCGACATCGCCGCACGCCTCGGCTTCGAGACCATGGCGATGGACCTTCCGATGACGGGCGCCCCCTCCTCCCCGTTGACGGTTCGGGTTCATCCCGTGGACGCGGCGTGGCCCGGCATCTTCTGGATGCCGGGCCCGCCGCGCGCGGCCGAGGGCGTGATCGCCGCCCGCCAGCTCGGCCGGCAGGTCGAGGTGCTGGTCGGCGGCGGCGACGCGGACGGTACGATCGCGGCGGCACGCACATTCGCCGCCAGGCTGCCGTTCCTCTGGGATCCGAAGGGCGCCGACCTCGGCACCCTCGGAAAGGACCTCTCGCAGTGGCTCGCCGCGCAGGGCGTCGAAGGCGCGACGGTTGTCGTCGAGGGTCTCTCGGTGCGCGCCGGCGCCACCGCGCTCGACGCCGTGGGCGTCGGCCTGCGGGTCGCCGACCCGGCCGCGCATCGCCGGGTGGTGGCCGCCCTCCGCGCGCTGGCACGGTCGAGAACCGCACCCGCGACCCGCCAGGGCGCGGCCACCGCGGCACCAGCCCCCACCGCGCCGCCGGCGCTCTCTTACCCGGGCGTCGGCAGGCTCGCGCTCCGCGTCGAGGCGGGCAGCCTCTCCACGGTCGTCGAGATCCCGCGCGCCGCCGCGCCCGAGACGCCCGCTGATCCGCCCGCCCGCCGGCCCGGCGCCGGCGCCAAGGATCAGTTCGACCTCTCGACGCTCTACTCGATCGACGGCGGCCTCGGCGACTCCGATGGCAACCTGATTCCCGATCGCGTGGACGTGCTGCTGAGCCCGCATGGCGACGGCACGGCGGCGACCATCGATCTGGCCGCACGGCTCGGGCTCGAGTCCACCGGCGTGTCGCTGCCGCTCGTGAAGCCGGCGGCCGAGATCTCGAAGCCGGAATCCGAACCCTCCCTGATCCTGATCGGGGCGTCGCATCCGCTGATCGGGAAGCTGGTGGACGCGAAGAAAGTGGTCCTGCCGGCGCTCGCCGCCGGCGAAGGCCTGCTCGAGGTGGTGCCGAAGGCCTTCGGCGGGAAGAGCGCGCTGCTGGCGCTCGGCGGCGATGCCGCGGGCCTCTCGCGTGCGCTGGACCAGGCGGCCGTTCGCTTCCCCCATCTCTGGCAGCGCGGCAAGGATCGTCCCACGCTCGACGATGTCGAGGACGATGTGCGGCGGTTCCTGGCGATACGGACGCCGGCCGGGCAGGCGGCCGCCGCGCTCTACAAACTGGAGCGCATTGGCGGGGAGCTGACAGGCCGCGACCTCGCGTCGGCGCAGGTGCGCGTGTCGGTCGAGGCGCCCGCCCGCGGGCTCGATCAGGTGGTGCGCGAGGTGGCCGCCCGGGCGCTGCGCACCAGCGACCTGCAGGTGTCGATCGAGTCGCGGTCGGTGCTCGAGGCCGCGCCCGTCATCATCGGCGGACGCCCGGTGAGCGAGACCATCGACATTCCGTCGGAGGTGGACGAGTTCTGGCAACTGTTCCGCACGCGCGTGCTGCCGGCCGTGAAGAAGGGGCAGCCGGTGGCGATCGAGGCGCGGCTGAGCGAGTCGCCGGAGATCCGCCGGCGCATCGAGCAGGATGCGCATGACGCGCTGCTCGGGGCTGGCGCGCGCGCCGAGGGCACGACCGTCCTCGTCCTGTCGGCCTACAAACAGGGCCTGAGCTGGCTCCAGGAGGTGATCGGGCCGGCGCTGAAGGGCCAGCCGGTCGAGCGCGTCACGCTGCGCTATGCCGAGGTGGGACCGCCGCCGGAGTGGAAGCAGCAGGCCATGTACGCGCCGACGCGCTGGCTGCTCGAGGCGTTCCCCTTCGACGAGGTCCTGGCCCGCGATCTCGGGCTCGGCCTCGATCGGTTCGCCATCGAGAAGCGGCCCATTGGTTCGCCCGCCTACGAGGTGGTGGCCACCGGCGCCGGCGGGCAGGAGCTCCTGCGCCGCACCTTCGAGCCGAAGTTCGTGGTGCGGCCCTACTTCGATCGCTTCCCCGACTACGAGAAGGTGCGTGTCACCACCGGCTGGATCACCGCGGAGCAGTCCGGCCGCCGCCTCCTCGACCAGCGCATCGTCACCGACATGGAGCGCTTCTGGGATCACTTCCAGTCGAGGACGCTGCCGGCCATCTACGACTACGTGATGGCCAACGGCGAGGGGAAGCCGCGGGCCAGCCGTGCGCCGCACTTCGGCCAGCTGGAGGTGGATCTCACGCTGAGCGAGCCCGATTACCGGCTCGGCGTCGACAACGAGCACATCGCGCCGATGGAGGCGATGCACGAGGACATCTACTTCGGCGTGCTGCACTTCTTCGACGTGCTCGGACGCAACGCGCGGGGCGAGGCCCTGAACTATCCGGGGCACGTCGTCCCGATCATGCGGCCGAAGAACGACGGCAAGCCCGGGCGTGCGGTGATCAGGTTCACCGGATTCGGCGCTGGCGAGCCGTCGGTGACGGTGGAGTATCGCGAGAGGAACGGGGCGACCGGCCGGCGCGCGCTGCCGCTGCCTCCGGTGACCGTGGAACGGCCCTCGGCGCGCGCCGCGCTGGTGCGGCAGGGGCTGGACGGCGTGGCCCGCCTCGACCTGCGCGTGAAGGTGGACACCGAGGCCGACGAACGCGACGCGTTCGTCAGACGCACCCGCGCCGAGCGCGTGGACGAGACGATCATGTCGATCGCGCAGGTGAAGGCGGTCGTGGGCCACCTGGGCCGCCTGCGCGCGGCCGGGCTCTACCGCGATGCGCTGGCCTATCCGGACCTTGGCGCGATCCGGCTCCTCGTGGGCGTCGAGTTCGACGCCAGGCCCGGCGCCGACACCGTGGTGGCGCTCGAGGCGAACGGCGTGGCCGCGCCGCTGCCAGACGTGAGCACGCTGCTGCCCGCCGGCTGGACCCGTGGCGCGGGGCCCCTCGTGCAATGGGACACGCCGATTCCGCCCGGAGAGGCCTACGAACTGCTGGCGAAGATGTCGACGTTCCCCGAGGCGCGGGCCTACAAGGTGGGCCGCACCTATCTCGGCAAGGACGCCTGGGCCATGGACCTGATGCCGCCGATCGCGGCCTCGCACTGGTCGCAGATGAAGGCCTCGGTGCACAAGCCGACGGTAATCTACTCGGCGCGCCAGCACGCCAATGAAGTGTCGTCCACGAGCCACGTGCTGAAGGTGGCCGAGATGCTGCTCACCGACGCGGCCTGGCGCCGGAAGCTCGATCGGGTGAACGTGGTGATCCACCCGATCACCAACCCCGACGGCGCCCAGCTGGCCTACGACCTCTACAAGATCACGCCCGACCACATGCTGCACGCCGGCTACCTGGGATCGCTCGGCGTGGACGTGGCCAGCGGGATGTGGGACGCCGATCCGATCTATCCCGAGTCGGGCATCCGTACGAAGCTGTGGCGCACGTGGCTGCCCGATGCGTTCCTCAACCCCCACGGCTACCCGTCGCACGAGTGGGTGCAGCTCTTCTCCGAGTACGCCGGCTGGGTGCGCAGCCGCGCCACCGAGTCACGCGACTGGTGGGGCATGCGCGGATGGTTCATCCCCGGGTTCGGCTACCTCGACGATCCGAAGTACCCCAGGCACAAGGCGATGGCCTTCGAGCTGCGCGCGAAGATCGCCAGCTACATCAACGCGGCGCCCGAGGTGCGCGCGCTCAACCAGCGCGCCTACGCGCGCTACCAGCGATACGGCGTCGACCAGGACGGCGAGAACTTCAAGTTCGATCTGGTGGATGGCGTGCTGATCTACACGCCCGTCAAGGGCGCACGCGCCAGCGCGTCGAGCCAGGACTTCGCCTCGCGCCATCCGCAGGTGACCGTCTTCAGCGGGGGCACCGAGGCCCCCGACGAGACGGCGTATGGTGACTGGATGAAGCTCGTCGCGCGGGCGGGCGTGCAGTTCGACACGGCGGTGCTCGACTTCCTGGCCGGGATGCCGTACGAAGTGGAGCGACGCCGCGAACCGTTCGGGGGCGGGGTGACGCTCAGCCTCCACCGAGCGCGGCCGCCCGAGCCCAGGGGCGAGTCCCAGGGTGAGACGGCGCCCGTGGCGGGCGCGTCCCGGTGACCGTCTCCCACCCGCCCCCGCGGATCGCAGGACGGCAGGTCATGCAACGAATCGGCGTAGATACCGGCGGCACCTTCACCGACCTCGTCCTGCTGGACGAGGCGGGGCTCCACGTTCACAAGGTCCGATCGACGCCCGACGATCCGTCGCGGGCGATCCTGCAGGGCGTCCGCGAGCTGCTCGAGATGCGGGGCCTCGCGGCCGGCGCCGCGTGGCCGCCCGGCCTCGACGTGGTGCACGGGTCCACGGTGGCCACCAACGCCGTGCTCGAGCGGCGCGGGGCGCGCGTGGCGCTGGTCGCCACCGAGGGATTCGGCGACGTGCTGCGCATCGGCCGGCAGACGCGTCGCGAGCTCTACAACTTCTTCGTCGAGGATCGGAGGCCGCTGGTCGATCCCGCCTGCACCTTCACGGCGGCCGAGCGCGTTGCGGCCTCCGGCGAGATCCTCGAACCGCTGCGCGAGGACGACCTGCCGGCGCTCGTCGCGCGGCTGCGCGAGGCGGGCGCCGAATCGGTCGCGGTCTGCTTCCTGCACTCCTACGTGAACGATTCGCACGAGCGGCGCGTCGCGGAGTTCCTCCGCGCCGCCGGCTTCGCCGTCTCCGCCTCCTCGACGGTGCTGCCCGAATACCGGGAGTTCGAGCGGTGGAGCACCACGGTGGTCAACGCCTACGTGACGCCGATCATGGATCGCTATCTCGGCCTGCTGGTCCGCAGCCTGAACGGCACCCGGCTGAGCATCATGCAGTCCAACGGCGGATCGATCTCGGCGGCGCGGGCGCGGACGGCGGCGGTGCAGACGATCCTGTCGGGCCCGGCGGCCGGCGCCGTCGGCGCGCACGCCGTCGCGACGGCCGCGGGGTTTCCGCGCGCCATCGGGTTCGACATGGGCGGCACGTCCACCGACGTGACGCTCATCGACGGCGCCATCGGCGTCACCACCGAGTCGACGGTGGGCGACTTCCCGGTGCGGCTGCCGATCATCGACATCCACACCGTCGGCGCCGGCGGCGGGTCGGTGGCGTGGCTCGACTCGGGCGGGGCGCTGCGCGTGGGGCCGCGGTCGGCCGGCGCCGAGCCGGGGCCGGCCTGCTACGGCAAGGGCCTCGAGTTGACGGTGACCGACGCGAACCTGCTGCTCGGCCGGCTCGATCCCGACTACTTCCTCGGCGGCCGCATGCGCCTGGACTTCGATCGCGCGCGGGGGGTGGCAGCCGAACTCGCCGCGCGCCTCGACATGGACCCGATGACGCTCGCCCACGGCGTGGTGCGGGTGGCCAACGCCAACATGGAGCGCGCGATCCGCGTCGTGTCGGTGCAGCGCGGTTTCGACACGCGCGATTTCGCGCTGGTGGCCTTCGGCGGGGCCGGCGGCATGCACGCCTGCGAAATCGCCGACACGCTCGACATCGCCACCGTGATCGTGCCGCGCCACGCCGGCGTGCTCTCGGCGCTCGGCATGCTGCTGACCGACGTCACCAAGGACTACTCGCAGAGCGTGCTGCGGCCGGCCGCGGAGATCGACGACGCCTGGCTCGAGCAGCGCTTCGCCGCGCTCGAGGCGAAGGCCGCCGGCGACCTGGCCGCCGAGGGGTTCGAGGGGGAACGTGCCCGCATCGAGCGCGCCCTCGACCTCCGCTACGTCGGGCAGTCCTTCGAGATCACCGTCTCCGGCCGTGAGGGCTTCCGGGGGGAGTTCGACCGGCGCCACCTGCAGCTCTACGGCTACGCGAATCCGGGGCGCGCCGCCGAGGTCGTCAACCTCCGCGTGAAGGCCGTGGGCCTCACCGCCAAGCCCGCGCTGCCGAGGGCTCCGCGCCTGGCCGACGGCCTGCCCGCGCCGCTGCGCGTGCGGCACACGTGGTTCGGAGGCCGGCGGCACGACACGCCCGTGTACCACGTCGAGGACCTCCAGGCCGGCGCCGCGGGCCGGGGTCCGGCCCTGCTCGCCGGAGCGCAGGCCACCGCCGTCGTGCCGCCTCATTACGGGTTCCACATCGACGCGCTCGGCAACGTCGTGGCGACGCGGGCCGTCTCGCCCCGCGCCAGGCGGGCCCCCAGGCGCGTCGCGGTCGGGGCGGGGGCGTGACCGTCATGCGAATCGATCCCATCGAGTTCGAGATCTTCAAGAACCTGTTCGTCTCCATCGCCGAGGAGATGGGCGTGACGCTCTGCCGCACCGGCTTCTCGCCCAACATCAAGGAGCGGCTCGACTACTCCTGCGGGATCTACGACGCGCGCGGCGAGACCATCGCGCAGGGCGACCACATGCCGGTGCACCTGGGCGCCATGCCGCTCTCGGTGCGCGCCGCCATCGACCACGCGGCCATGCGCCCCGGCGACATGATCGTGCTCAACGACCCGTTCCGCGGCGGCACGCACCTGCCCGACATCACGCTGGTGGCGCCGGTGTTCCTCTCGAAGAACGGGGCGCCGGCCTTCTACGTGGCCAACCGCGCCCACCACTCCGACGTGGGCGGCATGAGCCCCGGCTCGATGCCGCTGGCACGGGAGGTCTATCAGGAGGGCCTCATCATCCCGCCGGTGACGCTGGTCCGCCGCGGCGAGGTGGTGCCCGACGTGCTGGCGATGATCCTCGCCAACGTGCGCACGCCCGACGAGCGAGAGGGCGACATCACGGCCCAGATCGCGAGCAACCGGGTCGCCGAGCGCCGCCTCGTCCAGGCCGTCGCCAAGTACGGCCGCCACAAGGTGGAAGGCTATGCCGCCGCCGCGCAGGACTACACCGAGCGCGTCCTGCGCACGACGATCGCCGGCGTGCCCAACGGCGAGTACCGCTTCGAGGACGTGCTCGACGGCGACGGCTTCTCCGATCGCCGCATCACCATCCGCGCCTGCGTCCGCATCGCGGGCGACGCGGCCACGATCGATTTCGCCGGCAGCGATCCCCAGACCGACGGCGGCGTGAACGCCAACTTCGCGATCACGTTCTCGGCCAGCCTCTACGCCTTCCGCTGCCTCGTGCGCGACGACGTGCTCTACAACTCGGGCATCTCGCGCCCCTTGCGCGTGCTGGCGCCCGAGGGCTCCATCGTCAACGCGTCGCGTCCGGCGGCGGTTGCCGGCGGCAACGTCGAAACCTCCCAGCGCATCACCGACGTGGTGCTCGGCGCGCTCGCGCAGGCGCTGCCCGCGGTGATTCCGGCCGCCAGCCAGGGGACGATGAACAACGTGACGCTGGGCGGCATCGACACCCGCAGCGGCCGGCGCTTCGCCTACTACGAGACGCTGGGCGGCGGCATGGGCGGGCGCAACGGCCTGGCCGGCATCAGCGGTGTGCACTGCCACATGAGCAACACGCGCAACACGCCGGTGGAGGCCATCGAGCACTACCTGCCGGTGCGCATCCGCGAGTACGGCCTGCGGCGCGACAGCGCCGGCGCCGGCCGCTTCCCGGGCGGCGAGGGCCTGGTGCGCGAATACGAGGCGCTGTGCGACACCGACGTGACGGTGCTCTCCGAACGCCGGCGCGAACGCCCGTGGGGCGCGCAGGGCGGCGGTCCCGGAGGGGCCGGGCGCAACCTCCTCGTGCGACGCGATGGATCGGAAGAGGCGCTCGGGGCGAAGGTCTGGTTGCGGCTCGCCCCCGGCGATCGCCTGCGCATCGAGACGCCGGGCGGCGGCGGCTACGGCGCCGCCTAGCGCCGCCCGGGATCCCATGAGCCACGAGCGCCCGTCCCCCATGCCGCCCGACACCGGCCGAACGGCCACCGGCTTCCTCGCGTTCTGGCATGAAGCCACGCCCGAGGCCCGCCGCGCGCTCATCGCGGCCTCGCTCGGCTGGATGCTCGACGCCTTCGACGTGATGATCTACGCCCTGGTGCTCGCCTCGCTGATGGGCGACCTCGGCATGGACAAGGCGACCGCCGGCCAGCTCGGCTCGCTCACGCTGGTCGCCTCGGCCGTGGGCGGCATCGTCTTCGGCGTGGTGGCCGATCGCCTGGGCCGGACCCGCGCCCTGATCGCGAGCGTGCTGATCTACTCGGTGTTCACCTTCGCCTGCGGCCTCGCCCAGAACGTGACGCAACTCGCGATCTTCCGCGTGCTGCTCGGGCTCGGCATGGGCGGTGAGTGGGCCAGCGGCGCGGCGCTGGTCTCCGAGACCTGGCCGGACCGGCACCGCGGCAAGGCGCTGGGCTTCATGCAGAGCTCGTGGGCCGTGGGCTACGGCGCCGCGGCCGTGACCAATGCGCTCGTGCTGCCGGCCTTCGGCTGGCGCGCGGTGTTCTTCGTCGGCGTCCTGCCCGCGCTCTTCACGCTGTGGGTGCGGCGGCACGTGAAGGAGCCGGAGATCTGGCGGCACCACCGGGCCGAGGAGGGCACGCCGCTGCTGGCGGGGCTGGCCGCGGTCTTCAGCCGCGGGCTCTGGAGGCTGACGCTCGCCGTCACCCTGATGAACGCCTGCACCATGTTCGCGTGGTGGGGCTTCAACCTGTGGATTCCGGCCTTCCTCTCGCTCCCGGCAGGGAAGGGCGGGGTCGGTCTCGCCACGGTCGTCATGTCGACGCTGGTGGTGGTGATGCAGGTGGGGATGTGGTTCGGCTACGTCACCTTCGGCTTCGTGAGCGACGCCGTCGGCCGCAGGCGCGCCTACGTCGGCTACCTGATCGCCGCCGCCGTGCTGATGTTCGCCTACGCGTCGACGCGCCAGCCGGTGGTGCTGCTGGTGCTGGGCCCCTTCGTCGCGTTCTTCGGCACCGGCTACTTCACGGGCTTCGGCGCCGTCACCGCCGAGATCTACGACACGCGCATCCGCGCCACGGCCCAGGGCCTCACCTACAACGTCGGCCGGATCGCCAGCGCGGCGGCGCCGTTCGTGGTCGGCTCGCTCGCCGACACGCACGGCTTCGGCGCCGCGTTTGCCGTGACCGCCAGCGCCTTCCTGTTCGCCGCCGCCTTCTGGGTGTTCATCCCTGAAACCAGGGGCCGGGCACTGAGCTGACCGGCGCCGGGGCCCTCGATCGCGGCCGCCACGGGCTGCTAGAGTGGTCGCTCATGTGCCACGCCGATGCCGACCGGGGCTCGCGCCGGCGAGGACCACGCCACGGGGCTCCCATGGGCAGAATCCGCGTGCTGATTGCCGCCACCGTCCTGGTCGCGGGCTCGATCCCTGCAACGGGTGCCGTCGCGCAGCCCTCGACCGAGACGTTGCGGGTGCCCGTCTTCGGCAGCGTGACCGTCTACCGGCCAGCGGCGTCGCCGCGGCAGGTCGTGCTGTTCGTCTCGGGCGACGGCGGCTGGAACCTCGGCGTGATCGACATGGCGCAGCGCCTGCGTGATGCCGGCGCCGTCGTGATCGGCATCGACATCCGCGCCTTCATGAAGAGCCTGAACGCCTCCGATGGCTGCGCCTATCCCGCCGGGACACTCGAGGATCTCTCGCGCGCGATCCAGGGGCGCCTCGGCCTGCCGGCCTACATCCCGCCGATCCTGGTCGGCTACTCGTCTGGCGCGACGCTGGTCTACGCCGCGCTCGCCGCCGCGCCGCCCGAGACCTTCGCCGGCGCCGTCAGCCTGGGATTCTGTCCCGACCTCGAGATCCAGCGACCGCTCTGCCACATGCGCGGCCTCACCGCGACGAAGCGGGCGAAGGCCGTGGGCTACGACCTGTCGCCGTACGCGGCCTCGACGGTGCCCTGGATGGTCCTGCAGGGCGAGATCGATCAGGTCTGCGACGCCGGGGCCACACGACGGTTCGTCGCGCAGACGGGGGCGACGCGGATCTTCCCGCTCCCGAAGGTCGGTCACGGCTTCGGAGTGCCGTCGCGATGGGCGCCGCAGTTTCTCGAGGCGTATCACGCGATTGTCGACGCCCGCCCGGCGGCCGCGCCCCGCGCCGCCGCGCCGGAGGTCGCGGACCTGTCGCTGGTGGAGATTCAGCCGCGCGAGCACCCGGGCGCCAGGACGATGGCGATCGTGCTGTCGGGCGACGGCGGCTGGGCCGACATCGACAAGAGCCTCGCGGCGGGGTTCGCGGCGGCCGGGCTGCCCGTGGTGGGGTGGAGCAGCCTCGGGTACTACTGGAAGGCGAGGACGCCGGGCGAGGCCGCCGCCGATCTCGGACGCATCATCGAGCACTACACGCGTGCCTGGCAGATCGACCAGGTGCTGGTCGTCGGCTACTCGTTCGGCGCCGACGTCGCGCCGTTCCTCGTGAACCGGCTGTCGCCGGCGCAGCGGGCGAAGGTGCGGCAGGTGGCGCTGCTCGGTCCGTCGGAGAACGCCGCCTTCGAGTTCCACTTCGCCAACTGGTTCGGCGGGCAGCCTGCCGCGCCGAATCCGACGGCGCCCGAGATTGCCCGGCTCGACGTGCCCGTCACCTGCATCGATGCCGAGGACGAGCCCGCGTCGGTGTGCCATCACGCGACGGCCGCCCGCCTGCGCACGGCGTTCGTGGGCCGCGGGCATCACTTCAGCGGCGAATACGCCCGCATCGTCGACGCCATCCTTCGCTGACGCGCGCCGCGCCCGCGCCGGGAATCCGGTTGCAGGTCCATCCGGTATGAGCGTCGTCATATGAGGCGCGCTCCCGGTCCGATACCGTATCGCGCATCGTCGGTTCAAGGAGGTTTTCGTGGTGCCCACACCCGAGACGACGGTCCGCGAGATCGTGGCAGACGATTTCCGGGCCGCGAGCGTGTTCGAGAAGTACGGAATCGATTTCTGCTGCGGGGCGCAGCGCAGCCTCGGTGAGGCCTGTCGCGAACGCGGGCTGACCGTCGATGAGGTGGCGGGCGCGCTGGCCGCCGTCAAGACCGCCGGGGGCCCCGAGGCGCCGCGGTTCTCCACCTGGGATCCGCCGGCCCTGGTCTCCTACATCGTCGCCAACCACCATGGCTACGTGAAAGCGGCCATCCCGCCGCTGCTCGAGCACACGCGGAAGATCGAGGCGGTGCACGGCGATCGCCATCCCGAACTGAAGCGTGTGGCGTCGATCTTCGCCGCGGTGGCCGAGGAGATGGACTCCCACATGTTCAAGGAGGAGCGCATCCTGTTCCCCTTCATCGTGGAGATGGCCAACGCGGCGGCGGCCGGCCGCCGGATTCCGCCCGCGCCGTTCGGTTCGGTGGAGAACCCCATCCGGATGATGGAACACGAGCACGACTCGGCGGGCAACGGCATGGCACGCATCAGCGAACTGACCAACGGCTACCAGCCTCCCGAGGATGCGTGCGGCACGTACCGCGTCTGCCTCGAGGAACTGCGTGCGTTCGAGGCGGACCTGCACCGCCACGTGCACCTCGAGAACAACATCCTGTTTCCCAAGGCCCGGGCCCTCGAGGCCGCCGGCAACTGATCCCGGGCGGAATCGGCGGACGGCGCGCGCGAGCGCGCCGCCCGCCGGCGCGGCCTGCCGCGGCGCCGCCCCTGGCGCGCGGCCACATCGATTGACCACGGACGAGACAGGTTCGCGCTGGCGGCGCTTTTGGGGTTGACGCGGCGCTGGAAATAGATAACCTATGCATCCACAAGTCCACAATGATCTCGGCGACGACGAAATACGCGCTTCGTGCCCTGGTTCAGCTGGGCAGTCTGCCGCCGGGGGAGTCCGTGGCTGGTCGCGAACTGGCTGTGGCCGCCGACATCCCGAAGAACTACCTTGCGAAGATGCTCCAGGTGCTCGCCGGGGCGGGCCTGATTCACGCAGTGCGGGGCGTCGGGGGCGGCTACCGGCTGCTGCGTCGGCCCGAGCAGATTTACCTCATCGAAATCATCGAGTTGTTCGACCGCACGTGCAGCCTCGACGAGTGCCTGCTCGACGGCCTGCACCCCTGCAGTGATGCGACGGGGTGCGCGGCCCACGCGTCGTGGCGTGAGGTGAAGCACGCGTTCCGCACGTTCATCGAGCGCACGACGGTGGCCACGCTGATCTCCACGCCAGCGAAGCCCGTGAGCGTGGAACTTCGCCCGACAAGGGAGTCACGCCTGTGATTCGTGTGTCGACCCGCTGGATTCCGGTTGGTCTGCTGCTGGCGTTCGCCTCGACGGCCGCCGCGCAGGATCCCGCCGACTACTTCCGTCAGAACTGCACGAGCTGCCACACGATCGGTGGCGGCCGCCTCACGGGGCCCGATCTGAAGGGCATCACCACGCGCCAGGACCGCGCGTGGCTGGTCACCTTCATCCAGAACCCGAAGGCGGTCATCGATGCCGGCGATCCCTACGCGCGGCAGCTCTTCACCGAGGCGGGCGGTGTGCTGATGCCCGTCCCTCCCGGCATCTCGCCGGCGCTGGCCGACAGCCTGCTCACGATGATCGACGCGGAGTCGGCGAAGGAGCGCTCCCAGTTCGCCGGCACGGCGATCAGCGACCGGCCGTTCGGGCCCGAGGACGTCGCGCACGGCCTGGCCATCTTCACCGGCGAGCAGCGTCTGTCGGGTGGCGGGCCGCCGTGTCTCTCCTGCCACAGCGTTGGTGGGGTGGGGGCGATGGGTGGTGGCAAGCTGGGACCGGATCTCACGCTGGCCTACGAGCGCCTGAACGGCCGCACGGGGACGGGGGCGTGGCTGGGCGCGCCGGCGACCCCGACGATGCGGATGCTCTTTCGCGACGGGCCCCTGACCACCGCGGAAATCGAGTCGTTGCTCGCCTTCCTCGAGGACGCCGCCAAACGCCGCGCCGAGGCCGATCCGGTGGCGCCGCTCACGTTCTTCCTGCTCGGACTCGGCGGTGCGGCCGCGGGCGTCGTCGTCTTCGACCTCGCGTGGCTGGGCCGCTTTCGCAGCGTGCGGCGTCGCATGGTCGACGCCGCCACGCGGAGACACTGACGATGGACGCGCGCAAGGTGCTGGCCTGGATCAAGGACGAGACCAAGCCTGAGCTGCGAAGCTGGGAGCAGTTCTACCGGAACCGCTGGCAGCACGACAAGCTGGTGCGCAGCACGCACGGCGTGAACTGCACCGGCGGCTGCTCCTGGCAGATCTACGTGAAGGACGGCATCGTCACGTGGGAGATGCAGGCGCTCGACTACCCGCTGCTCGAGTCGGGCCTGCCCCCCTACGAGCCGCGCGGCTGCCAGCGTGGCATCTCCTATTCCTGGTATCTGTACAGCCCGCTGCGCGTGAAGTATCCGTATGGGCGGGGGGCGCTGCTGGATCTGTGGCGGGAGGCGCGGGCCACCACCGAGGATCCGGTCGAGGCGTGGCGCCAGATCGTCGAGGATCCCGAGAAGCGCGCGCGCTGGCAGCGGGCGCGCGGCAAGGGCGGGTTCCGCCGGCTCGACTGGGACACGGCGCTCGAGATGATTGCCGCCGCCAACCTCTACACCATCGAGAAGTGGGGGCCCGATCGCATCGCCGGCTTCTCGCCGATTCCGGCGATGTCGATGATCAGCTACGCGGCCGGCTCGCGTTACCTTCAGCTGATCGGCGGCCTCTCGCTGTCCTTCTACGACTGGTACTGCGACCTGCCGCCGGCCTCGCCCGAGGTGTGGGGCGAGCAGACCGACGTGCACGAGTCGGCCGACTGGTACAACGCGAAGCTGCTGGCCGTGATGGGGTCGAACCTGAACATGACCCGCACGCCCGACTGCCACTTCGCCGCCGAGTCGCGCCACAACGGGACGAAGCTCTGGGTCTTCTCGCCCGACTTCAGCCAGGTGGCGAAGTACGCCGACGAGTGGGTGGCGGTCAACGCGGGCCAGGACGGTGCGTGGTGGATGGCCGTCAACCACGTGCTGCTCACCGAGGCGCACCACCAGCGCCAGGTGCCGTACTTCCTCGATTACTCCAAGCGCTACACCGACGCACCCCTGCTGGTGGAGGTCCAGGAGGTCGATCGGGGCCTGTACCGGCCGGGTCAGTTGCTGCGCGCCGGCCGGCTCGCGCCCTACAGCGGCGTCGAGAACCCCGACTGGAAGTTCCTGATGTGGGACCTCGCCACCGGCCAGCCGAAGATGCCGCTGGGCACCGTCGGCTTCCGCTGGGGCCAGGAACTCGGCAAGTGGAACCTCCAGTTGGAGGACGGGCTCGACGGCTCGCCCATCGACCCCGCGCTCACGCTGCTGGGCGGCGCGGACGAGGTGGTGCAGGTGGAGTTCGACGACTTCGGCGAGGCGGCGCCGGTCGCGCGCGGCGTGCCGGTCCGGCGCCTGCGCACGGCCGACGGCGGCGACGTGCTCGTGGCGACGGTCTACGACCTGCTGATGGCGCAGTTCGGCGTCGCGCGCGGTCTGCCCGGCGCGTATCCCGAGAGCTACGACGACGAGACGGCGCCCTACACGCCGGCGTGGTCCGAGAAGTACACCGGAATGGGGCGCGAGACCCTCGTGCGCTTCGCGCGCGAGTGGGCGCGCACGGCCGAGCTCACCGGCGGCAAGTGCACGGTGATCATCGGCGCGGGCATCAACCACTGGTACCACGGCAACCTGATGTACCGCGCCGCGATCAGCGCGCTGATGTTCTGCGGCTGCGTCGGCGTCAACGGCGGCGGCCTCGCGCACTACGTCGGGCAGGAGAAGCTCGCGCCGGGCGAGTCGTGGTCGTCGATCGCGTTCGCCAAGGACTGGTTCGGCGCCTCGCGGCTGCAGAACGCGCCGAGCTGGCACTACGTCAACACCGACCAGTGGCGCTACGAGCGCGACTTCACCGACTACCACAGCGTTCCCATCCGGCAGCCCGAGGACACCACGGCCCGCGGACACACGATCGACCTGCAGGCGCGCGCGGTGCGCGCGGGGTGGATGCCCTTCTACCCGCAGTTCGACCGCAGCCCGCTGCAGGTGGTGCGTGAGGCACAGGCCGCCGGCGCCACCTCCGACGCCGAGATCGTCGCGCACGCGGTCGATCAGCTGAAGTCGGGCGCCATGCGGTTCGCCATCGACGATCCCGACGCGGAGGTGAACTGGCCGCGCGTCTGGTTCATCTGGCGCGGCAACGCGCTGCTGGCCAGCGCCAAGGGCCACGAGTACTTCCTCGAGCACTACCTCGGCACGCACTCCAACCGCATCGCCGAGGAACTGGCGAAGGAGCAGGTGCGCGACGTCACCTGGCACGACAAGGTGCCCACCGGGAAGATGGACCTGGTCGTCGATCTGAACTTCCGGATGGACACCTCGGCGCTCTACTCCGACATCGTCCTGCCGGCGGCGTCGTGGTACGAGAAGGCCGACCTGAACTCCACCGACCTCCACAGCTTCATCCATCCGCTGTCGGCGGCCGTGCCGCCGTGCTGGGAGTCGAAGTCCGACTGGCAGATCTTCAGGGCGGTGGCGCGGAAGGTGTCGGAACTGGCGGCCCGCCGGTTCGTCGAGCCGGTGAAGGACCTCGTGGCGACGCCGCTCGGCCACGACTCGCCGGCCGAGATCGCGCAGGTCGACCTGAGCGACTGGCGCGCGGGCGAGGTCGAGGCCATTCCCGGCAAGACCATGCCCGCGCTGCGGGTGGTCACGCGCGACTACCGGAAGATCCACGACCAGTACGTCAGCTTCGGCCCGCTCGCGCGCGCCAACGGTCTGGGCGCCCACGGCACCCACTACGCCATCGACGACGAGCACGACGCGGCGCTCACCTCGATGCCGACCGTGGTGCACGACGGCAAGCGCTGGCTGTCGCTGGCCGACGACGAGCACGTGTGCAACGTGATCCTGCGGTTCGCGACGACGACCAACGGCGCGCTGGCCCACCGCTCCTACCAGAACATGGAGAAGCGCGTCGGCCGGCGGCTCTCGCACCTCTCCGAGGGCTCGCGTGACATCCGCGTCGACTACAAGGGGCTGCAGACGCGGCCGGCGCGCTTCGTCAACAGCCCGATGTGGTCGGGCCTGCTCACCAACGGCCGCGCCTACTCGCCGTTCACCTACAACGTCGAGGCGCTCGTCCCGTGGCGCACGCTCTCGGGCCGCCAGCACTTCTACCTCGACCACCTGATGTACCTGCACAACGGCGAGCACCTGCCCACCTTCAAGCCCAAGCCCAAGCCGTCGGAGTACTCCGACCTGCGGGTGTCGAAGGAGGTGGGGCCGACCAAGATGCTCAACTACCTCACCCCGCACGGCAAGTGGCACATCCACTCCACCTACGGCGACAACCAGCGCATGACGACGTTGTCGCGCGGGATCGAGCCGTTCTGGATGAACGACAAGGATGCCGAGGAGATCGGCATCGCCGACAACGACTGGGTGGAAGTGCACAACGACCACGGGGTGGTGGTGACGCGCGCCGTCGTGAGCGCGCGCATCCCGCGCGGCGTCTGCATCCAGTACCACTCGCCCGAGCGCACGTTCTCGGTGCCCAAGTCGCCGCTGCGCGGCCACAAGCGCGCCGGCGGACACAACAGCCTCACTCGCACGCGCCTGAAGCCCAACCTGCTCTGCGGCGGCTACGGGCAGTTCACCTACGGCTTCAACTACTGGGGGCCGGTCGGCTGCAACCGCGACACGCACGTCCTGGTTCGCAGGCTGCCCGAGCTGCGCTGGTAAGAGATAGAGACGACACCCATGGACGTACGTTCACAGATCGCGATGGTGTTCCACCTCGACAAGTGCATCGGGTGCCACACCTGCAGCCTCGCGTGCAAGAACATCTGGACCGACCGCAAGGGCGCCGAGTACATGTGGTGGAACAACGTCGAGACCAAGCCGGGCACCGGCTATCCGACGAAGTGGGAGGACCAGTCGAAGTACCAGGGCGGCTGGGAGGTCACCGCCGACGGGAAGCTGCGGCTGCGATCGACGAGCAAGACGCGGATCGTCGCCAACATCTTCCACCATCCCAGCCTGCCGACGCTCGACGACTATTACGAGCCCTGGACCTACGACTACCAGCACCTGTTCAACGCCCCCGAGGGGCCCGATCAGCCGACGGCACGCCCGATCTCGATGATCACCGGCAAGCTGATGGACATCGAGGCGGGCCCGAACTGGGACGACGACCTGAGCGGATCGCCGGTCTACGCCGAGAACGACCCGAACCTCGAGGGGCTCTCCGAGGACCAGCGCCGGCAGCTGATGGCCGTCGAGCAGCTGGTGTTCTTCTACTTCCCGCGCATCTGCAACCACTGCCTGAACCCGGCGTGCGTGGCGGCGTGCCCATCGGGCGCCCTCTACAAGCGCGGTGAGGACGGCATCGTCCTGCTCGACCAGAACCGGTGTCGCGGCTGGCGCGCCTGCGTGCCCGCCTGCCCCTACAAGAAGGTCTTCTACAACTGGTCGACCGGCAAGTCGGAGAAGTGCATCCTGTGCTACCCGCGCCTCGAGACGGGGCAGGCGCCGGCCTGCTTCCACTCGTGCGTCGGACGCATCCGCTACCTGGGGGTGCTGCTCTACGACGCCTCGCGCATCGCCGAGGTCGCCGCCAGCCGGGAGGAGGAGCTGGTGGACGCCCACCGGTCGCTCATCCTCGACCCGCACGATCCGGCCGTGGTGGAGGCCGCGCTGCGCAACGGCGTGCACGCGTCGGTCGTCGACGCCGCGCAGCGGTCGCCGGTCTACAAGTTCGTCAAGGTGTGGAAGATGGCGCTGCCCCCGCACGTCGAGTACCGCACCCTGCCGATGCTCTTCTACGTGCCGCCGATGTCGCCCGTCATGGCGCAGAAGCAGGGCGACGTGCTCGAGCACACCTCCGAGGACCTGTTCCACGACATCGACCAGGCCCGCGTGCCCATGAAGTTCCTGGCCAACCTCTTCGGGGCCGGTCACGAGGGCAAGGTGCGCTACGCGCTGCGGAAGCAGAAGGCCGTGCGCTGGTACCGCCGCGCGCTCACGGTGGGTGACGTCACGATGGAGATGGCCGAGCGGATGCTGCGCGAGGCCGACTGCACGCCCGAGGAGGCCGACGCCATCTACCACCTCACCTCGATCTGCCCCTTCGACGAGCGGTTCGTCATCCCGCCGATGCACCGCGAGGAGGCGATCGAGATGCTCGTGGATCCGCTCTCGCACAAGCAGAGCGTCGGCTTCGGGTTCACCAGCCCGCCGCGGAGGGGCCTGTGAGCGCGCCCGTCCGCGATCTGCTGGCCGGCCTCGGCGGCCTGCTCACCTACCCGGACGAGCAGTACGGCCGCGATCTCGACGCGCTCGTCACAGCGACGGCTGGCCTCGACCCCGAGGCGGGCGCCGAACTGGCCGGTTTCGCCGCGTTCATCGCCGGGATCCCGGTGACGGGCCTGCAGGAAGCCTTCACGCAGACCTTCGACCTCAACCCGGTCTGCGCCCTCGAGGTGGGCTGGCAGCTCTTCGGCGAGGAGTACGAACGCGGCGCGTTCCTCGTTCACGCGCGGCAACTGCTGCGCGATCACGGGATCCAGGAGACCGGGGAACTGCCCGATCACCTCTCGTCGATGCTCGCGCTGCTGCCGCGGCTGCCCGTGGAGCACGCGCACAAGGTCGCCGCCGACGCGCTCGTACCGGCCGTCGGCAAGATGGCCACCGCCATCGAGGCGTCCACCAGCCCGTTCCGTCCGCTGGTCCGCGTCATCGCGCGGATGCTGGCGGTGGCGGCAGAGCGTTCGGAGGTCGTCCATGCTTAGCGTCGTCGGCTATCTCAACTGGGCGCTGTTCGGCGCGCTGCCGTACGTGGCGATGTTCATCTTCTTCCTGGTGACCATCCAGCGCTACCGGGGCGCGGCGTTCACCTACTCGAGCCTCTCCTCGCAACTGCTGGAGAACCGCCAGCACTTCTACGGGCTCGTGCTGTTCCACTACGGGATCATCATCGTGCTCACGGCGCACGTCGTGGCGTTCTTCCTGCCGTCGTGGGTGCTGGCCTGGAACAGCCGGCCGCTGCGTCTGTACGTGCTCGAGGTCTCGGGCCTGATCTTCGGCCTGATGAGCCTGATCGGGATCGCGCTGATCATCGTGCGCCGCGTCGGCGTGCCCCGGGTCAAGGCCGTCACCAGCCCCGTCGACTGGCTGGTGCTGGCGATGCTCGCGCTCCAGGTGTTCAGCGGCGTCTACGTCGCCATCGCGTACCCGTGGGGTTCGTCGTGGTTCTCCTCGATCGCGGCGCCCTACCTGTGGTCGCTCGTCCGGCTCGCGCCCGACCTGCAGGCGGTGGCGGAGTTCCCGCTGTTCGTCAAGCTGCACATCGTCAACGCCTTCGCGTTGATTCTGCTGTTCCCCTTCACGCGCCTGGTGCACATCCTGGTCGTGCCCAACCCCTACCTGTGGCGGCGTCCGCAGGTGGTACGCTGGTACCGGCGCCCGGCGTCCGCCGCGTGAGGCCGCGATGAAGAGCTACGTCGTTGCCGCGCTGCTCGCCGTGGGCCTGGGCTACAACCTGCTCGCCGTGACGCCGCGAATTGCCAACTGGCGGCTGCCTGGCGACAACCAGGACTACGAGCCGATTCAGCCCATCGCCTACTCGCACCGCCTGCACGCCGGCGAGATGCAGATCCCGTGTCTGTACTGCCACTTCGCCGCCGAGAAAAGCCGTCACGCGGGCATCCCGCCGGCCAACGTGTGCATGAACTGCCACAAGTCGGTCACCGCGACGCTCGGGGCGGTCAGGGCCGAGGACGAGGCCGCCACCGCCGAGAACCGCCGGCCCCGCCGCGTGATGAGCGCCGAACTCACCAAGCTCTACACCGCGCTCGGGCTCGACGACCAGCTCGCGCCGGCCGCCGGGGCGCATCCCTCGCCCGTGCGCTGGGTGCAGGTGCACCGGCTGCCCGACTTCGTGTACTTCGACCACCGCCCGCACGTGGCGGCCGGCGTCACCTGCCAGACCTGTCACGGGCCCATCGAGACCATGGAGCGCGTGCGGCAGACGACGTCGCTCTCGATGGGATGGTGCGTGAACTGCCACCGCACCGTGAACCAGACCGGAGTGGCCGGCCGCCGGGTGAACGCGTCGACCGACTGCTCCACCTGTCACTACTGACGATGGCCAACGAATCTCCACGGCGCTACTGGCGATCGCTCGAGGAGCGCGCGCCCGACGATGCGTTCCGCGAGGCGGCCGCCGACGAGTTCCCGCCGGCGCCCGAACAGACGGCGACCCTGTTCGGGCGTCGCGGCTTCCTGCAGGCGGCGGGCTTCACGCTGGCCGGCGCGGTGTCGGCCGGGTGCCAGCGTGCCCCGGTCCGCTACGCGCTGCCGTTTGCCAACGAGCCCGAGACGGTCACGCCGGGTCGGTCGCTCTGGTACGCCTCCACGTGCAGTGCGTGCGAGGCCGGATGCGGCGTGCTCGTGAAGGTGCGCGACGGACGGCCGATCAAGATCGAGGGCAATCCCGAGCATCCGTTGAGCCGGGGGGGCGTGTGCGCGGCCGGTCAGGCTGCCGTGCTCGGGCTGTACGACAGCCAGCGCTTCACCGGACCGCGGCGCGGCGGCGCCGACGCCACGTGGGAGCAGGTCGACGCCGACGTGCTCGCCCGCCTGGCGGCGATTCGCGCCTCGGGCGGGGCGGTGCGCGTGCTCTCGCAGACGATCACCAGCCCTGCGCTGCAGGCGGCCATCGACCGGTTCCTCACCGGGTTCGCCGACGGCCGCCATGTGGTCTACGACGCGCTGTCGGCGTCGGGCGTGCTCGATGCGCACGCGCGCACGCACGGCCGGCGCGTGCTGCCGCGCTACGCACTGGAGCGCGCCAGCGTCCTGGTCGGTATCGATGCGGACTTCCTCGGCACCTGGGTGTCGCCCGTGGAGTTCACGCGCGGCTACCGCGAGGCCAGATCCCTCGAGGGCGACCCGCCGCGCTGCTCCTACCACGTGCAGTTCGAGGGTCGGCTCTCGCTCACCGGCACCAAGGCCGACCTGCGGGTCCGCATCCTTCCCGAGGACGAGCCGCGGGTCATCGAGCAGCTCGTGGCGCGCGTCGCGGCGAAGGCCGGCGTCGCCTTCGAGGCGCGCGGCGGGGCGCCGGCTGTTGACGGCGCGGTGCTCGACGACCTGGCCGCCAGGCTCTGGGCCGCGCGCGGCGAGAGCCTCGTGATGGCGGGCACCCCGGATCTGGCCGCCCAGGTGCTGGTGAACTATCTCAACCAGTTGCTGGGCAACTACGGCCACACCATCGACCTCGAGCGTCCCTCGCGCCAGCGCCGCGGCGAGGATGCCGCGATCGAACGTCTCGCCGGTGAGTTGCGGGCCGGTTCGGTGGCCGCGCTCGTCGTGCTCCGGGCCAATCCGGTCTACGAGTTGCCGGCCGTTCACGAGTTCGCGACCCTCGTGCCGCGCGCGGGCCTGGTGGTGAGCCTCGCACAGGCGCCGGACGAGACCTCCGCGCTGGCCGCCATCGTCTGTCCGGACCACCATGCCCTCGAGTCCTGGGGCGATGCCGAGCCGGTCGACGGGCTGGCGGCGGTGGTGCAGCCCGCCATCCGGCCGCTCGCGAACACGCGGGCGGCGATCGAAACCTTCGCGCGATGGTCGGGTCAGGACGCGACGGCGCTCGACCTCGTGCGCGCGCACTGGCAGCAGGCGGTGTTCCAGCGCAGTGGCGCCGGCGAGGGGTTCGACGCGTTCTGGGATCGCGTCGTCCACGACGGGTTCACGGTGCTGGGGGCCCCGTCGGGTCAGCCGGCCGCCTTCAGCGATGGCGCCGTGACGCCGCTGCCGGCGAGCGAGCGCCAGGGTGACGGCTTCGCGCTCGTGCTGCACCCGACGACCGCGCTGCTCGACGGGCGGCACGCGCACAACCCGTGGCTGCAGGAGCTGCCCGATCCGATCACGAAGATCACCTGGGACAACGTCGCCGCGCTGGCGCCGGCCGCCGCCGAGCGGCTGGGCGTGACCTCCGGCGACCTCGTCGAGATTGCCTCCCCCGATGGCTCAGGTCAGCCGCCGCTCGTGCTGCCCGTGCACGTCCAGCCCGGCCAGCACGAGGGCGTGCTCGCCGTCGCGCTCGGCTACGGCCGGGCCGGCACCGAGCGGTTCGCCGACATCGGCCCGCGCTGGCTCGACGCGCAGCCGGGGGTGGGCCCCAACGGACGCGTCGGGGTGAACCTCGCGCCCTGGCTCATCACGCGCGGCGGGCTGGTGCACGCCTCGGCCCGGCGCGTCACGATATCGCGGCTTCCCGGCCGCTACGAACTGGCGACCACGCAGCATCACCACTCCATCAACGAACCGCGTTCGGTCTCGTCGGCCGGCGCGCGTCCCCTCGTCGTCGAGACGAGCCTCTCCCTCCTTCGATCGTCGGCCGACCAGGAACTGGCGCCCCATCCGCGCTACGAGTCCTGGTGGCCCGACGATCATCCCACCGGTGGCCCCCGGTGGGGAATGGTAGTTGACCTCAGTGCCTGTACAGGCTGTTCGGCCTGCGTGGTCGCCTGTCAGGCCGAAAACAACATCCCGGTGGTCGGACGCGACGAGGTCCGGCGCCAGCGCGAGATGCACTGGATGCGCATCGACCGCTACTTCACCGACGCCGCCGACGATGTCGACGTGGTGCACCAGCCGATGCTGTGCCAGCACTGCGCCAACGCCTCGTGCGAGTCGGTGTGCCCGGTGCTCGCCACCGTGCACAGCAGCGAGGGGCTCAACGAGCAGGTCTACAACCGCTGCGTCGGCACCCGCTACTGCGCCAACAACTGTGCCTACAAGGTGCGGCGCTTCAACTGGTTCAACTACGCGCATCCCAGCGAGCGCGAGAACCTCGTGCTCAACCCGGACGTGACGGTCCGGACGCGCGGCGTGATGGAGAAGTGCTCCTTCTGCGTCCAGCGCATCCACGAGGCGCGGACCGAGGCGCGGCGCCGGAACGTCCCGCTCGCCGACGGCGACGTGCAGCCGGCCTGCGGGCAGTCGTGCCCGGCCCGGGCCATCACCTTCGGCGATCTCAACGATCCGAAGAGCCGCGTGGCGACGCTGGCGCGCAGCCAGCGCTTCTTCCGCGTGCTCGAGGAACTCGACCTGCGCACCAGCGTCGGCTACCTGTCCGTCGTCCGCAACCGCGAGGCGACGTCTCCCGAGGCGCACCATGGCTGAGGCCGCCGTCTCCGCCGGCCGCACGCCGCTCATCGTCGGCAAGCGGCTGTCGGAAGTCACCGAAGACGTCTGCCGCCCGCTCGACACGCGGCCGACCGCCCTGTGGTGGGCCGGCTTCGTGTTCTCGCTGGCGCTGCTGGGGCTGGGCACCGCCGCCATCGCCTATCAGGTGGCCACCGGCATCGGCACCTGGGGCCTGAACCGCACCGTCGGGTGGGCGTTCGACATCACGAACTTCGTCTTCTGGATCGGGATCGGCCACGCCGGCACGCTCATCTCCGCCATCCTGTTCCTCTTCCGCCAGCGGTGGCGGACGTCGGTGAACCGCGCGGCGGAGGCGATGACGCTCTTCGCCGTGATGTGCGCCGGCATCTTTCCCGTGATCCACATGGGGCGCCCCTGGCTGTTCTTCTGGATCGCGCCCTATCCCAACGCGCGCGGGACGCTCTGGATGAACTTCCGGTCGCCGCTGGCGTGGGACTTCTTCGCCATCAGCACCTATTTCCTGATCTCGGCGGTGTTCTGGTACGTCGGGCTGATCCCCGACCTCGCCACCGCGCGCGACCGCACGCCGCCCGGCCTGCGCCGCCGCCTCTACGAGATCTTCAGCCTCGGCTGGAACGGCTCCTTCCGGACCTGGCACCACTACGAGGTGGTCTACCTGCTGCTGGCGGGGCTGGCGACGCCGCTGGTGATCTCGGTGCACACGATCGTGAGCTGGGACTTCGCCACGTCGGTGATTCCCGGGTGGCACACCACGATCTTCCCGCCCTACTTCGTGGCCGGGGCCATCTTCTCAGGGATGGCGATGGTGCTGACGCTGATGCTCGTCGCGCGGGTGGTGATGGGCCTGCAGGCCTACATCACGCACCGCCACGTCGACGTCATGTGCAAGCTGATCCTGCTGACGAGCGGCATCGTGGCGCTCGCCTACGGCACCGAGTTCTTCACCGCGCTCTACTCGGCGAACCAGTACGAGCAGTTCGTGTTCAAGAACCGCGCGCTCGGGCCCATGGCCTGGGCCTACTGGACGATGGTGAGCTGCAACGTGCTGGCGCCGCAGCTGCTGTGGTTCTCCGCCGTGCGCCGCCGTTTCCTGCTCGTCTTCATCGTCACGTTGTTCATCAACGTCGGCATGTGGTTCGAGCGTTTCGTCATCATCGTGACCTCCCTGCACCGCGACTACCTGCCGTCGTCCTGGGCCAGCTATGCGCCCACCTCGATCGAGGTGGCCACGCTGCTGGGCAGCTTCGGGCTGTTCTTCTCGGCGTTCCTGCTGTTCTGCCGGCTGATTCCGGTGATCGCCATCGCCGAGGTGAAGAGCGTCGTCGGCACGCCGCCCGCAGGGACGCACGAGCCGGCGCCGGCCGCGGGCCGTCCCGCGCTGTCGGCGGTGGAGGCCTGATCATGGCGTATCGCGGCATCCTCGGCGTGTACGCCCGCCAGGAAGACGTGCTGGCCGCCACGACGGCGGCGCGCGAGAGCGGGCTGAAGATCCTCGACGTCTACACCCCCTACGCCGTGCACGGGCTCGACGAGGCGATGGGCCTTCCGCCCTCCCGCCTCCCGTGGGTGTGCTTCGTCCTCGGGCTGGCCGGCGCCGGGCTCAAGCTGTGGTTCGAGTTCTGGGCCTCGGCGGTGTCGTGGCCCATCAACGTCGGCGGCAAGCCGTGGGACTCGCTGCCGGCCTTCGTGCCAATCACCTTCGAGGTGATGGTGCTGTTTGCGGGCATCAGCACGGTGATCGCCTTCATCTGGGTGGTCGGCCTCCGTCCCTGGCGGCGGGCATCGCTCGTGCATCCGGCGGTCACCGACGATCGGTTCGTGCTGCTGCTCGAGCACACCAACGCCGCCGTGCCGGCCGAGCGCATCAAGGAACTGCTCGCGCGCCATCACGCGGTCGAGGTCGAGGAGCGCGATCTCGAGGAGGTACCGTGATGCGGGTGCGCGCGCTCAACCTGGTGCTGGCCGCGGCCTTCGCGGCGTCGTTCGTCGTGATGTGGGCGTCGCGGCGCGACGTGCACCAGCCCAACGTCGAGTACTTCCCGGACATGGCGCACTCGCCGCGCTACAACGCCTTCGCGCCCAACCCGGTGTTTGCCGACGGCAGGACGCTGCAGGCGCCGCCGGAGGGTGCGATCGCGCGCGGTCTGATGCCGGAGCACTTCCAGGCGACGCCGGCCGATGCCGAGCGCGCCGGCCGCGAGCTGACGAGCCCCTTCGCCGCCGGCGACAACGACGCGCTGGCGCGCGGGCGGCACGTCTACGAGACGTTCTGCGTGCCGTGCCACGGCGCGGCGGGGGGGGGCGACGGGCCGGTCGCCAGACGCGGTGTGCCGCCGCCGCCGTCGCTGATCGCCGAACACGCGATCGGACTGCCCGACGGCCACCTGTACCACATCATCACGTACGGCCAGAACAACATGGCGTCTTACGCGGCTCAAGTCGATCGGGAGGATCGATGGCGGGTGATTCTGTTCGTTCGATCGCTGCAGGCCCAGGCCACGGCATCGAGCCAGCCCTAGCCGGAACGGCGGCCGCCGGCCGTGCGCTCGAGTTCGGGCGCGTAGCCGGCATCGCGGCGGCCGTCGCCACGGTCGTCCTCGCCGGCGGCGTGGTGGCCGGCGTGGAGCGCGCCTGGGCGGCGTGGCTCCTCGCCAGCGTCGGCGTCACCACGGCCGGGCTCGGGGGCATCGTGCTCGTCGCCTCGCTGTACGCCTCGGGGGCGTCCTGGGGCGTCGCCTTCAGGCGCGTGCCCGAGGCGCTGGCCGCGGCCCTGCCGCTGGGCGCCATCGCCCTGTTCGCGCTGATCCTCGTCGTGCCCGGCGGCGGCTATCCCTGGGCCAGCGGAAACTACGAGTTCCACGGCGGGGCGCTCGCCGCCTTCAAGCAGGCATGGCTCTCGCGCCCGTTCTTCACCGTGCGCGCCGCGGTCTACCTGCTCGTGTGGATCGCCTTCACGCGCGCCATCCTCGCGCACTCCCGGCGCCAGGACCAGGACGGCGACCCGGCACACTCGGCGCGCAACATCAGGCTGTCGGTCGCCTTCATCGTCGTCTTCGCCGTCACCTTCAGCCTGGCGAGCTTCGACTGGATCATGTCGCTCGAGCCGCACTGGTTCAGCACGATCTTCGGCATGTACAACTTCTCGGGCCTCTTCACCAGCGGTCTGGCGATCGTCGTGCTGCTCGCCGTGTGGCTGCGGCAGGGGCCGCTGGCGCACGTGGTGACCGACGACCACCTGCACGATCTCGGGAAGCTGCTGTTCGCCTTCAGCTCGTTCTGGATGTACATCTTCTTCAGCCAGTACATGCTCATCTGGTACGCGCACATCCCCGAGGAGACCAGCTACTACATCCTCCGGACGCGCGGCGCCTACGGTCCGCTGCTGGCCGCCAACGTCACGCTGAACTGGGTCGTGCCGTTCTTCGTGCTCCTCAGGCGGGGGCCGAAGCGGCGCCACGAACTGATCGTCAAGATGGCCGTCGTGGTGCTCGTGGGACGCTGGCTGGATCTCTACCTGATGATCGTGCCGCCGCTGGCGCCCGAGGGACCGCCCTTCGGCCTGTGGGAAGTGGCGGGGATCGTCGCGCTGGGTGGCGCGGTGACCTGGGCCGTGGCGCGCGGCCTGCGCGAGGCCCCTCTGGTTCCGTCCGCCGATCCGCGGCTCGCCGAGAGCCTGCACTATCACGTCTGATCCGCGCACCGGTGGCCGCCCATGACGACGACCACGCCTGCTTCCCGGGCTGAGGCGCCGGCCGGCAGCGGCCGCGCGCTCGTGCTCGCCACGCTGGGCTTCGCACTCTGCTTCTCGGTGTGGGGCCTGGTCGCACCCCTCGCCCCCACGTTCCGGCAGTTGTACGGCCTCTCGCTCTCGGCCACCGGCGTGCTCGTCGCGGTTCCCGTGATCCTCGGCTCGCTGCTGCGCATCCCCGCCGGCGTCCTGACCGAGCGCTACGGCGCGCGGGCGGTCTTCCCCTGGCTGTTGGCCTACCTCCTGGTGCCGCTCGCGATGGCGGCCTGGTCGACCTCGTACGCCACGCTGCTCGGCTCGGCGTTCCTCATCGGCGTCGCCGGCGCGTCCTTCGCCGTGGGCATCCCGTTCGTCGCCGCATGGTTCCCGCCGCACCGGCAGGGCTTCGCGCTCGGCGTCTACGGCGCCGGCAACATCGGGACCGCCCTGGCCGCCGTGGTTGGGCCGTCGGTCTCGGCCAGATGGGGATGGCCCTACGCGTTCTGGGTGTTCGTGCCCGTGCTCGTCGGCTACGCCGCCATCTTCTGGCTGTTCGCCCGCAACGCACCAGGCTTCCGGCCGAGGACGGGAAGTATGGCGCAGCGCCTGCGCGTGCTCATCGATCGCCCGGTGAGCTGGGTGCTCGTGCTCTTCTACTTCGTCACCTTCGGCGGGTTCGTGGCGATGGGCAGCTTCCTGCCCGCGTTCCTCACGTCGAGCTACGGGCTGACGCTGTCGGATGCCGGCGGGCGGACGGCCGGCTTCGTGCTGATGGCCACCCTCGTCCGGCCCATCGGCGGCTGGCTGGCCGACCGGTTCGGCGGGGCCGTCGTGCTGAACGTCGTCTTCGTCTTCGTGGCGCTGTTCGCCGTCGTCCTCGCGTTCCATCCCGGGATGATCGGGATCACCATCGGGTTCCTCGGATCGGCGGCGGCCCTCGGCGTCGGCAACGGCGCCGTCTTCAAGCTGGTCGCGGTCTACTTCCCCAGCGAGGCCGGCACGGTCGGCGGCCTGGTGGGCGCCGCCGGCGGACTCGGCGGCTTCTTCCCGCCGCTCGTGCTCGGTCTCGTGTACGACGTCACCGGTTCGTACGCGATCGCGTTCATGCTGCTGTCGGAGTTCTCCCTGGCCTGCCTCATCATCAACCTGCTGGTGTTGCAGGGACATACCCATCGGTTCGCTGCTGACGCGGCCAGTCCCTGACGGGCGGCCACGAGACGCGCATGGCTGGACCTGACGGGGAAGGTCGTGCGATGACCGGCGCGCTGCGCGATCTGCCGCCCGCGATCTTCGCGCTCGTCATGGCCACCGGCATCGTGTCGGTCGGCGCCGATCAGGCCGGGATCCGCTGGCTGGCGATGGGGCTGCTCGGCTTCAACGCCGTCGCCTACCCGCTGCTCGTCATCCTCACCGCGCTGCGCGCCTGGTACCACAGGCCGCAGCTGCTGGCGGACCTCACCGATCACCAGCGCGCGCCGGGCTTCTTCACCATCGTCGCGGGCACGTGCGTGCTCGGCGCGCAGACCCTGAGGCTGACGGGCAGCGTGACGGCCGCCATCGCCATCCTCGTCCTCGGCCTCGTGCTCTGGGTGCCGCTCACCTACGGCATCTTCACCGCCCTCATCGTCAAGCAGGACAAGCCGGCGCTGGCCGATGGCATCACGGGGGCGTGGCTGATCGCGGTCGTCGCCACGCAGTCGATCGCGGTGCTCGCCGCGCTGCTGGCGCCGCGGCTGCAGCAGCCGGTTCGCCTCGAGGTGAACTTCCTCGCGCTGTCGATGTGGCTGTGGGGCGGGATGCTCTACATCTGGATGATCTCGCTCATCTTCTACCGCTACACGTTCTTCCGCTTCTCGCCGGCCGACCTCTCACCGCCCTACTGGATCAACATGGGGGCGATGGCCATCTCGGCGCTCGCCGGTGCCACGCTGATCGAGAACACGGTGGACGCGCCGTTTCTCCACTCGCTGCTGCCGTTCCTCAAGGGCTTCACCGTCTTCTTCTGGGCGACCGGCACGTGGTGGGTGCCGATGCTGGTGGTGCTCGCCATCTGGCGACATGCCTATCGCCGGTTTCCCTTCACCTACGACCCGCTCTACTGGGGTGCCGTGTTCCCGATCGGCATGTACGCCGTCGC
>JBDIBB010000021.1:0-42029 GCA_039812685.1 Vicinamibacteraceae bacterium
CCTTCGCCCGAGACGTCGCGCGTGATCGACGGGTTCTCGTCCTTGCGGCCGATCTTGTCGATCTCGTCGATGTAGACGATGCCCTGCTGGCACTTCTCGATGTCGCCGCCGGCCGCCTGCAGCAGCTTCAGGATGATGTTCTCGACGTCCTCGCCGACGTAGCCCGCCTCGGTGAGCGTCGTCGCGTCGACGATCGCGAAGGGCACCGACAGCAGCTTCGCCAGCGTCTGCGCCAGCAGCGTCTTGCCCGTGCCCGTCGGCCCGATCAGCAGGATGTTGCTCTTGCTCAGCTCGACGTCGTGCTTGCTGCGCGACTGCTTCTGGATCTCGATCCGCTTGTAGTGGTTGTAGACGGCGACGGCCAGCTTCCGCTTGGTCGTCTCCTGGCCGATCACGTACTCGTCGAGGAGCTTCTTGATCTCCTGGGGCGTCGGCAGCGACGAGCGCGGACCGCCCTTGGCCTCGAACCGGTTGTCGTCGGCGATGATGTCGTTGCAGACTTCGACGCACTCGTCGCAGATGAACACCGTCGGGCCGGCAATCAGCTTGCGGACGTCGTTCTGATCCTTGTTGCAGAACGAGCAGCGGAGGACGTCGCTGTCGCCGTTCTTCTTCACCATCGGTGGGAACCCTCGGCGCCGGCCCGGCCGCCGGCCCGCGAGCTACGCGCGCTTGCGGATGACGTCGTCAATGATACCGTAGTCCCGGGCCTGGTCCGGGGACATGATGTAGTCGCGTTCGGTGTCCTGCCGGATCCGCTCGAGCGGCTGCCCCGTGTGCTGCGACAGGATTTCGTTGAGCCGTTCACGGGTCCGCAGCAGTTCGCGCGCGTGGATGTCGATGTCGGTCGTCTGCCCGCCCAGGCCCTGCACCCACGGCTGGTGGATCAGGATCCGCGAGTTCGGCAGCGAGAACCGCTTGCCCCTGGCCCCGGCCGCCAGCAGCACCGCCGCGATCGACGCCGCCTGACCCAGACAGTAGGTCTGCACGTCGGGCCTGATGAACTGCATCGTGTCGTAAATCGCCATGCCCGCCGTCACCGACCCGCCCGGGCTGTTGATGTAGAGCAGGATGTCGCGATCGGGGTCCTCGGCTTCGAGAAACAGCATCTGCGCGACCGCCAGGTTCGCGACGTTGTCGTCGATCGGCGTGCCGATGAAGACGATGCTGTCCTTCAGCAGGCGCGAGTAGATGTCGTAGGCACGTTCCCCGCGGTTGGTCTGCTCGACCACCATGGGGATCAGCTGCATCCGCGGTTCGTTCATCGGGACTGCCGGGTGACGGAGGACGGGAACAGGGGCCGACAGCCCGCCGTGTTCCGGCGGCTGCCGACGGTACGCTCGCGGGAACCTGTCGCGGGGGCCGCGGCCATCAGACCTCCAGGATTGTAGCATGTGACATCAGCCACTCCACCGTCCGGTCGCGACCGATGCCGGCGCGCAGCCGCGCCAGCCCGCCGTCCTCGGCCAGGCGTGCGCGGACCGCGCCCACGCTGCGGCCCGACAGCTCCGCGTATTTCCTCACCTCGGCCTCGACGGCGTCTTCCGGCGCCTCGATCGACTCGCGCCGCGCCACCTCGTCGAGCATGAGCGTGGCCTTCACCGTGTCGAGCGCGCCCTCTCGCTGGCGCGCCCGGAAGTCCTCCCAGTCGACGCCGGCCTTCATCGGATCGACGCCCTGATCCACCAGCCGCCGCACGAAGTCCTCGAGCCGCCGATCCACTTCTCGGCCGATCAGCGTCTCGGGAACATCCACCGTGACGCGGGCGGCCAGTTGCCGCAGCAGGTCGTCGCGCACCTCGCGCTGCTGCGCGCGGCCGGCGTCGGCCTCCAGGTCGGCCCGCACGCGCGCCCGCAGCGCCTCCAGGCTGTCGAGCCCGACGTCCCTGGCGAACTCGTCGTCGAGCTCCGGCAGCACCTTCCGCCGCAGCGCCTTCACTTCGATGCGGTACTCGACCTCGGCCCCGCGCAGCCGCTCGAAGCGGTAGTCCTCGGGAAAGCGAATCGTGAAGGTGCGCTCCTCGCCGGGGCGCACGCCGGTGATCTGCTCGTCGAAGCCGGGCGGGTTGATCCCGGCGCCCACCTCGACCACGGTGTCCTGCTGCTGCTCGGACACGCCCAGTTCGGCCGCGGCCGCCTCGTCGGGCGAGGACAGCGTCCGCCGCGTCACGTCGAGCGTGAGCGCGTCGCCGGGCCCGCTGGCGCGGTCGTCGATCGGCTCGAACCGCGCGTTGCGCTCGCGCAGCCGCGCCAACAGGCTGTCGACGGCTTCCTCGGCCACGCTCACCGGCGGCTTCCGCAGCTGCAGCGACGCGTAGTCGAGGGCGGGCAGCGGCGGCACCGTCTCGAAGACCGCCGTGAAGCGCAGCGGCGCGCCCTCCTCGAGCGACACGTCCTTCACGTCGGGCGTCTCCACCGGCGACAGATCGTGCTCGCGCATCGCCTCGTCCAGGCTCTTCGGGATGAGGTCGTGCATCACCTCGTGCAGGATGTCGTCCCTGAACTTCCGGCGCACCACCGAGATCGGCGCCTTGCCCTGGCGGAAGCCGGGCAGCCGCGCCTTGCGCGCCAGCGCGCGCGTCGCGCGGTCCATGGCCGCCTCCACCGCGTCGGGCGGAACCTCGAGGACAAGCTGCTTCTGCGTGCTGCTGAGATCGATGAGTTCTGTCTTCATGGGACCAGACGAGGCGGCAGGGTCTGCCGGACCGGTTCGCGCAGGCCGCGCGAACGCCAGCGGCTCGCGAGCAAGGGCCGGTTGGTGCGAACGGGGGGAGTCGAACCCCCACAGCCTCGCGGCTACTGGATCCTAAGTCCAGCGCGTCTGCCAGTTCCGCCACGTTCGCGACGACGCGCCGCATCGGGACCGCACACGGACGCCCCGGCCCGGCTGTCCGCAGGGATCGGAGGCTACCACACTGCCAGCCCGCAGGTCACGCGCGGCGGGCAATCCCATCGCCTGACCCCGCTGAACACCAACCAACCCGCGTGCGCGACAATAGGCGCACCATGGAGACCCGCCGCTACCGCGCCGGCGAGGCGATCGAGGATCGCTGCCTCGCCTGCAAGCTCGACCGCATCCACACGGTGATCGTGGCCGGCGCCGACGGGCAGCCGTTGCGCACGCAGTGCGACTACTGCGGCAGCCAGCATCACTATCGAGGCCTGGTGACCCCCGGATCGCGCGGTGGCTCGACGCCCGCCCGCGCCGCCGCGCCCGCCGATCGGCTGGCGCTGCCGCTGGTGGCCGACGCCGAGTGCGTCACCGCGTTGCAGGAGGAACCCGACATGCCGTTGTCTGCCGCCGATCTCGAACGCCTGCTGCGTCGCATCGTCCGCGAGGAGGCGGGGGTGACGCCGGCCGTGCCTGCCGACAAGTGGCGGGGCGGCACGCTGGTCCTGAAGCCCGGCAACGGCACGCAGGAGAAGACCTGGCCCATCGAGACCTTCTTCCACAAGGTGGTGATGATCCGCAACCGGCTGCGCACGCTCGAGCAGCAGGTGAACGCCGCGGATCTGCCCGACGACGTCAAGGTGAAGCTGCAGAGCTACGTCACCGGCTGCTACGGGTCGCTGACGAGCTTCAACGTCCTGTTCGCGGAGGAGGGCGACCAGTTCAAGGGAACCGGCGAGTAGGAGATACGCGCACGGACGACAAATATCAACCTGGCATGGGAATTAGGTCACTGCCATTTCTGTGATCGACTGATTCCGGAACAACCGGACGCGCAGAACCTCCAACGGCGTGGCACGCGTCCTGTAGGGACTGCCGGCAGCCCGGTTCGCCGATTGCGGCCGCGCTTGCCGGAGAGGCCCTGCGTCATGCTCAGGAAGGACCGACTGGACCCGCTCGCGTGCTCGTTCTGCAAGAAGACCCAGCATGACGTCGAGAAGTTGATTGCGGGGCCCGATGTCTACATCTGCGATGCCTGCGTCGCAGCGTGCCAGGAACTGATTGCGGCCGAGCGCGACCGGCACGCGGTGGCGTTGCCGGGCCGGTCGGGTGCTCCCGCGCGGCGACCGCTGCCCACGCCGCGCGAAATCAAGGCGTTTCTCGACGAGTACGTCATCGGTCAGGACCACGCGAAGAAGCAGCTCGCCGTCGCGGTCTACAACCACTACAAGCGCCTGGATCTGCTCCAGCGGGGCACCGGCGACGTGGAACTCGGCAAGTCGAACGTCCTGCTGATCGGGCCCACGGGCACCGGCAAGACCCTGCTGGCCCAGACGCTGGCGCGGATGCTCGACGTGCCATTCGCCATCGCCGATGCCACGACGCTCACGCAGGCCGGCTACGTGGGCGACGACGTGGAGAGCGTGCTGCGCAAGCTCCTGCAGGCCGCCGGCGGCGACGTGCAGCGGTGCCAGCAGGGCATCGTCTACATCGACGAGATCGACAAGGCGGGGCGCAAGGACGAGAACCCGTCGATCAGCCGCGACGTCTCGGGCGAGGGCGTGCAGCAGGCGCTGCTGAAGATGCTCGAGGGCACGGTGGCCAACGTCCCGCCGCAGGGCGGACGCAAGCACCCGCACGGCGAGACCATCGCCATCGACACCGCCAACATCCTGTTCATCTGCGGCGGCGCGTTCGTCGGGCTGGAGAAGATCCTCGAACGCCGGGCCGGCCGGAAGGCGCTCGGCTTCCTGGCGGAGCTGAAGAGCGGGCGGCGTGCCCCGGCGCCGTTGTCGGCGGTGGAGCCCGACGACCTCGTGAAGTTCGGCATGATCCCGGAGTTCGTGGGACGGCTTCCGGTGGTGGCCACCCTCGAGCCCCTCGATCGCGACGCCCTGGTTCGCGTGCTCACCGAGCCGCGCAACGCGCTGGTGAGGCAGTACCAGAAGCTCATGGAGTACGAGCGCATCCAGCTCCGCTTCGAGCCCGATGCCGTCACGGCCATCGCCGATGCGGCCGTGTCCCGCCGCGTGGGGGCGCGCGGCCTGCGCATGATCCTCGAGGAACTGATGCTCGACCTGATGTACGACCTGCCCGGCCGGAAGGGCGGCGGCGAACACGTGATCACGCGCGCGGCCGTCGACAGCCTCGATCGGCCCGAGGTCGAACGCGCCGTGTAGCCGGCTACGGCGAGGTCGGGGCGGACGGCGGTCGCCCGCCCGATTCCGGCCGTCCCGCCAGCCCTCCAGATCCATCGCGTCCGTGCCGATTAAGATAGTGTCAGGGCATCCCCACCCCGACACACGGCGGAGTTCATGGACTGCGATGCAGCCGCTTGATCAGGATCTGCGCGATCTTCTCGAGGAGTTCCTCGCGTCTGGAGACGAGCGTTCCGGCGAGTTCCACGCCACGCTGGCCGCGCTCGACGAGTCGCCCGGCGACCGCGGCCTGCTCGCCGAACTCCGCCGGCACTTCCACCGCCTGTCGGGCGCCGGCGCCATCTACGACATCGCCCCGCTGACCGCGCTGGGACGCCGCGGCGAGGACCTGGTCACGCTGGTCGCCGACGAGGCCCGCCCGTTGACGGCGGCCGAGTTCGCCTACTGCCGGCAGCTGGTCGGCCAGGTGCGGCGCGAGTTCGAGACGCAGCGGGCGAGGCTCGCCAGTTCGCCCACGCCGCCGCTGGCGCTGGTGGAGGCGATCGCCGCCGCGGCGCCGCACCGCGACCACTGGGGCCAGGCCGTCGACATCCTGATCGTGGACGGCGATCCGGCGGTCCAGCAGCGCCTGGTGCAACTGCTGGCGCACGACGGCATGACCAGCGTGCGGCTCGCGTCCTCGTGCGTCGAGGCGGTCGCCGAGATCGACCGGGCAGTGCCACGCGGGGCGATCGTCGCGCGCGAACTGCCCGACGGCCCGGGCAACGACGTCGTGCGCCACCTGCGCCGGCGCGAGTCGGCGGGCACGCGTGACGAGGACGTGGACCTGGCGCACCAGCCGGGCGTCCCCGTGCTCATCGTCTCGCTCGGCGGCTTCCTCGACAACACCGAGGCGATTCGCGCCGGCGCCGACGCGTGCTTCGACCGGCCCGACGACGCCGAGTGGGAGGTCATCGTCCGCAAGCTGCACCGGCTGCTGGAGCGCGACGGCGAGCAGTCGCGCGTGCTGCTGGTGGAGGACGACACGCACCAGTCGCGCAGGATCCGGCACGTGCTCGAGAGCGCGGGCTACCTCACCAGCGTCTGCGAATCGCCACACAACTTCGACGAGGTGCTGGCCGAGTTCCGGCCCGATCTGATCCTGATGGACATCGACCTGCCAGGGGTCAACGGCTTCGATCTCGCGAAGTACGTGCGCCAGGACGATCAGTACGTCACGCTGCCCATCGTGTTCCTGTCGAGCGAGTCCGACGAGCGGGCGCGCATCGACGCCGTGCGCGCCGGCGGCGACGCGCACCTGACCAAGCCGGTGCGGCACGAGGTGCTCATCGCCAACGTGGCCGCCCGGCTCGAGCGGGCGCGCTTCCTCCGCACGCTGCTCAATCGCGACGGGCTCACGCGGCTGCTCACCCACACGTCGTTCATGGAGCAGGCCCAGGCCACCGTGGCGCGCAAGCGGCGCGAGCGCGGTGTGGCGTCGCTCGCCATGCTCGACATCGACCACTTCAAGTCGGTGAACGACTCCCACGGCCATCAGGCGGGCGACCGCGTGCTGATGTCGCTGGCCGGCCTGCTGCGGCGCTCGCTGCGGCGATCCGACGTGGTGGGCCGCTATGGCGGCGAGGAGTTCGGCCTGCTCTTCGACGGCATCGACGAGCAGGAAGCGGCGGCGCTGCTCATGCGGCTGCTCCACGACTTCTCGTCGCGCGAGCACCGCGCGCCGGACGGATCGGCCTTCCGGGTCACCTTCAGCGCCGGCGTCGCCACCTTCGACCCGGTGGGGATGGACCTGCACCGCTGGATCGAGGCGGCCGACTCGTCGCTGTACGCGGCCAAGCGCGGCGGCCGCAACCGCGTCGTCACGAACCGGGAACGGCTCGAGCGGCTGCGGATCGGCGCCTGACGCGCCGGCGGATCATGGGACTGCCCACGCTCACCGACGTGCCGTGGCGCCACGCTCTGGGCGCCGGCTCCGTCGTGCTCGCGGCGACGGCGGGCGGACTGGCGGTGGCCGACGGCCCCGGATCGCTGGTCGCGGCCGCGCTGGCCGGAGTGCTGGTCACCGCGGCCCGGGCCGCACGGGCCCGGGCGGACGTCGAACCGCACGCCCTCGAGCAGGCACGGCCCGAACCGCCGCAGGAACGGCTGGATCCCGCGGACCTGCACCGCAGCAACGAACTGCTGCTGACCCTCAGCCGCGACCTCGCGCAGCACATCGCCGCCACCGACGACGGCGAGGTCTTCGACAGCCTGGTCGACGACCTCGCCACGCTCACCGAGAGTCACTACGGGTTCATCGCCGAGGTGATGCGCTCGTCGAGCGGGACCCGCTACGTCGAGTACCGTGCCACCCGCAACGTGTCGTGGCTGCCGTCGCCGGACGCCGGACGGCCGCAGCCGACCTATGCCGATCTCGACCCGCTGGTCGAGCGCGTGCTCGCGTCCGAAACGACGCTGCTGGTGAAGGGCGGGGCCGGCGGCGGAGCCAGTGTCGCCCACCACGGGTTCCTCGGCCTGCCGCTGATGGCAGGACCCGACCTGCTGGGCGTCGTCGGCCTCGGAGGCCGGTCGGACGACTACACACAGGCGCTGGTCGATTACCTGCAACCCGCCATCGCCTCCTGCGCGACGCTGCTAGTGGCGGCACGGGAGCGGGCCGCGCGCGAGGCGACGGCCGCACGGCTGCGCGAGAGCGAGCAGGGGTATCGCGACCTGGTCGAGCACGCGAGCGACCTGATCCACAGCGTCTGCCCCGATGGCTCGTTCGCCTACGTCAATCGCGCCTGGCTCGACACGCTCGGGTATCCGCCAGAGGACATGCCGCGGCTGACGATCTGGCAGGTGGCCGATCCCTCGTCGCACGAGGCCTACCGCGCGTTGCTCTCGGCGCCCGACGAGGACGTGGCGCAACCGGTGCGCGAGGTGATGTTCCGCACGCGCGACGGACGCCTCATCCATTGCGAAGGCTCGGAGACGTGCCGCGTCGTCGACGGCGTGCCCGAGGCGACGCGAGGCATGTTCCGCGACGTGTCGGCGGCGCGACGTGCCGCCGAGGCGCTGCGTCTGGCCAAGGAGCAGGCCGAGGCCGCGGCCCAGGCCAAGAGCGACTTCCTCGCCAACATGAGCCACGAGATCCGCACGCCGATGAATGCGGTGATCGGCATGACCGGACTCCTGCTCGACACGCCGCTCGACGAGGAACAGCGCGATTTCGTCGAGACGATCCGCGCCGCCGGAGACGGCCTGCTCGAGGTGATCAACGACATCCTCGACTTCTCGAAGATCGACTCGAACCGCCTGGAACTGGAACAGCAGCCTTTCGACTTCGTCGAGTGCCTCGAGCGCGCCGTGGACCTGGTCGCGCCGGCCGCCGCCGCCAAGGACCTCGATCTCGTGCTGGCCTTCGAGGACGGCGTCCCGGCGCACCTCGTGGGCGACTTCACGCGCGTTCGCCAGGTGGTGGTGAACCTGCTCGGCAACGCCGTGAAGTTCACGGCGCGCGGCGAGATCGAGGTGCGCGTGCGCGCCGGCCGGCATGACGGCGTCTGGCAGGTCACGGTGTCGGTGCGCGACACGGGGATCGGCATCCCGGCCGCGCGCATCCATCGCCTGTTCAAGGCCTTCACCCAGGTCGACACCTCGACCACACGCCAGTACGGCGGCACCGGCCTCGGCCTCGCGATCAGCAAGCGCCTGGCCGGAATCATGGGCGGCGACGTCCGGGTCGAGAGCCGCGAGGGCGAGGGCAGCACGTTCCACTTCACGTTCGTCGCGCCCGGGGCCGAACTCGCCGGAGAGCCCCTGCGCGAGGCTCCCGGGTTCGAGCATCGCCAGGTGCTGATCGTCGATGCCAACGCCACGCAGCGTGCCGCCCTGGCGGCGCGGCTCGCCGCGTGGGGCATCCAGGCGCGCGCCGAGGGCGATCTCGACGCGGCGCGGGCACGGCTTGCCGAAGCCCCGGCCGAGGTCGTCCTGCTCGATCAGCGGCTGCTGGCCGGCCTTCCCGCCTCCACGATCGAGAACCTGCTGGCGCGGCATGACGGCCCGCCCGCCTCGCTCGTGCTGCTCACGCGACTGGGGGTGCAGGCCCTGTTCGAGGCCGGCGCGCTGGTGCGCGCCACCGTCGGCAAACCGGTGAAGATCGAGGCGCTGCGCGAGGCGCTGCGCACGGTCCTGGGCCAGCCCAGGCACTCGAGGTCCGCCCCGGGAACCTCCGCGCCACGGATCCCGATGGCGACGAGGCTGCCCCTGCGCATCCTGCTGGCCGAGGACAACGTGGTGAACCAGAAGGTGGCCGTGAAGATGCTGGGCCGCCTCGGGTACCGCGGCGAGGTGGTGAGCGACGGCCTGGAGGCGCTGGAGGCCGTGGGGCGCCAGCGCTACGACGTGCTGCTGCTCGACGTGCAGATGCCGGTGATGGACGGGTTCGAGGCGGCCCGGCGCATCACCGCCACGTGGCCGGCCGCGACGCGGCCGCGCATCATCGGGATGACGGCGCTCGCCATGCAGGGCGACCGCGACCGCTGCCTGGAGGCAGGAATGGACGACTACATCAGCAAGCCCGTGCGATCCGAGGAACTGGAAGCCGCGCTCGGACGCGCCGCACCCGCACCCGCCAGCGGACCGGCCGGCGATCTGCCGGCCCCGGACGGCCCCGCCGTCGACGCCCTCGTGATCGACAGCCTGCGCGACCTCCAGGATCCTGACGAGCCCGACTTCGTGACGGAACTCGTTGACGCGCTGCTGGCCGACGTGCCGCAGAAGCTCGTGGCCATCGAGTCGGCACTCGACGCCGGCGACGCCCGCGACGTCAACCGGACGGCCCACAGCCTCAAGTCGAGCTGTGGCAGCCTGGGCGTGCTGAAGCTGGCGGCGCTGCTCGCCGAGATCGAGCGCCGGGGCGTGGAAGGCGATCTGGCCGCGGCTGGTCCGCTGCTGGCCGCCGCGCGGGCCGAGTTCGATCGCGCCCGGACCGAACTCCTCGCGCTGCGGCGCGAGCCGCCCGAGGCGGCGTGATCGCGACGGCCGGTTCCGTGGGGCCGCTGATCCGCGTCTGGTGACGACAGGCCCTCAGCCGGCGAGGAAGGCGCGCAACTGCGCGCCGTGCACGCCCGCCTCGCGTTCGCCCATCGTCACGGCCTCCTCGACCCCCTCTGGCCGCGTGTAGTCCCAACGTCCCGCCGGGACCGGCCCCGTGGGCGCCACATAGAGACGAGATCCGCGCACGCCCGTCAGGTCATCCCGGTAGGGACGCGTGAGCAGCACGAGGTTGCGGCGCGCCCCGGGCAGCGCGTCGGCCACGAACGCCGGGGCGTTGTCCACCATGCCGCCGTCCAGGTACCGCCGTCCGTGAAACCGGCCGACGGGTGTGAAGGGCGGCGTGGCCGAGGACGCCAGCACGAGGGCCGCCAGTTCCTCCGGGGTCTCGCAATCGCGCATGTCGAAGACGTGCGGCCTGAACCCCAGCGCACGTCCGAACGAGGGGTGCAGCAGGCGGCGGCGCAGCGCCTTCTCGAGCTGGTACGCCCCGATGCCGGCGGCGGCGGCCACGGCCGGGGGCAGCCAGCGCGGGAAGGCGCTCACCATCACGAGCAGCGGCCACGGCTGCGCGCGCAACCGGTCGAGGCCGCCGTCGCGCACCATCGCCAGCATGATGTCGCGGTAGACGCCGCCGTGAGGCGCCATGGGCTGTCCGCGCAGCAGGTTGACGGGATCGACGTTGCGCCGCAGCCCGCGGGTGCGCGCCTGGAAGACCTCGCGCGCCTGCGCGCGCCGGCCGGTGAGCCACATCGTCACGACGCAGGCGCCGGCCGAGCACGAGGCGACGCCGGCCAGCCGCGGCCGCAGCCTGTCGGCCCACACGTTCATCAGGCCGAGCTGGTAGAAGGCGCGGTTGCCTCCGCCGGCGAAGGTGAGCGCGAGATCACGCGCGGCCGCCGGCGGAGCGGCGCCGGCGGTCGCATCCAGGTGATGGCTGGCAGGATCTTCCATGCGTGAGAGGGCCTGGGCCCGGGATCCGGTCGTCCCCGGCCCGGCCGGTCACCGGCGGGGCACGCCGGGCAGCGTGGCCTCGCTGTCGCCGCCGCCGCGCGAGGCGCCGATCATCTTCATCGCCATCGTGATCATGCCGCCCACGTCGGCGAGGTTGGCGGGCAGGACGATGGTCGAATCGCTGGAGGCGACGATGTTGCCGAACTCCTTGATGTACTGCTCGGCCACGCGCAGCTGCACGGCCTCGATGCCGCCGGGGCCCTGGATGGTTTCGGCGACGCGACGGATGCCCTCGGCGGTGGCGCTGGCCACGGCGAGGATGGCGGCCGCCTGGCCCTCGGCCTCGTTGATCTGCTGCTGCTTGCGCGCCTCCGAAGCCTTGATCACTTCCTGCTTGGCGCCCTCGGCCGTGTTGATCGCGGCGTCGCGCTGGCCTTCCGACGACAGGACGACGGCACGTTTCTCCCGCTCGGCCCGCATCTGCTTCTCCATCGCGGCGAGCACGTCGACGGGCGGCGTGATGTTCTTGATCTCGTAGCGCAGCACCTTCACGCCCCAGGGCTCGGAGGCCTTGTCGAGCTCGGTCACCACCGCGGTGTTGATGTTGGTGCGCTCCTCGAAGGTGCGATCGAGATCGATCTTGCCGACCTCGCTGCGCAGCGTGGTCTGGGCGAGCTGGCTGATGGCGAACACGAAGTCGGAGATGCCGTAGGAGGCGCGCTCCGGGTTGAGCACCTTGAGGTAGAGCACGCCGTCGACGCCCACCTGCACGTTGTCGCGCGTGATGCAGACCTGGGCCGGGATGTCGAGCGCCGCCTCCTTGAGCGAGTGCTTGTAGCGGATGACGTCGACGAACGGCATGAGGATGTGGAAGCCCGCCTGCAGCGTGTTCGAGTACTTGCCGAGGCGCTCCACCACGTACGCGCTCTGCTGCGGCACGACGATGGCCGTCTTGCTCAGGATGACCAGGACGAGGATGGCGAGGACGACGCCGAGGACGAGTGCTCCCGTGGCCATGTCAGCGGACTCCTTCCGGATCGAGATCGATGGTGAGGCCGTCCACGCGCACGACGCGGCACCGGTTGCCGCGCACGGCCGTGGTCGCGCCGACGTTGCGCGCCTGCCAGGTCGAACCGCGCAGCTGCGCCCGCCCGACCGATCCCGGCGCGATGTCGGCGTCGGGCAGCGCCACCTCGCCCACGAGGCTGTCGATCACCGCGCCGCTGTCGGGCAGGCGCAGGCGTGCCAGCAGCGGCTTGCGGAACAGGACCACCGCCACGACCGACAGCCCGGTGAACAGCAGCCACTGCGCCCACGGCGGCAGCCGCAGGCCCGTGAGATCCAGCAGGCCCACGAGCAGGGCGCCGACGCCGAAGAAGATGACGAAGAATCCGCCCGGGGTGAGCAGCTCGAGGCCGGCGAGCACGAGGCCGAACACGATCCAGTGCCACCAGAGCATGTCCATATGGCGTGACATTATGCGCCAAAGACGGGGCGGGCGCGTGGACCGCGGCGCGCGCGAGAGGTGTGCGGCCACACTGTGGCAGGCTTGCAGCAGCCTCCACCATCACGACCGCCCGTGAGTCCGTGACTGCCGCGACCGGCGGCCCGGTGATGGCAGCCCCTCCCGCACCGGAACGCCCGCCGATGCGGCGGCGCCTCGGGCCGGGGCTGGGCCGACGCGCGACCGCGCGTCCTCCCACCCTGGCCTTGCGGCTGGCACCTCCCTTGCTCTCACACGAACGTTCAGCGGCCGCTGCCGGAATCCCGGCGACGGCCGCCGGCCCCTGGAGGCTCCTCCCGTGCCCGTCATCCTCAGCAACGAGACCCTGGCGCCCGACGTCCACCGGCTCTGGATCGAGGCGCCCGTCGTCGCCCGCAAGCGCCAGCCAGGCCAGTTCGTCATCGTTCGCGCCGACGAGGACGGCGAGCGCATCCCGCTGACCGTCGCCGACATCGACCCGGCCCGCGGCGCCATCGCCCTCATCATCCAGGGCGTGGGCAAGAGCACCCTGCACCTCAACAGCCTGGCGCCGGGAACCGACGTCCTGGACGTCGTCGGCCCGCTCGGGCGCCCCACCCGCGTCGAGGCCGGCGCGTCGGTGTGCTGCGTCGGCGGCGGCATCGGCGCGGCCGTGGTCTATCCGATTGCCTGCGGGGTGAAGTCGCTCGGTGGGCGTGTGACGGCCATCCTCGGCGCGCGCACGCGCGACCTGGTGATCCTCGAGGACGAGATGCGCCAGGTGGCCGACGTCTGTGCCGTCACCACCGACGACGGCTCCTACGGGATGCACGGCCTGGTGACCGAGGCACTCCAGAGGCTGCTCGACGACGGGGCGCGCTTCGACGAGGTGGTGGCGGTGGGCCCGATGCCGATGATGCGCGCCGTGTGCGAGGTCACGCGCCCGATCGGGCTGAAGACCACCGTCAGCCTCAATCCCGTCATGGTCGACGGCACCGGCATGTGCGGCGGGTGCCGCGTGCAGGTGGGTGGTCAGCAGAAGTTCGTGTGCGTGGACGGCCCCGAGTTCGACGGCCACCTGGTCGACTTCGACGAGCTCGCGGCGCGCCTGCGCGCCTACCGCGACATGGAGTGCGAGTCGCTCTCGCTCTACAGGGAGCAGCGCGAGGCCGAGGCCGCCTGGGGCGTCTAGACGCCGCCAGGCCGCCGGTAGCCCCACGCCTGCCTCACGGAACGCCCCGATGGCCAAGAAGATCACGAAGAAGACGAAGACTCCCATGCCGGCGCGCGATGCCGCCGAGCGCGCGCGCTCGTTCCAGGAGGTGGCGCTCGGCTACACCGTCGAGATGGCCATGGCCGAGGCCGATCGCTGCATCGAGTGCAGGAACGAGCCGTGCATCGCCGGCTGCCCGGTGGAAATCGACATCCCGAAGTTCGTCCGAGAGGTCGCACGCGGCGACTTCAAGGCGGCGTGGACGACGCTGTCGGAGAAGAACCTGCTGCCGGCCATCTGCGGGCGCGTGTGCCCGCAGGAGGAGCAGTGCGAGCGGAAGTGCACGCTCGGCTGCAAGTTCGAGCCGGTGGCCATCGGCAGGCTGGAACGCTTCGTCGCCGACTACGCCGCGGGCCAGGGCTGGACGCTGGAGGACACGGTGGCGCCGCCCACGGGGCAGAAGGTCGCGATTGTCGGATCGGGGCCGGCCGGCCTCACCGCTGCCGCCGACCTGGCGCGCCGCGGTCACGAGGTGACGATCTTCGAGGCGCTGCACAAGCCTGGCGGCGTGCTGGTCTACGGCATCCCCGAGTTCCGGCTCCCGAAGGACATCGTCGCGCGCGAGGTGGCCACCCTGCAGTCGCTTGGCGTCGAAATCAGGACCAGTCACGTCATCGGGCGCACGTTCACCATCGACGACCTGTTCGACGAACTGGGCTACGACGCGGTGTTCGTCGCCACGGGCGCCGGCCTGCCGTTCTTCCCCGACATCCCCGGCGTGAACCTGATCGGCGTGTACTCGGCGAACGAGTACCTGACGCGCTCGAACCTGATGAAGGCCTACAGGTTTCCCGAGACCGACACGCCGATGATCCGCGGCAGGCACGTGGCGGTGGTCGGTGGCGGCAACACGGCGATGGACTCGGTGCGCACCGCCAGGCGCCTCGGGGCCGAGAAGGCCTACCTCGTCTACCGGCGCACCCGCGCCGAGATGCCCGCGCGCCGGGAGGAAATCGAGCACGCCGAGGAAGAGGGCATCGAGTTCCTGATGCTGGCGGCGCCGGTGGAGTTGCTGGGCGATGAACAGCGCCGGCTGACGACGATGCGCTGTCAGCGCATGCAGTTGGGCGAGCCCGACGCCTCGGGCCGTCGCAGCCCCGTGCCGGTTCCCGGCGACTACTTCGACCTGGCGGTGGAGGTGGTGGTGTTCGCCGTCGGACAGGGCGCCAACCCGCTGATCCGCGACACGACGCCCGACCTGCACGTCAACCGCAAGGGCTACATCGTGGCCGATCCCGTGACGGGCGCCACCGAGAAGCCGGGCGTGTTCGCCGGTGGCGACATCGTGACGGGTGGGGCGACGGTGATCTCGGCGATGGGCGCCGGGCGGCGCGCGGCACGCGCCATCCACAATTACCTGGGTCATCCGTCGGTGGACGGACACGCCTGATCCGCGCAGGTTGCTCGTGTTGATCCGTGCAACCGGCTGAACGCGCAGGTTGCTCGTGTTGATCCGTGCAACCCGCGCTCTACGGTACTGCTCTCACGACGACGATCGTCTGGTCGTCGTACGGATCGGTGTCGCCGGCGAAGCGCTGGAGCGCGGCCGCCAGCGCGTCGCGCAGTCCGGTGGCCGACGGCTGCCGGGGGACTTCCGACGAGAGCAGCCCGCTCAACCGATCCTCGCCGAACAGCTCGCCGTGCTCGTTCTGGCACTCGGTGACCCCGTCGGTGACGAACAGCATCACGTCGCCCGGCGTGTAGGCCAGCGGGAACTCCTCGAGCTCACTGTCGAACAGCGGCTCCTGCGACAGGCCGAAGCCGAGCCCGCGGGGCAGCACGCGTGCCACGTCGCCGGTGGCCATCCGATAGTGGTAGAGCGGCAGGTGCCCGGCGCGGACCAGCACCGCACGCCGGCTGCCGGTGTCGAAGAACCCGCCGAGCGCCGTGACGAACGAGCGGCGCTCCAGGTCGCGGCTGATCAGGTCGTTGGTGCGCACGAAGAGCTCGCGAGGCGACAGATCGAAGCCGTGCAGCGAGCGGACGATGCCCTGCAGGCGCGACATGTGGAGCGCGGCCGACGTGCCCTTGCCGCTGACGTCGCCCACCATCACCGTGAGCCGGTCGGTGTGGCCGTCCAGGTAGTCGAAGTAGTCGCCGCCCACTTCGAGCGCCGGGATCGAGATGCCGGCGACGTCGAGCCCGCGCACCCGCGGCGTGACCTGCGGCAGCGACGCCATCTGGATCTGGCGGGCGATCTGCAGCTCGTGGCGCAGCCGCTCCTGTCCGGCGAGCTCCTCGTAGAGGAACGCGTTCTCCACGTCGCCGGCGATCTGCGACGCGATGGCCCCGACGAACTCGAAGTCGGCGTTCTGGAACGCGCTCTCCGACTCCTTCTCGCCGAGGAAGATCACGCCGACCAGCGCATCGCGCGAGCGCAACGGGTAGACGTAGCCCAGCTCGGCGGCGCGCAGGGCGTCGCCGAGACGAGCCGGGGCGTACTCGGCGCTCAGCTCGCCGCGGGCATCGCGCATCGCCGCCAGCACGTCGTCGGCCGATGCCCGGCAGAAGCCGCGCCACGCCACCTCGTCGAAACCGTGCGCCCGGTCGGCGCAGTAGGTTCGGCTGCCGTGCGCGAGCAGCAGCCCCGCGCGCTTGAGGGGCAGCAACCGCACGAGCGCGTCGAGTACGCCCGCGGTGAGCCCGGCCAGGTCGAGCCGGGTGCTGCTGACCTCGCCGATGGCCTGCGCCGCGAGGCGGTAGTCGTAGCCGCCGCGGTGGAATCTGGAGGCCAGCACGCGCTGGCCCCGGATGCCGATCTCCCGCAGGCCGAAGGCGAGCGCGATGGCCAGCACCATGAGCACGCCCTTCTCGAAGGGACCCGATGACGACGGATTGAGCGCAAGGTGTGGCAACCCGCCACCAGGCGCAGCGGGCAGGTCGCGAGCGTCGTCTCCCATGCCGGCGCCCGGCCGCGATGGCGCCGGCGGCAGGGGCGGTGCGGGCGGCGCCTCCATCACCTCGATTGACGAGGACGTCACGCGCACGCGAGGCAGCCGAAGGTCCAGTTGCGGGAGCCACCAGAGGAACCCCAGCAGCACGGCGAAGGGCACGGCCGCCCAGACGAACGAGACCACCGAGTACTGCACGTTCCGCCGAACGCGCAGCTGGAGGTCGAACACCCGGTAGCGGCCGATGGTGTAGAGGTGGGCGAGTGGGAACGCGGCGAGACAGACGGCCAGCCACAATGCTGCCGGTGGGGGGAGACCGATGTTCGCGAACGCGATCCGCAGCCCCAGCGTGACCCCTCCCACCAGTGCGCTCGCGATGCCCGCGGACGACACCCAGCGCCTGACGTCGCGGTCGTCGGGCGGGCGCTCACGGGCGTAGAGGCGCCGGACCACGCTGCCGGCCGTCGCCAGCACCGCGATGCCCGTCAGAAACAGCAGGTCCGACGGCCGCTGGCCCAGCAGCACCCACGTGGCGACCGCGGTGCCGTAGAGCGCGGCCGGCAGCCACCGCGCGCGCGAAAGCGTGGGCCACTCGCGAGGGAAGAAGACGCTGGCGTGACTGAAGAGCGCGACGCCGAGCAGGACCCCGAGCGCGGGTATCGCGGTCTGGAGGACGTAGGCCGGGCCCATGCCCGCGTTACGCCTCAGCAGGAGGACCGAGACGCCGTAGCCCGTGAGCAGGAACGCCAGCCCCAGCAGGCGCGCGCCCTTCACCGTGGCGCGCACCCACAGCAGCCACGCGCCGAAGGCCATCCACGCCAGCCCCGCCACGTACCAGAACAGCGTGGACAACTGGACGCCGAACCGCGCCAGCACGATCTGCAGCGTCACCGGCCGGCCCGCGCGCAGCACGTCGTAGCCGTAGGACCGCCCGACGCCGCCGCCACGCATGAGCGCGTCGGCCTCGAAGATGCCGTTGAACGGCCTCCCGCCGATGCGGACGATGAGGTCGCCCACACGCATGCCCGCGCGATCGGAGGCGCCGCCGGCGGTGACCGCGATCACGAGGGCGGCCGCCGACGCGTCGCTCACCTGCGCCGCGCGCACGGCCTCAGCCGGCACCAGGCGTTCGATCCGCGCGGACCGATCTGTGTCGGGCGCATAGCCGATCCGGATGGAGCCGGCGGGCGGCAGCGACTCCAGCGCCCGGCTCCAGTCGGCGAACCGGCGCACCGGCTGGTCGCCGACGCGGACGATGAAGCTGCCCGCCGGCACCGCTTCGGGGGGCGTTCCGATCGAGGCGTCCAGGTAGACGGGCCCCGGCGGCGTGGTGAAGAGGTTCTCGTCGGTGGCCGTCGAGCCGAACCTGTAGAACGAGCTCAGGGTGAGCCCGACCAGGACGGAGGCCAGCAGCAGGAAGCCGAGGCGCAGCCGCGGCGGGGGGGCGAGAGACGCTGACATGGATGTGGGCCCGGCGCGGGCCGGGCCCGATTATCGACGAAATCGGGCCGCCGTGGCTCACCCGGCGCGACGGCGGCCGGCCCGACTCCTACTTGCTCTCGTATTCCTTCAGGAAGCCCTGGAACTCCCGCAGGTGTTCCTCCTCGTCGCCGAGGATGGTGATCACCATGTCCTGCGTCACGTAGTCGACGCCGTCGCAGGCCTTGATCAGCTTGTTGTAGTGCTCGATGGCACCGCGCTCCGCGTCGATCACGCCCTTGATCACCGTCACGACGTCGCGGGTGTCCTTGGGTGGCTGCAGCGTCTTCTGGCTCGCCTTGAACTCGTAGCTGCCGGGCGTGATGCCCGACAGCGTCTTGATGCGCCTGGCGAACAGCTGGGCGTGGCCGATCTCGGCGGTCACATCGGCCGCCAGGCTCTTCTTGATCTCCTCGGCGCGCACGCCGTCGAGGTTGACGGAGTTGGAGATGTAGTTCATGACGGTCTCCATCTCCATCCAGTAGGCCTTCGTCAACAGGTCGAGGATCTCGTTTCGCTTCTTCTTGTCGGCAATGATGGGCATGATTGGCGGCCTCCGGCGCCGGTCGCGGCGCGTGCGGGCAATTGTACTTCGGTCGGGCCGGATCGACCGCCGATCCAGCCCGCGCGCCTGGGCGGCCCGCGAGATCGGCGCGCCGGCACCGGGCACGGCCCTTTCGTGTGACAATCCGGCTCATGAGGATCGGCATCGACTTCGGCACCACGCGCATCGTCGTGGCGGCCGTGGACCGGGGCAATTACCCCGTGCTCACCTTCGAGGGGCCCGATGGCGCCGCGCGGGACTGGTTTCCGCCGCTGGTGGCCGCACGGGGGCACGAGCGGCGCTACGGGTTCGACGCCTGGGCCGTCGCCGGGGCCGAAGGGTGGACGGTCGTACGCTCGGTGAAGCACCTGCTGGGCGCCTCGGGTCTCGACACGCGCGTGGACGTGGGCGGCGCCGTGCCCGTGCCGATGATGACCGTCCTCCGGGAACTGGCCGCCGCCGTCCGGAAGGCCCTGATCGAGAAGTCCTCGCTCCAGGCACGACCCGACGAGCCGATCGAGGCGATGCTGGGCGTGCCCGCCAACGCGCACAGCAACCAGCGGTTCCTCACCGCCGAGGCGTTTCGCGCCGCCGGGTTCCGCGTCATCGGCCTGCTCAACGAACCGTCGGCCGCCAGCATCGAACTCGGCCACCGCAGCCGACTCGCCGGCGAGGGCGAGGCGCGCCGCGCCATGCTGGTCTACGACTTCGGCGGCGGCACCTTCGACGCCTCGCTCGTGGAACTCGACGAGCAGGTGCACTGGGTGCGTGCCTCCGAAGGGCTCTCGACGCTGGGCGGCGACGACTTCGACGAGATCCTCGCCGACCTCGCACTCGACGCCGCCGGCATCGGCGATCGCGATCGCGACCGGCTCTCGCAGGCCGAGTGGTTCGCGCTGCACGACGTCTGCCGCCTGCACAAGGAAGCGCTCCACGCCAACGCGCGCCGCATCGTCATCGATCTCGACGAGGTGGTGAGCGGCTGGCCGACGGTGACCATCCCGGTGGCGGCCTTTTACGAACGCTGCGAGCTGCTGGTGGCACGCACGATTGACACCGTCGACCGCCTCCTCGTCCACCAGGCGATCACGTCCGGCGGCGACGCTGCCGGCTTCGACGCGCTGTTCATGATCGGCGGCAGCAGCGAACTGCCGATCGTGGGACGCCGGCTGCGCGAACGCTACGGGCGCAGGGTGAAGCGATCGGCGCATCCTCGCTCGGCGACGGCCATCGGCCTGGCGATTCAGGCCGACATCGAGGCGGGCTACGTGCTGCGCGACCGGTTCACGCGCTACTTCGGCGTGTGGCGCGAGGGCGACCGTGGCGCCACGGCGGTCTTCGACCCGCTCTTCGAGAAAGGCATGCTGCTGCCCGGGCCTGGCGACGTGCCGCTGGCGGCCACGCGCACCTACCACCCGGCCCACAACCTCGGGCACTTCCGCTTCCTCGAGTGCAGTCACCTGGCCACCGACGGCCGTCCGGCCGGCGACATCACGTTGTGGGACGAGATCCGCTTCCCGTTCGTCCCGGCGCTGGCCTCGGCGGGCGATCTCTCGCGCGTGGAGGTCGTGCACGAGCTCGAGGCGTCGCGGCAGCAGATCGAGGAGACGTGCCAGGTGGAGGCGGGCGGGACCGTGACGGTGACGCTCACCAACCGATCGGCCGGCTACGCGCGAGCCTACCGGCTGGGCCACTGGGGCGAGCGGGGCGCACCACTCGAGCCGGCGCGACGACGGCGGAGTCCGGCCGGCCGGCGCGCCGCCGGCGCGTGATCGGACCCGGCCGCCGTCGGCCGGGCGCCGGCTCAGTCGATCCTGGTCTTCATCCAGCCGGCCGTGTTGTGGAAGTTGACGAGGACGCTGCCGGGCGGGTTGATGGCGTCGCAGGCACGCCGTTCCTCGTCCGACAGGGTCATCTCGAGCACGGGCAGCAACTCCCTCACCTGATCCAGCGTCCGTGGGCCGACGATCGGCGCGGTGACGCCGGGCTGATCCTTGCACCAGAGCAGCGCAAGCTGGCCGGGCGTGCGGCCGCTGTCGCGTGCGAGCGCGGCGAAGCGCTGGCCTGCCGCGATGCCGCCCGGCGTCACGCGCGCGGCGTAGATGCTGCCGGGCAGGCGGGCCGCGCGTGAGTCGGTGGGCGACGCCGCATCTGGCGCGTAACGGCCCGCGAGCACGCCCTGCGCCAGCGGGGCCCACGGCAACAGGCCCAGGCCCTGGCGCAGCGCCAGGGGCACGAGTTCGTTCTCGATGCGGCGGTCCAGCAGGTTGTAGGGCGGCTGTTCGGTGACGTAGCGCGCCAGGCCGAACCGTTCGCTCACGGCGAGCGCCTCCATCACCATCCACGCCGGGTGCGTCGAGCAGCCGATGTAGCGCACCTTCCCGGCGCGCACGAGGTCGGTGAGCGCGCCGAGCGTCTCCTCCACCGGCACGTCCGGATCGGGGCGGTGCACCTGGTAGAGATCGATGTAGTCGGTCTGCAGGCGGCGCAGCGAGGCCTCACAGGCGCGCAGCACGTGCAGGCGCGAGTTGCCCTGGTCGTTCGGGCCATCGCCGGTGCGGTAGTGGACCTTCGTGGCGATGACGACGTCGTGACGGCGGCCCTCGAGGGCGCGGCCGATGATCTCTTCGCTGCGGCCGCGGTTGTAGGAGTCTGCGGTGTCGATGACGTTGATGCCGGCCGTCAGCGCGGCATCGATGATGCCGCGCGAGGTCGCCTCATCCGTGGCATCGCCGAAGTTGAAGGTGCCGAGGCAGAGCGGCGACACCCGGACGCCGGTACGTCCGAGCCGGCGGTAGTCCATGGCGGCCGAGTGTAGCAAAGGCCCGGGGCGGATGGCGCCGGCCCGTGACGCCCGGATCGCGGGTGCGGCGGGCTATACTTGAGTCGTCGGCAGCCAAGGGAGGGCACCATGAACACCCCGCAGCGCCGGACGCTCGTCACGCTCGGCTGGCAGCAGTGGGCGATCCTCGCGGTCGTCCTGGTGGCGTTGCTGCTGCTCTCGGGAGTGCTTTACTGACGGGCGGCGAGGGGCGGCACTCTCCGGCCGCCCCTCCGGACTCATTCCTCTTCCTTCATCGCGGGCACCCGATCGGCGTCGCCCAGCGCGCGCGCCGCGCCGGCGGCGAGCCGCACCACGTTCTCCAGCTTGTCGAAGTCGAGCCGATCGATGGTGTCCACCGGCTCGTGGTAGCCGGGGTGAAAGCCGCCGAAGAGCCAGACGGCGGGAACCTCGTGCTGGAGGAACGGCAGGTGATCGCAGCGGAACAGGGCCCGGCTCGACGAGTCGCGGTCGAACTTGTCGCTGAGCGTCATGCCCGCGCGCGCGGCCTCGCGATCGAGCACCGCCCTCAGATCCGGGCTGTAGATGGCGCCGACCAGGTTGAGCTGATCGGCCCGTCCGGCCGTCACCTCGTACGCGCCCTCGCTCTCGGGAGTGGGCGCCTCGTTGCGGCCCACCATGTCGAGGTTCAGCACCGCGCGCGTCGTCTCCAGCGGCCGCAGCGGGTGCGCCACGTAGTGGTAGGAGCCGAGCATGAGCTGCTCTTCGGATCCGAACGAGACGAACAGCACGCTGCGGGCCGGCGGATCGGCGGCGAGCCGGCGGGCCACCTCGAGCATCGCCACCGTGCCCGAGGCGTTGTCGTTGGCGCCCGGGTAGAGCCGGCCATCACGCACGCCGAGGTGGTCGTAGTGCGAGGTGACCAGGATCGTCTCGCCGCGGCGGGCCGGATCGCGGCCCGGCAGCAGGCCCGCGACGTTCCATGACGGCGCGGCGTCGGTCACGGCGTTGGCGGCGCGCAGCGACACGCGCACGCCATCGAGCGCCTGCGACCGCGGGCGCCCGGCTTCGTCGATGCTCCGCTGCCAGTCGGCGGGCGTCCGGCCAGTGCCCGCAAGCAGGGCGTCCAGCGCCTCGGGCGGCACGGTGAACCGCGGGATGCCGAGCGCGCTCGGCGCCAGCGCCTGCGGTGGCGCGCTGGCGCGGCCCGGCGCGGGCGGCACCCTCCGGTGGGTGTTGACGGGCTCGGTGGCAAGCAGCACGGCCACCGCGCCATGGCGTTCCGCGTTGCGCGTCTTGGTCCACACGTTGGCGTGCAGCGTGAACCCGGTGCCGTGGAAGATCGACGCCGGATCGTCTTCCCGCGGCTCGTGATCGAAGATCAGCACCGCCTTGCCCCGCACGTCGAGGCCCGCGTAGTCGTCGTAACCCAGTTCGGGCGCGGTGATGCCGAAGCCGGCGAACACCACATCCAGATCGAGATCGATGGGGCGCGTCGGGTCGGAGAAGAACACGGCGACGGGCGCAAACGGTTCCTCCCGCGCGCCGCGGCGCACGACGACGGCCGACCGCCTGCGGTCGAGGCTCACGGGCACGAGATCGAAGCGTTGCAGGTAGGACGTGCCGTTGGCCGGCTCGAGGCCCGCCTTGCGGAACTCGGAGGCGAGGAACCACGCGGCGGCGTCGGCCCCCCGCGAGAGCGACGCGCGGCCCTCGAGCGCCGGCGAACAGAGGAACTCGAGGTCGGCCAGCATGCGGAGGCGGCCGCTGGCCGGCTGCGCGGCGACGGGAAGCGTCGCGGCAAGTACCGCGAGCGCGGCGGCGTGGGCGAGCTTCGTCTTCATGGCTTCCATCCGGTGTCCGGCCGCCGTCGGGCCGGATCGAGGAACTCGGAAACCGAACGCGGTGGGCACCGCAAGTGGCCCCGGCCCGGGCGCCGGGGCCGTGTGGCTACGCCCAGTCGCGCACGCACGTCCGGTCGCCAATCCGGATTTCCCGCGGCGAATCGGGGTCGAGCGCCCACTTCATGCGCGCCAGCCCCTCGGTGACGTCGTTCATCGTCCCCGAGTAGCTCAGACGCAGGTGGCCCTCCATGCCGAACTCGCGCCCCGGCACCGTGACGACCAGGGCCTTCTCGAGCAGCAGGTCGGCGAGCTTCACCGAATCGGTGGAGTAGGCGCTGAAGTCGGGCAGGCAGTAGAAGGTGCCCTCGGGTTTGTGGAGGCGGACGCGGGGAAACGAGTGCAGTTCGCGGACGATCGCGTCGCGCTGGTGCTGGATCTCGCGGCGCAGACTGTCGACGACGCCCTGATCGCCGGTGAGGGCCGCCTCGGCCCCGGCCTGGACGATGACCGAGACGCACGAGGTGGTCTGGGCCTGCACGTTGTTCATCACCGAGATGAGCTCGCGCGGGCCTGTCGCCCAGCCGACGCGGTAGCCGGTCATCCCGTAGGTCTTCGCGACGCCGTTGATGACGATCAGGCGGCTGCTCTCGAGATCGCGGCTCGTGTACTTGTACGCCGAGACGATCGGCCGGCCGTCGAACATCAGCTTGTGGTAGATGTCGTCCATGATCGCCCAGATGCCGCGGCGCTCGCAGAACTCGACGATCTCGGCTATGAACTGCTCGGAGTAGACGACGCCCGACGGGTTGTTCGGGCTGTTGACGATGATGGCCTTGGTCTTCGGGCCCACCACCTTCTCGATGTCGGCCAGCAGCGGGTGGAAGGTACCGTCGCTGGGCGTGACGACGACCGGCACGCCGTAGCACATGCGGATCATCTCGGGGTAGCTCACCCAGTAGGGCGCGAGGCAGATGACCTCGTCGTCCGGATCCAGCAGCGCATAGAGCGCGTTGTAGATCGCCTGCTTCGCCCCCGACGAGACGATGACGTTGGCCGGCGCCACCACCTTGCCGTAGTTCTCCTCCGTGTAGCGGATGATGGCCTTCTTCATCGAGGCCACGCCGCTGGTGGGCGTGTACTTCACGTCGCCCTGGGCCGTCCTGGCGATCGTGGCGAGGGTGGCCGCCATCGGCGCCGTGTTCTTCGGCTCGCCGATGCCGAGGTGGATCACCGGCTCGCCGAGTTCGCGCCGCCGGCGGGCTTCTTCGTTGAGGCGGAGCGTGGGCGACTCCGCGATGGATCGGGCCAGCGTGCTCAGGCTCATGATGGCTCCCTGACGTGATGGTCGAGAACGGTGGACCGGAAGATTCTACATCGCGGCCCGCTGCCATGCGCGGCGCGGATGGCGCCCGGTCGATCCATTCTCCGATCCGGGGCTGGGCGCCACGCGCTGGCCGGTGCGGTCGCGCGGCCCGCGGTCGGGCTCCGCCCGGCCGCCGGCTTGCGCCGACCGTGGCCGTCGTGGTATCTCAGCGGCGTCCACCCAGTCTCGACAGTGAGGCGCGGCCCCGGCCGCAAGGGCCGCCACACGCCCGGGAGGTGTCCATGACGGTCAGGCAGATCATCGCCAGAAAGCCGGAGGTCTACGCCGTAGGTCCCAACGACACCGTCTTCGAGGCGTTGCGCGTGATGGCCGATCGCAACGTCGGCGCCGTGCTGGTCCTCGACGACACCAGGATCGTCGGCATCCTCTCCGAGCGCGACTACGCCCGGAAGGTGATCCTCCACGGCCACTCGAGCCACCACCTGCACGTGGCCGACATCATGACCACCGAGGTGGTCAACGCCGACCCGGCCTGGAGTTCGCACGACTGCATGCGCATCATGACCGAGCAGCGTATCCGGCACCTGCCCGTGATCGACGACGGGCGGCTGGTGGGCGTGGTGTCGATCGGCGACGTCGTGCGTTCGGTCGTCGAGGAGCAGGCGCACACCATCCGATCGCTCGAGCACTACATCTCGAGCGGCGGATAGGGCGCCGCACCCGGCCTGTCCGGGGCAGGATCCGCCCGCGGCGAGATCCATCGAGTGGCGCCGACCCGATCGCTGGCCGGCGCCGCTCGAAGCGGGCCTGCGCCGGGAACGACCTCTTACGGCAGCGGCACGGCCGTGGCGTTGGTGCCGCCGGCCCAGGCCTGGCCGTCCGTGCTGTTCCAGTAGAGCGCGCGCTCGACGACGATGCCGACGGCGTTGGTCGACTCGACGATGGCGCCGAACTCGCCCGTTGGCATCCGGTCGGGACCGAAGGTGAAGCGGGAGTTGCCGGCGACCGTCTCGGTGACGGTCGTCGTGGTGCCGTCAGGCCGCAGGAAGGTGATGCGCACCTGCGCGGCGGCGTTCGACGGGTTGGCGACGAGGATGTAGGTTTCGAAGGCGTGCGGGCCGCCGTTGCGCCCCTCGGCCAGGCCCCACCGCACCGCCGTCTGGGTGACGCCGAAGCTGTTGTGCGCCTCGTACCACGAGGTGAAGTCACCGCTCCAGTACATCGCGCGCTCCGAGATCACCGGCACCGTGGAGGTGACCGTCGTCGACACCTGGGCGTTGCGCAGCAGCGCCGGATTGCCGGCGAGCAGCGTGAAGCGCCCGAGCGCCACATCGTCGGCGACGGTCTCCACGTTCACCGTCATGCGGCGCTCACCCGGCAGCGTGCCCTGCACCTGGATGACCCGACCGTCGTCGAGCAGGAACGTCAGGGTGAGGGTGGCGGCCGTCGTGCCGGGGTTGCCGATGAGGATGTACTCGTCGAAGAAGTCGCCGGTGGCGCCCTCGGCGTGGAACCAGGTGGTGGCCAGGGCCGGGACGCCGGCCGATTCGTGGCCCCCGGCCCAGAACGGCACCTGTCCGAAGTACATGGCGCGCTCGGCGATGACCGGCACGTCGGCCTCCACCACGATCGAGAAGGCCCGATCGACGAGGGTCGCGTAGTCGCCGGCCCAGATCGTCTTGCGGGCGTGGGCGGCCACGGGGACGACGACCTCGACCGGGGCGGCGCCGGCGGCATCGAGCAGGAAGGTCACGGTGACCTGGGCGGGCGTGTCGGTGGCGTTGGCCAGCAGGACGTAGGTGTCGAAGAAGCCCTGGGAGCCCTCCGCGAAGTACCACTTCGTGCGGGGACCGTCGACCGCCGACCCACCGTGGCCACCGTAGTAGCCAGCGCGGTCCCAGAACATCGTCCGCTCGACGATCAGCGGCGCGCCGCCAGGCGACTTCACCACGGTGGACACGGCAGCAGCCTCGAGCCCGGGCACGTCGTTCACGCGGATGATCCGTTGCGCTTTCGGCCCCAGCGGTACCGTCATCGAGTGCGTCTGGCCTTCGTCGTTCAGGAAGGTCACCTCCGCGTTGACGGGGGCGTCGTTGGGGTTCGCGACGGCGATGTCGAGATCGAAGAACGGGCCGGTGGCGCCCTCGGCCAGGTAGTAGGTGCGTTCGGTCGGCGGCTGCGTGATCGTCAGCGTCGCACCGCCCACCACGATCGTGGCCTGCCGTGCCTGGCCCGACGCGTTGGCCGCGACGATGATCCCGAAGGCGCCGGTGCCGACGCCGGAGGCGGGCGTCGTGATGGCGGCCCATGGGGCTGAGGACGCCGCCAGCCAGCCGCAGCCTGGCGCCGTGGTCACGGCGATCGACGTCGAGGCGCCGCCCGCCGGCGCATTGAAGGTTGCCGGCGTGACCGCAAACGAGCAGGCCGCCGTTGTCTGCACCGAGCCGACGGCGCCGGCCGACAGCGGGATGGCAAACGCAGCCGTCGACCCCAGCGCCGCGAGCGTCACCGGTGCCGGATCGGGTACCGCCGGCGCGCGCACCACCCACTGCACCTGCGCCGAGGCGCCTGCGGCCACCGTCGGCAGGCTGCGCGCCAGCGGCGTGGACGGATCCACCGTGTAGCCGGGAGGCAGCGTCAGCGTCGCCGTGCCGCCCGCCACGGGTAGCGCCGGCGCCGTCGCGGGGTTGGCGAAGGTCGCCGTCACCAGGAACAGGGCGCCCGCGCCCACCTGGCCTGGCGCGATCAGCGTCGCGGCGAGCTGGGGCGGCTGCGCCGGCACGAACCCGCCCCCGTGCGCGAGCGCGTAGGCCGTGGCATCGCCCGCGCCGAACGTGTCGTTGCCCTCCACGGCCAGCACCACGCCCTCGGCCGTGGCCGAGGCTACCTGCTCCACGTTGTCGACGGTGGACGCCGACGAGGCGCGCAACTGCCCGCCGGCGAGCGCGTAGAGCCGCAGGTCGAGGTTCTTCAGCGGCGGCGTCGAGGTGAAGGTGACCGGCCGGTTCCAGACCAGCGTCGCCTTCGTGGCAGCAGCCGACGAGCGGAGGTAGAACCGGCGGGCGCCGGCCGTCGCGATCTCGCCGACCGTGACGCCGCCACGCTCGGCGTAGGCGCGCGCCGCGTCCACGTAGCCCCAGCCCCAGTCGGGATCCCAGCCCGGCGCGCCGCGGTCCTCGGCCGAGTTGATCAGCACCGCCCTGATGGCCAGCGGCTTGTCGTCCTCGGCGATGGCTGGGGCGCCCAGGTCGGGCGTGTCCCAGAGCAGCGCCGCGAGCCCCGACACCACCGGCGCGGCAAGGCTGGTGCCGACGGCGGCGTACGGCTCATCGCTACCGGTGGTGACGCCACCCAGGTAGCCGGTGGTGAACAGGCCGTATCCCGGCGCGACGAGGTCGGGCTTCTTCCGCAGCGCGATGCCGTTCCGCGGTCCCATCGCCGGGCCGCGGGCGCTGCCGGACCACACCTGATCGTCGGCGCGGCTGTCGCTGTGGTTCGTATCGGTGGCGCCGACGCTCAGCACGTTGTAGGCGATGCCCGGGCTCTCGACGCTCTGTGCGGAAGGACCGAGGTTGCCCGCCGCCACGACCATGACTTTGTGCGCCGTTGCGACCACGGCGTCGAAGAACCGTGCGGCGTCCTCGTGATCGTAGGGATCCTCGTCGAGGTCAGGGTTCTCAGGGGGGCTCAGGTAATAGGTGACCGCGCCGAGGCTGGCGTTGATCACCTCGGGCGCGTCGTCGCCGAGGCCCAGCGCCATTTCCGCGCCGCTGATCACATCCGAGTCGAAGTGGCCAGGATCTGTGAACGCCTTCACGTTGATCAGCTTGCGCAGACCCGGGACGACGCCCTTGAGCTCCGCATGGCCGGACCAGCCCGCGCTGGCGATGACGCCGGCGACGGCAGTTCCATGGCCCACGAAGTCGTCCGGGCTGGTGGGATCCTCGAGGGGATTCTCCGGCCCACAGTCATCGTTCGGACAGGCCTGTGCGAGCGAGATCAGCGACACGATCCTGCCAGAGTCCGACAGCACTTTGAGGCCTGGGTGGTCCAGGAAGATGCCGGTGTCGATCATCGCCACGTCCACCGACCCCGCGGTGATGCCCGCGTTGCCGAACGCCGCCAGGCCGAGCGTGGCCGGCAGCGTGCTCAGCAGCGGGCGGCGCTGCCTGTCCTCGCGCACCGAAACGACGTCCGGATGTCGTCGCAGCCGCGCGACGAGCTCCGGGGGCAGGATGGCGGAGAGGCCTGGCATCAGGCGGAAGCGATGGGTGACGCGCCCGCCGTGCGCCTCGACGAACGCCGCCACGCGGTCGCGGGCCGGGCGATGGCGGCGCTCGGCGTCGCGCAGCAGCGCGGCATCGCGGCGGCCGCGCCAGGCGTTGCGCGTCTTACCGTCGGCGTGAGCGGCAAGCGGTCCGGACGTGGCGCGTGCGGCCAGCGCGGACGCGGCCGCATCGTCGGCCCGGACGAGAACGATCACGCGCGCGGGCGCGGTGGCGGGCGGCACCTGCGCGATGCCAACGGGCGCGGGGGCGGCCGCGACGAGCATCGCGGCGATCGCGATGGCCGGGGCACAGGCCTTCCCGGGTAGACGGAGCGGACGGGAACGCGGGGAACGCGGCGCGTACGGCATCGATCGCTGGGAAAGCAGGGATTATAGCGGCGAACGATTCCGCGCGGAGCCGGCTCGTCCGCGAGAAGACCGATCCTGTCAGTTGCGCGCGTCGCGCCGGCCCGCAGGGTGCGGGCGCCGGCAGGCCCCAAGCCGGATTGCGGAGGCCGGTGATAAGCTCACGGGTCGTCGCACTGCGGCGACGGCCCGGGAGACAGCCGCCCGTCCGCCATCCAGCCGCCGGACCTTGCCATGACCGCCGATCAGATCACCCACGCCATCGACCTGCTCGCCCGGGGCATGTGGAACGACCCCTTCGCGCTGCTCGGCCCGCACGAGGAGCCCGCCGCCGACGGCACGCCGGGCCTCGTCGTGCGCACCATCCGTCCCGGCGCGACGGGCGTCGTCCTGCGGCCGCTGGATGCCGAGGGCCGTCGTGGCGAGCCCATACCGATGACGCTGGCGCACCCCGCCGGCGTCTATCAGGTGCGCCTGCCCGGCGCGAGCCGCGATCTCGACTACCGCCTCGTCTACACGTGGGCCGACGGCACCTCGCTCGAGACCGCCGATCCCTACCGGTTCGGCCAGGTGATGGGAGGGCTCGACCTGCACCTGCTCGGCGAGGGCACGCACTATCGGTCGTGGGAGCGGCTCGGGTCGCGCTGCGCGATCGTCGACGGCGTGCCGGGCGTGGTTTTCGCCGTCTGGGCGCCCAGCGCGGATCGCGTGAGCGTGGTGGGCGACTTCAACGCCTGGGACGGCCGCGCGCACCCGATGCGGCGGCTGGTGCCCAACGGCATCTGGGAGCTGTTCGTTCCCGGGCTGCGGGCCGGCGAGCACTACAAGTACGAGATCCGCGTGAGGGCGACGGGCCTGCCGATCCTCAAGGCCGATCCGTACGCGCGGCTGTGCGAAACGCCGCCGAAGACCGCGTCGGTGGTCTGGGATGCGGGACCGTTCGCGTGGCGTGACGAGGAGTGGATCGCGCGGCGTGAGGCGGGACGCGCGTGGTTCGACCGGCCGATGGCGATCTACGAGGTGCACCTGAGCTCCTGGGTGATGCCGGAAGCGGAGGGCGGTCCGTACCTGTCCTACCGCGACCTCGCGCAGCGGCTCATCCCGTACGTGCGCGATCTCGGCTACACCCACGTCGAGCTGCTGCCGGTGATGGAGCACCCCTACGGCGGATCGTGGGGCTACCAGGTGACGGGCTACTTCGCGCCCACGAGCCGCCACGGCACGCCCGAGGACTTCAAGTGGTTCGTCGACCAGTGCCACGTCAACGGCATCGGCGTCATCCTCGACTGGGTGCCGGGGCACTTCCCGAAGGACGCGCACGGGCTGGCGCGCTTCGACGGCACGGCGCTCTACGAGCACGAGGACCCGCGGCAGGGCGAGCACCAGGACTGGGGCACGCTCATCTTCAACTACGGGCGCCACGAGGTGCGCAACTTCCTCGTCAGCAACGCGCTGTTCTGGTTCGACGAGTTCCACGTCGACGGCCTGCGCGTCGACGCGGTGGCGTCGATGCTCTACCTCGACTACTCGCGCGAGCAGGGCCGCTGGGTGCCCAACCGCTACGGCGGCCGCGAGAACCTCGACGCCATCGACTTCGTGCGCCTGCTCAACGAGCAGGTGCTCACGCGGCACCCGGGCACGATGATGATGGCCGAGGAGTCGACGTCGTGGCCCGCCGTCAGCCGGCCGGCGTACACGGGCGGCCTCGGCTTCTCCTACAAGTGGAACATGGGCTGGATGCACGACATCCTGGAGTACGTGCGGCAGGATCCCATCCACCGGCGCTGGCACCACAACCGCGTCACCTTCTCGATGCTCTACGCCTGGAGCGAGAACTTCGTCCTCCCCTTCAGCCACGACGAGGTGGTGCACGGCAAGGGATCGATGATCAACAAGATCCCGGGCGACACGTGGCAGAAGGCGGCGACGCTGCGCACGCTCTACGCGTACCACTACGCGCACCCGGGCAAGAAGCTGCTCTTCATGGGCAGCGAGTTCGCCATGTGGCGCGAGTGGAGCGAGCAGTCGGGCCTGCCCTGGGACGTCCTGCCGCACCCGCCGCATGCCGGCATCCAGCGCTTCGTGCGCGACCTGAACACGATCTACCGGCGCGAGCCGGCGCTCCACGAGATGGACTTCGAGCCTTCGGGCTTCCAGTGGATCGACGCCAACGACAACGAGAACAGCGTGTTCGCGTTCCTGCGGCGGGGCCGCGAAGCCGACGAGTTCCTCGTCTGCGCGCTCAACTTCACGCCGGTGCCGCGCGAGGGCTACCGGGTGGGCGTGCCCGCGGCCGGGCTCTACGAGGAACTGCTCAACAGCGACGCCGGGATCTACGGCGGCGGCAACCTCGGCAACGCCGGCGCGGTGACGACCGAACCGATTCCCGCGCACGGCCACCCGCAGTCGCTGCGGCTCCTGATCCCGCCGCTCGGCACGCTCTACCTGAAGTGGCGGCGCGGGGCCTGAAGAGGCCACCCGGCCGCGTGCCTTCGCACCCGCTTCCGTCGCACCGCACCAGGCCCCGCCGTGCGCGGTCCGCGCGGGCCCCGTCGGGCGCGCGACGCCGCCTGCAGGCGGAGTGATCGCGATCGACGCCGTCGCCCCGGCAATCCGACTGAAGCCGAATTCCGCCCGTCGAGCCGAAGGAACGCCCCCGCTCTGCCGGTCGTCTACTCCCGCCGGGCGGGAAACGCCGTTGCCAGCGCCGTGGAGGACACCATGCGCCGTCTGCTGCAGTGGTCTGCTGTGTCGTGGATCGTGATGGTGGCGGCCATCGTCGCCCAGCCCGATCCGGCCGTCCGGCCGGCACCGCCTCAGACCTCGCCGGCACTGAGCGTCGGGCAGCAACGCGCCTTTCTCGCCTCGGCCCGCATCATCAGCTGGAAGGAGACGTCCAAGGGCGTGACGCGCCCGCTGAAGGTGGTGCTCTCCGACGGCACCCTCACCCATGCCGCGTCGTTCCAGCGCGTCGACATCTCGAAGCCCCGCGTCGCCGCTCCGGCCGGCGTCGAGCCGCGCTTCCGCGATTACTACGGCTACAACATCGCGGCGCACCAGCTGGCGTGCCTGATCAACCGCTGCGATCTGGTGCCGGCCACCGTCGAGCGCCTGTGGCGCGGCGATCGCGGCGCGCTCTGCTGGTGGGTGGACGCCGTGGTGATGGACGAGGGAGAACGGCTGGCGGGTGGCATCGAGCCGCCCCGGCAGTTCGAGTGGGTGAAGCAGCAGTACCTCGGACGCGTGTTCACCGAGCTCACCGGCGACGCCGATCGCAACCAGACGAACATCCTGATCACCCAGGACTGGCGGATGGTGCTGATCGACTTCTCGCGCGCCTTCCGCCTGCACCACGAGCCGCGGCCCGCGCTCCTGGCCGTGCAGGGCATCGATGCCGACGTGCTCGAGGGCCTTCGGGCGCTGACCGGGGCACGGCTGGGGGAGGTGGCCGGCCGCTGGCTGTCGTCGCGCGAGATCGCGGCCGTGCTCGCCCGGCGCGACGGGATCCTCGCGCACCTCGACCGGTTGATCGCGGCCAAGGGCTACGCGCAGGTGGTTTACCCGGTGGGTGAGACGGCCCGGCGCTAGCAGTCCGTGGTGGAAGTGCCGCGTCGCACCGAGACGGGCGCGGCGCAGGGGCTCTGCTACACTCCGCTGCGCCCGATCGCCCCCTGGGAGCCCGCCGATGGAGCTCGCCCGCCCCGAGACCACCCGACTGCCCGAGAACGCCTATCGCCGGCTGAAGCCCGACGAGATCTACCAGCCGCTGGTGCCCGCCCCGTCGCCACAGCGCGAGGCCACCGCCTACAGCCTGGCGTTCGGCCTCGCGCTGTGCGCGGTGTTCACCGTCGCCTCGGCCTACTCGGGGCTGAAGGTGGGGCAGGTGATGGAGGCGTCGATCCCCATCTCCATCCTCGCCATCGGGCTCTCGCGCGCCCTCAACGCGACGCTGCTCCAGAACGTCATCCTCACCAACATCGGCGGTACCTCGGGCGCCGTCGTGGCCGGCGCCATCTTCACGCTGCCGGCCCTCTACATCCTCGAGCTGCAGCCGCACCCGCTGCAGACCGTGTTCATCTGCCTGGCCGGCGGGTCGCTCGGCGTCCTCTTCCTGATCCCGCTGCGCCGCTACTTCGTGCGCGAGACGCATGGCGAACTGCCGTACCCGGAGGCCACCGCCATCACCGAGGTGCTCGTCACCGGCGAGCGCGGCGGCTCGCAGGCGCGGCTCCTGCTGCAGGCGACGGCGCTCGCCGGCGTCTACGACTTCCTGGTCACCACCTTCCACGTCTGGCGCGAGTACGTGAACCTGCGCTTCGTGCCGCTGGTCGACAGCCTCTACGTCCGCGGCCGGATGGCGATCAGCTTCGACGCCGTGGCCTTCATCCTCGGCCTCGGCTACGTGATGGGGCTGCGGTCGTCGATGGTGCTGGTGGCCGGCGGGGTGCTGTCGAACTTCGTCGTGGTGCCGCTGATCTGGATGTTCGGCCAGCACATGGGCGAGGTGGCGGTCTACCCGGCGACGATCCCGATCGCGCAGATGGATCCCGGGCAGATCTTCCGCGCCTACGCGCGCTTCGTCGGCGTGGGCGCCATCGCGACGGCAGGGCTCTTCGGCATCGCGAAGTCGCTGCGGGTGGTGTTCGGCAGCTTCTCGATCGCGGCCCGCGCCTTCCGGCGCGGCGAGCCGCACGACGCGATCCGCACCGACACCGATCTCCGCTTCCCCGTCCAGCTCGCCGGCATCGTCATCTCGGCGGTGGCCGTGGCGATCTTCTTCGGGACGCTGTCGCCCACGATTCCCCACATCCTGCTCGGGCTCGGCCTGACGCTCGTCTTCTCGTTCTTCTTCGCCTCGGTGGCGGCCAACGCCATCGCCACGACCGCGCGCAACCCCGTCTCGGGCATGACGATGCTGACGATCATCATCTCGGCGGTGGTGCTGCTGCGGTTCGGCGTGTCGGGGACCAGCGGCATGTTCTTCCTGACGGCCATCGCCGGCATGGTGTGCACGGCGCTCTCGGTGTCGGGGCAGACGATCACCGACCTGAAGACCGGCTACTGGCTCGGGTCGACGCCCGTCGTGCAGGAGCGGGTGAAGTTCCTCGGCGTGGCGGTGTCGGCCGTGGCGGCGGCGCTGACCATCGCGGTGCTGGCGAAGGTGTATCAGTTCGGCGAGGCGCTACCGGGCGATGCGCGCGAGGTGCTGGCCGCGCCGCAGGCCTCGATCATGAAAGCGCTGATCGAGGGCTTCATGAGCCAGCAGCCCGTCGCCACGATCCTCTTCGCCACCGGCGCGCTGACGACCGTGGCGATGGAGATGGTGGGTGTGCCGGCGCTGGTGTTCGCGCTCGGCATGTACCTGCCGCTCGAGCTCAACCTGCCGGCGCTGGCCGGCGGCGTCCTCTCGCACTACGTGAACCGCCGCGCCGACGACAGCGGCGAGGACGGGCGCGGCATCCGCGAGCGCGGCGTGATCGTCGCCTCGGGCTTCATGGCGGGCGGTGCGCTCGGCGGCGTGTTCGGCGCGGGCCTGCGCCTGTTCCCCTGGTTCACCGAGGATCTGATCCGGACGCCGTTCTTCGACAACGAGCCGGTGTCGCAGATGGTGTCGATCGTCGGCTTCTCGCTGTTCTGCGTCTACCTGTGGCGCCGGGCGAACAGCAGGGCGGCGTAGCCGGTCGCCGGCCGGGGCCGCCAGGACGTCACCGTCCCGGCGAATAGGTCCGTTCCGCGTTGGCGGCCACCTCCTCGCGCGTGAACCACGCGGGGCGCAGCTCGTGGCGTGCGAAGAGCGCCAGCTGATCGCGGCTGTGTGGTGACGCATCGTCACTGGACTGCCCGTAGGCGAGCACCGACCATGCGCGCACGGGCTTCGACAGCTGCACCAGCAGGATCCAGGCGTCGCCGGTGCCGGCCAGCGGCGGGCGCGCACCGCCGGCCGGCGCGCCCGTGTGGCCGGCCACGAGCTGGCCATCCGGCTGCTCGTCGAACCCCACCACGCGGTAGAGGCCGTAGAGGCCCGTGAGGCCGTCGGCCGGCAGGTCGAGGCCGCGCGCGCGGAAGCGGTGCTCCGCGCCCCAGGCGACGGCGAGGTCGCCGTGGCGTTCCCGCACCTGTCGCGCCGCGGTCTCCAGGTGCTCCAGCGCGGCGGCCGTGTCGGCGAGTCCGCGCGGCGTCGCCAGCGGACGCGCCGCGTCGAACCCTTCGGCGAATGGCTGATCGCGCCCCTGGCGATACAGATCCCAGAACCGCTGGAACAGCACCGCCCCGCGGCTGTCGGCCGCGACGCGCTGGTCCCAGGCGCGCAGCACGTCGAGCGCCTCGCGCAGGTCGGCCGAGGGTGGCTGAGCCGCGGCCGCGGCGGCGAACAGGTCGGGCAGCACGCGCCCGGCCGCGAGCACGCGCGTGTCGTGCTTGGCGTCGAGCACGTCGCGCGGCGACCAGCGCGGCCTCGTCTCGAGGTGCTCGAGCGCCACCTGCGGCCGCAGGGCCAGCGGCTCGCGCTCCACCACCGGCGGATAGCGTGACGGATCGAGCCGGTCGGTGAGCGAGGTCCACCACGGCGCGTTGTTGGCGTTCTGGACGTAGCCGCCGCGCGGGTTCAGCAGCCGCGGCAGGCTGCGGGCGTCGTACAGGCCGCGCCAGCGCGCGCCGCGTTCGCCCGCGTCCACGTCGAGCGAGACGTCGAGCGCGGGATCCCGGCGGCGGGGGAGCCGCGCGTTCCACCGGTAGAGGATGTTGCCGTCCACGTCGGCGTAGGTGAAGTTCGACATGAACAGCAGTCGCCGGTCGAGCACGCGCTCGTACTGCTCGCGCGACCGCGCGCGCCACAGGTGGTAGAAGCCCTCGTAGTTGCGCCACGACTCGAGCGCCATCGACCGTATCGTGAACACGTGGGCCGGCGATTCGTGGATGACCGGCGCGCCGGCGGCGAACGCGAACTCGCGCGTCACCTCCGTCACAGTGCCGTCGGGTTGCCGGACGCCGATCGTGAGGCGGCGTCGCTCGATCGGCCGCGGGCGCCGGCCGTCCAGGTAATGGCCGGGCCGCGCCGGATCGCGCGCGAACCGGTGGATGTCCTCCTGGTCGGGCGCGTTGTTCGTCTGCACGTACGCCAGCCGGTCGTTGAAGCCCGCGCGCAGCACCGGGATGCCCACCAGCGTCGACCCGTAGAAGTCGATCTCGCCCGGCACCGTGACGTGCGCCTCCCAGTAGAGCTCCGACCACCGCAGGTGCGGGTTGCCGAGCAGCATCGGCACGCCCGTCGTCGTCTTCGATCCGGCGAGCGCGAACGCGTTGGATCCCGCTTCCTCCTCATCCGCTTCGCCCGCTGCCCGTTCGCCCGCGCCATCGCCGGCGATCGCCGCGCCCGGCGCCGCCGCGGCGGGGTACTTGCGCAGCAGCTCCCGCGTCGGCTCCAGCGCGCTCACGATCGATCCCATGCGGCCGTAGGCGAGCGGATCGCTCGCCTCGATCGACGGCATCCACGCGGGCACCCGGTCGCGGTTGGAGGCGACGTACGCGTTGACCCCGCCGGCAAACGCCTGCAGCCACCGGCGGAACCCGTCTCCCACCTCGCGCAGCGCCTCGCGCGCCGCCTCGCGGTTGCGCAGGCGGAGCATCGCGAAGTCGCGGCCGGCGAATTCCTGCCCGAAGTGGCGGGCCGACTCGCCGCGCGCCGCCAGGTATTTCCGCCCGATTTCCGGCGCGTGATCCTCGGCCATGGCGTAGCCGAACGCGAAGGCCGCCGCTTCCTCGTCGTGCGCGACGATGTGCGGGACACCGAGCGTGTCGCGGGTGATGGTGACCCGGCTTGCCAGATCGTGGGCCGCGGGACGATCCCGCGTCGTGACGCCGCGGCCGGCCGCCGTGACGGGGCGCGGGTGCTCGGCCGCGAGCAGGGCGGCGGCGCAGCCGATCAGCGTGACGAGGGTGAGGCGGCGGGCGTGCGGTCGGCTGGCTGGTCGCAAGGCGCGTGTCCCCGGGGGCGAAGACCGCTTCCGATGGGCGGCCGATCGTCGTAGAGTCTACCGCCATGTCCCACACCGGCACGCCGGACGCACGCGATGGACGGCCCGCCCTGACCCGCTGGCTGGTGCTGGCCTTCGTCAGCCTGGCGATGTTCGGCAACTACTACGTCTTCGACGCCCTGAACCCGGTGGGGCCGCTGCTCGAGTCCCAGCTCGGGTTCAGCCAGGCGCAGATCGGCCTGCTCGACACCGCCTACAACGTGGCCGCGCTCGTCATCCTGCTGGCGGGCGGCGTGATCATCGACCGCGCGGGCACCCGGCGCGCGATGATCGGGTTCGGCGCCGTCGCGGCGCTCGGCGGCGCGATCATCGCCGTCGGATCGGGACCGCTGGCGATGGCCGCCGGCCGCTTCGTGCTGGGCCTCGGATCCGAGCCGATGATCGTGGCGGCGACCACCGTGCTCGGCCGCTGGTTCAAGGGCCGGGAGCTCGGCTTCGCGATGGGGATCAACCTCACGATCGCGCGCCTCGGGTCGGTGGCTGCCGACAACTCGCCCAACCTCGCGCCCGGCCTGTTCCACTCGTGGCAGCCGCCGCTGCTGCTGGCCGCCGCCTTCGGCGGCCTCTGCATCGTCGGCGGCGTGGTCTACGCCGCGATCGAGCGGCGTGCCCAGCGCCGCGGCGGCATCGACACCTCGGTCACCACCGACAAGCTCGTGCCCGGCGACCTGGTGCGCTTCGACCGCACCTACTGGTACGTGGTGGGGCTGTGCGTCACCTTCTACGCCGCGATCTTCCCGTTCCGGCGCTTCGCCAACATCTTCTTCGTGGACGCCCATGGCGCGAGCCCCGAGCAGGCTGCCTTCCTCAACGGCCTGCTGCCGCTGACGGCGATGGTCGCCACCCCCGTGTTCGGGCTGATCGTCGATCGGATCGGGCGGCGGGCGCTGCTGATGACGCTCGGTTCGCTGCTGCTGGTTCCCGCCTTCCTGCTGATGGCGCACTCGGGCCTGCCGCTGGGCGTGCCCGTGGCGATGCTCGGCCTGTCGTTCTCGCTCGTGCCCGCGATCCTCTGGCCGTCGGTGGCCTATCTCGTCGACGAGAAGCGGCTTGGCACCGCGTACGCCCTGATGACGTTCTGCCAGCAGATCGGCTGGGCGGCGATGTCGTGGGCGGTCGGGCGCGCCAACGACGTGTCGGCGGCCAGTGCCTCCAATCCCGGCGGCTACGATCCCGGCATGTGGATGTTCGCGGCGCTCGGGTTCCTCGGCCTCTCGTTCTCCGCGCTGCTCTGGCGTGCCGAGACCCGTCCGGGCGCGCACGGGCTCGAGACAATCGTGGTCACGCGCCCTTCCCCGTAGAGCGCGGGTTGCCCGGATCAACATGAGCAACCTGCGCGTTGACGCGGGTTGCTCCCCCTCTCGTAGAGCGCGGGTTGCTCGGATTGGCATGAGCAACCTGCGCGTTGACGCTCGCGTCACTGCTGGCGCCCCTCGAACGGCGCGAGAGCGTTCGGTTGCCGTTCATCGAGGTGCTCGTGTTCTGCTCGGCTGCCGGCCTGGGATTGCGCCTTCCCCCCAACCTGGCGATGCGGGTGTTCGTGCGGGACAGGAGGGCCCCCGATGGCACCGTGACGGCGCCGGGGACCGCCGAGGCGCTCGCGAACCCGGACTTCGGTCCCAGGCGGACCGATCGCCCCGTCGATAGGACGCTTGCGCAGGCGCTGGTCCGGATGCTCGGTCGCGGCGGCATCTGCCGGGCGCGCAGCGTGCGCCGCGTGGCGGGTTACAAGCTCGCGACACGCCAGGGCGAAGGGCCGCTCTACGAGGACTTCCTCGCCAGCCACCCCACGCTGCCGATCAAACGCCGCGTGCGCCTGTTCCCCTACCCTCCGCAGGCGTCGCAGGAGCTGCGACAGACGACGAGGCGGGCGGCCGTGCGCGACACGCGCGACTGGGCCAGGCTGTGCGAGCTGGTGCAGCTCTCGCTGCCGGGCCTCGCCGGGGAGCTGCCGCGAACGGGGCCGCCGGCACTGCTCACGTCCGCCGGCATGCTGGCGCGTTACGGCCAGGTGCGGTGGGTGAGCGATCTGGCGCTGCAATGCGGTCGCGTCGATGGCCTGCACGGCGCCTGGCTGCTGGTGCCGTGGAAAGACCCGGGGCAGCCGCCCACGATCGACGGGGGTGGTCGCCCACGACGACGGGGTGGTCGATTGGGCGGCCGCGGGGCGGCGTGGGCGGCCGCGGGGCGGCGTGGGCGGCCGCGGGGCGGATTGGGCGGCCGCGGGGCGGATTGGGCGGCCACGGGGCGGATTGGGCGGCCACGGGGCGGATTGGGCGGCCACAAGGGCGGATTGGGCGGCCACAAGGGCCGCCCCTACGGTTTGTCCCAATTCGCGGGGTTGTCGATGATGTATCGCCGGATCCGATCGAGGTCGGCCGCATCACGGACGACGTGGTCGTGGTAATCGCGTTGCCACAGGTGTTGCGTGAACGGCGGCCAACCGGATTGGCGGACCCCACGGATGTATCCCACGGTGGTGATCGATTTGAATGCCCCCACGATGTCCCCCAGCGTAGGGGCGGCCCTTGTGGCCGCCCACTCCCATTCGCGCAGCACCAGGATCACATGCACATGGTCCGGCATGACCACCGACGTATCCACCCCGCTGTGCGCGAATCTCACGGGGAGCGAGGCCAGCCCATCGGCGATCATGCGACCCGCATCGTTGGGCACGAATCGTCCATCCGTGATCGTGCCGAACAGGCGGCGGCGTTCGTGGGTATCCACCGTCACGAAATACGCGCCCGGCGACGAGTAGTCGTGGCCACGCAGGCGGTGGGGTCGCCGGCAGTGCCACGGGTCCATCACCATGCCTCATGATGGCATCGTCACCGTGATTCCATGATCGACGCTCCCCGCCTCTTCGGCGACCTCACCGCGGAACCTTCTAGAGGTCCGGATGGGCGGCCACAAGGGCTGCCCCTGCTCAGGCAACTCGAGGCCGACCTGCGAGCGCAGCTCGACGCGCGAGGACGTCCGCGTGCGGCTGCAGGAGGAGTACGACGCCGCCCGCCGCGTGGAGCGCACGGTGGTTACCTTCGAGGCCTGGGCGAAGACCCCGTCACGCAGGCCGCCGTCGCCTGGGTGCTCGGCACCGTGTTCGTCCGCTTCTTCGAGGACAACGGCCTGGTGTGGTCCGCGATCCTCGATCAGATCGACCGCGTGGACTCCGAGAGCGCGTTCGTCAGCGTGCGCGACCTGGAGCAGCCGTCGCTACACTCGCACCCTGGGAGCATTGGTGGGGGCGGTGCGGCGGAGCTGAAGGAGTTGCTGGACGAGAGGCGGGAGAAGACGCTCGGGGAGGTGGTCGAGGCGATAGGGCGAACCATGGTGGTCGGAGACGACGACGTGTGGATGGCTGATGCGATTCCCGCCAAGCATTACCGGGTTGACGCCTGGGCCATCTCGTTCGCGATGGGTGAAGACGTACGAGATTGGCGGCTGGACTCCAGCGTCTGTGCGATCTATCCGTACTCCCCCTCTCCATCGCCTTCGCCTTCGTCGCCACCCACAACCACTTCGTGCTGGAGCGCGGCGCCGAGCGCGCCGCAGACCTCACGCCCGTCCTCACCTGGGCAGGCTGGGACCACGCGCAGCAGGCGCAGGCGCTGGGGCTGACGCTGGACCAGGTGCTGGCGTGGGCGCCGGCGGGGGGGCCGGCCGCGGCAGGGGAGCGCGACAGGAAGGTAGATGAGGTCGTTTCAGAACGCCCGTTGGTAACTTGCATTGATACAAGTTAATATCTTGCATGATCTTCGCCTGCCCTGAGCTCAACGAGGCCGAGCGCCGCGTTCACGCGAAGACCGACGAGCTGCGCACAAACCTCAGTTACGCCGTGAGTTCCAGGCGCTGGATCGGGGTGCTCCGCCGCGTGTCCCTGGCGAAGGCCATCAGGGGCTCGAATTCCATCGAGGGCTACAACGTCACCGTGGACGATGCGCTGGCGGCGGTCGATGGGGAGGAGCCGCTCGACGCGCAGGCCGAGACCTGGGCCGCAATCGTGGGCTATCGGCAGGCCATGACCTACGTCCTCGAACTGGCCGACGACCGGCACTTCGAGTATTCGGCCTCGCTCGTCAAGGCGCTGCACTACCAGATGCTGAGCTACGACCTGTCGAAGCGGCCCGGGCGATGGCGGCCTGGGGCGATTTTCGTCCGGAGCGAGCCGTCTGGCGAGCGGGTGTACGAGGGGCCCGATGCCGAGCTGGTGCCGGCACTGGTGGATGAACTGGTGGCCTCGCTGAACGAAGCCTCGAAGGTGCCGGTGCTGGTGCGCGCGGCGATGGCCCACTTGAACCTCGTGATGATCCACCCGTTCTCGGACGGCAACGGCCGCATGGCCCGCTGCCTGCAGAGCCTGGTGCTGGCGCGCGAAGGCATCCTGTCGCCGCAGTTCTGCAGCATCGAGGAGTATCTTGGCCGCAACACCCCCGAGTACTACGCCGTGCTGGCGGAGGTCGACGCCGGCGCGTGGCACCCGGAGCGCGACGCGCGGCCCTGGGTGCGCTTCTGCCTCACGGCGCACTACCGGCAGGCGCAGACGTTGCTGCGGCGGTCGCGCGAGATGCAGCGGCTCTGGGACGCCCTCGAAGAACTCGTCTCGGAGCTGCGCCTGCCCGCTCGCGCGCTGGCGGCGTTGTCGGACGCCGCGCTCGGCTTCCGCGTCACCAACGGCCGATATCGGGCGCTGACCGACATCAACGCGAACCTGGCGAGCCGCGA